>NZ_JBEXPY010000018.1:0-146785 GCF_040612315.1 Streptomyces sp. NPDC006435
GCTCCGCCCGGAGCAGGCCGCGTACATCGGTGTCGAGGTCGAGGGCCCGTACAAGCCCGACCACTACCGCTACTGACCCCACCCACCGACGACCACCGGACACGGCCACGACCACGGCCACGACCACGGCCACCGCTCCACGGAGCGGTGGCCGTGATCGTCGGTGCAGGGCACCACGAACGGGGTGGAGGACGGATCAGAACACGTGCCTGAACGTTCCCCAACCCGGCCCGATCTTCACGGGGCTGCTCAGGCCGGTGCCGTTGTGCGGGTAGTACAGCAGGTTCCCCGACGCGTCGACACCGAGTACGTCGGCCCTGCCGTCACCACTGAAGTCGGAGGTGAACACGTGCTTGAACGTGCCCCAGCCGTGTCCGATCTTCACGGGGCTGCTCAGCCCGGTGCCGTTGTGCGCGTAGTACAGCAGGTTCCCCGAGCCGTCGACACCCAGTACGTCGGCCCTGCCGTCGCCGCTCCAGTCGGCGGCCATGACGTGCTTGAACGTGCCCCAACCCGGCCCGATCTTCACGGGATTGCTCAGCCCGGTGCCGTTGTGCGCGTAGTACAGCAGGTTGCCCGAGCCGTCGACACCCAGTACGTCGGCCCTGCCGTCGCCGCTCCAGTCGGCGGCCATGACCTGCTTGAACGTGCCCCAGCCCTGCCCGATCTGTGTGGGGGCGGTGAGCTTGTAGCTGTTGTTGGGGTAGTACAGGAGTCTCCCCGACCCGTCGACGCCGAGCACGTCCGCGGCACCGTCGCCGCTCCAGTCGGCGGCCATGACGTGCTTGAACGTGCCCCAGCCCTGCCCGATCTGCCTGGGACTGCTGAGGCCGGTGCCGTTGTGCGGGTAGTACAGCAGGTTCCCCGAGGAATTGACGCCCAGTACGTCGGACTTGCCGTCGCCGCTGAAGTCGGACACCCGCTCACCGTCGGGCCACAGCGTCTGCAGGCCGTTCCGGCTCACCGGTGCGTAGCCGGTGGGGTAATTGGTGCCGGTCTCCACCGAGTCGGGTATCTCGCGGCTGAGCTGGCTGTTGCAGTGGACGATGTTCCAGTGCAGGTGCGGACCGGTCGCGTTTCCGGTGGCCCCGGACGTGCCGATCCGCTGGCCCTGTGCCACCCTCTGCCCGGCGTCGACGATCGTGGAACTGAGGTGGGCGTACTGGCTGCACCGATTGTTGCCGTGGTCGATCAGCGCCATGATTCCCCCGCCGGTCGACCATCCCTCGAAGTAGACGGTGCCGGCGGCGGAAGCGACGATCGGAGTCCCGGTGGGCATGGCGAAGTCGACGGCATGGCGGTTGTAGTCGTCATTGTGCGAATAACCGCTGCCGGGCGTCTGCGTGATCGTGTACGCCGATCCGGCGGGATAGGGGAGTTTGAACGGGGCGCCGGGGGCCGCGTGCGCGGACCCGAGCGGAACCGTGGTCCCCAGGCAGGCGAGAAGCATGGTCAGAGCGACGGCGATGCCGCGGCGCATGGGCGCCTCCTTTGCGGAATTACGGGCATGAGGGGCTTCCGGTATAACCCGGGCCGCACCGCGAGGAATTGGAGTGGCCGCCCGATTGGCGAGCGACCGTAGCAGCGGGAATTGTGCTTGTCGAGTGGGCCGTCGAAACGGTGCCGTCGGTATTGATCTGTGCCGGATTGTTATTCCGGACCGCTAATGCGTAAGGCGTAATTGTCAAGTTCCGCGGTTGGCATGTAGAGGACATCGGGCCTCGCGGTCACCGGAACTCATGACGCGACCCCGTGGAGCACCGAGCCGCTCCGGGCGTCACCCGGAGCGGTGGTCGGCCCCGGCGGGCCGGATCGGACGCCGGGACCGGATCCGTCAGCGGCTCAGGTCCCGGAACCGCTTCACGGCCAGCGGGAAGAACACCGCGATCAGGGCCACCGGCCAGGCCACCGCGAGGAGTTCCGCGTGGGTCGCGGCCCAGGAGTCGCCGCCCGCGCCCGGATTGCCGAACAGGTCGCGTACCGCGCCGGCCGTCGCCGACATCGGGTTCCACTCCACGACCGCGCCCAGCCACGACGGCATCGACCCGGGCGAGGCGATGGCGTTGGAGAGGAAGCCGACCGGCCAGACCAGGATCTGCACCGCCTGCACCAGTTCCGGTTTGCCCGCGACCATCGCCAGATGGATGCCGATCCACAGCATCGCGAACCGCAGCAGCAACAGCAGTCCCGCCGCGCCCAGGAAGGCGCCGATTCCCCCGTGCCAACGCCAGCCGATCGCGTATCCGACCGCGATCATCACGGCCAGGCCGACGACCGACTGCAGCATGTCGGCGACGCTCCGTCCGACCAGGACCGCGCCGGAGTTCATGGGCATCGAGCGGAACCGGTCGATGACCCCCTTGCCGAGGTCCTGGGTGACGGAGAGCATCGTCGACTCCAGGCCGAAGGCCATGGTCATCGTGAGCATGCCCGGCACCAGGTAGTCCTTGAAGTCCCCCGTGATGCCCTGCCCGCCGCCGATCAGGTAGCCGAACATCAGCAGCATCATCACCGGGAAGAACAGGCCGACGACCACCTGTACGGGGCGGCGCGCCCAGTGCGCCAGCTCGCGCCTGGTCATCGTCCAGGAGTCGGCGGCCGCCCAGCCCGGTTTCGAACCCGTGCCGTGCGCCGTGCCCGCGCCGTGGACCGCACTCATGCGGCGTCCTCCTTCGTCAGATGGATGAAGGCTTCGTCGAGCGTCGGCCGGCGCACCATGATGTCCTGCGCCTCGATGCCGGCCGCCTCCAGTGCCCGCACGGTCCCGGTCAGCGCGGCCATCCGGTCGGTGACCGGGGCGCTGAGCATCCGCCGGTCCTCGTCCACCACCACGTCACCGGGCAGGAGGGAGGCCGCGTGCGCCAGCCGGGCGGTGTCGTGCAGGACCACGTCGATGCGGTCGCCGCCGGTCCTGGACTTCAGCTCGTCCGCCGTGCCCTCCGCGACGGCCTTCCCGCGGTCGACCACCGCGATCCGGTCGGCCAGTTGGTCGGCCTCCTCCAGGTACTGCGTGGTCAGCAGGACGGTCGTGCCGCCGTCCACCAGTGAGCGCACCGCGTTCCACACCTCCGTGCGGCCGCGGGGGTCGAGCCCGGTCGTGGGCTCGTCCAGGAAGAGCACCTGCGGCCGGGAGATGAGCGACACCGCGAGGTCGAGCCGCCGCCGCATGCCGCCGCTGTACTGCTCGACCGCCTTGTTGCCGGTGTCCTCGAGCCCGAACCGGGCCAGGAGCTCATCGGCCCGGGCACCGGCCCGACGCGCGCCGAGGTGATGGAGACGGCCGAACATCTCCAGGTTCTGACGGCCGCTCAGCTCCTCGTCGACGGCGGCGTTCTGGCCGAGCAGCCCGATCCGTGAACGCACCTCGTCGGCCCGGGTCCGCACGTCGATCCCCGCCACCTCGACGCGCCCCTCGTCGGGGCGCAGCAGCGTGGACATGATGCGCACGGCCGTGGTCTTGCCGGCGCCGTTCGGGCCGAGCACCCCCTGGACGGTCCCGGCTCCGACCGTGAGGTCGAGGCCGTCGAGGGCCTGCTCGTCCCCGTACCTCTTCCGCAGTCCCTCGACGACGATCGCCGGATCGTGGACAGGCAAAGTGCCCTCCCTCAGTCAGTAATCAAATTTGACTAGTTGTGCAGGGTACGGTCCTCGGGACGACTGGTCAAACTTGTTCAGTGGTGTCGGGGAAGACACCTGGAACAGAGGCGCGCACGGAAACCGACGTCAACCGCCGACGCCGACGCCGGCGCCGCGCCCGGCGACGGGCACGGACGCCGGTGTCGATGCCCGTCCCCGATGCCCCGTCACGCGGCCAGCGCCGCCCGGTCCAGCTTGCCGTTGTGCGTCACCGGCAGCCGGTCCAGATGGCACACCCGCTGGGGCACCATGTGCGCGGGCAGGCGCTCGGCCAGCACGGACCGCACCGCGCTCGCCGGGACGTCCGCCCGCTCCGCCACGATGTACGCGGTGAGCGACTGGTCCCCGTGCCGGGTCTCCGTCACCAGACAGGCCGCGCCCGACACACCCGGCACCGCGCGCAGCACCGACTCGATCTCGCCCAGCTCGATGCGGAAACCGCGCAGCTTCACCTGGCCGTCCTGCCGGCCCGCGTAGTACAGCAGCCCGTCCTCGTCGGCCACGGCCCAGTCCCCGCTGCGGTAGTGGCGGCCGGAGCCGTCGCCCGTGTCGACGAAGCGCTGCCCCGTCAGCTCCGGCCGTCCCAGGTACCCGTGGGCGACCCCGCTGCCGGCGACCCACATCTCGCCGCGCTCGCCCGGCGGCACGGGCCGGCCCTCGGCGTCGCGCAACGAGACCGACAGATGCGGCAGCGGACGCCCGATCGGGGTGCGGCCGGGGACCGCGCCCGCCAGGACGGCCGGGGTGATCGGGCAGTACGTGACGTGGACCGTGGTCTCGGTGATCCCGTACATGTTGACCAGCTCGGCGTCCGGGGCGATCCCGGAGTCCCACCAGCGCCTCGCGTCGGCGGGCACCAGCGCCTCCCCGCCGAAGACGACCCGGCGCAGCGCGGGCAGCCGGATCTTCTCGGCGGCGGCCTCGACGACCAGGTTGCCGAAGGCGGAGGGCACCTGGTTGAGGACGGTGACGCCCCGGTCCGCGAGCAGCCGGGCGAACTCGGCGGGCTCCGTGGCGGTCTCGCGGTCGACGACGACGGCGTGCCCGCCGTACAGCAGCGGCCCCCACAGCTCCCAGACGCTGAAGTCGAAACTCAGCGAGTGGAACAGCGTCCACACGTCGTCCGGGCCCGTGCCCAGCAGCGGCACGGCCGCGTCCAGCAGGGCCAGCACCTGATCGTGCCCGACCACACAGCCCTTGGGGGCGCCGGTGGAGCCGGAGGTGTGGATGACGTAGGCGGTGTCCTCGGGCACCCTCGGCCCGGCCGGGGCGGTGCCCGCACCGGACACGGCACGGGTCGCCAGGACGAACGGGCCCGCCTTGGCGATCGGCGTCTCGTCCGCCAGCAGACCACTGTCGGACAGGACGATCTCGACCGCGCCGTCCTCCAGCAGGTACTCCTGCCGGGCCACCGGATAACCGGGGTCGACGGGCAGGTACGCGGCACCGGAACGCAGGATGCCGAGGACCGCCCCGGGGGCGTACCGGGTGCGGGCGGCGCGCAGCGCGACCAGCCGGCCGGGCCCGGTGCGTCCCTCCAGGCGCTGCGCGACGGCGTCGGCGAGCCACTCCAGTTCGAGGTAGCTCAGCTCGCCCTCGGCGTCGGACACGGCGGTGCGGGCGGCGTTGCGGGCGGCCACCGCGGCGAACCGGGTGTCGAGGCGGTCGGCGGACTCCGCCGGGCGGGCCGGTTCCCGGCCGATGGCGTCCAGCAGGGTGCCGACGTCATCGGCGAGCCGGTCCAGTCCGGGCAGCCCGCCCGGACCGTCCTCGGGACGGGTGTTCATGGGACCTCCCAGGTGAGCATGGGACACGGGTGGTGGGGCGCCGGTCATCCGACGTCCTCCAGGACGGCTGCGGGTACGACGGGGGCGGCGGCGGGCACCAGGGCGTGCACCAGATAGCTGGCGACGTCGCCCGGCGTGGTGCCGCGGCCGAAGATCCGGTCCGCGCCCAGCGCCGCCGCGGCGGCCGGGTCGAAGCGGGGGCCGCCCACCACGAGCAGGGGACGCTCGTGCTCGGCGAACGTGGCCCGCAGTTCGGCGCTCAGCTCCCGGACGTTGGTGAGATGGGCGTCCCGCTGGGTGACGGCCTGCGAGACCAGGACGGCGTCGGCGCGCTCGGCCCCGGCCCGGCGCACCAGCTCCCCGACCGGGACCTGGGCGCCCAGGTTCAGGACCCGCATCTGCTTGTAGTACTCCAGGCCCTTCTCGCCGGCGAAGCCCTTGATGTTGAGGATCGCGTCGATCCCCACGGTGTGCGCGTCCGTGCCGATGCAGGCGCCCAGCACCACGAGCCTGCGGCCGAGCCGGTCCCGTACCGCCGCGTCGGCCTCCTTGGCGGACAGCAGCGGGTAGTCCCGCTCGGCCACCACGACCCGGTCGAGGTCCACGGTGTGGGCGACGGCCCCGTACACCACGAAGAAGCTGAAGTCGGTGCCGCCGACCGCCTTGCTGTGCACGACCAGGGGGCGCTCCATGCCCATGCGGCGGGCCAGTTGGAGCGCGGCGCCCTCGGCGCGCGGGCCGTGCGGCAGGGGCAGGGTGAAGGACAGCTGCACCATGCCGTCGTCGGTGGTGTCGCCGTAGGGGCGGATGACGCGGTCGCCCTCCGGCCCGTCCTGCGGGCCGTTCGACGGGCCGTTCGCGGGGCCGTCGTACGGGCTCCCGTACGGGGCCTCGGGCAGGTCCTCGTGCGGGCCGGTCCGGTTCTCGGGGCGGGGCCCGGTGGTCCACGGGTCGGTGTTCATCGGGCCTCGGTTCCTTCCAGGAGGTCGGTGGCCGGATTGCGGTAGCCGGGTGCGCGGCGCACGACGCCGTCCGCGCCCCGTCCGCCGTCCGCGGGGCGCCGCATCCCGCCGAACGTGCCGCGCCCGATGGCGTCCAGCAGGCCCCGGTCGCAGATCTGCTCCAGCAGACCGACCGCCTCGTCGAGCACGTGGTGGGCGCGCCGGGCGATGAAACCGTCGGGGGCGGGGCGGAAGTCCTCGGCCAGCGAACCCGCCGAGCCCAGGACGTAACGGACGTTCTGCAGCGCCAGGTCGCGGTCGGACAGGAACGGGGTGACGACGGCCTCGGTCATCATTCCGACCAGCAGGATGCTCTGCCCGGTCAGCGCCCCCGCCAGGTTGAAGAAGCCGTTGAGGAGGTAGCCGCGGAAGACGTCACCGGTCATGTGCCGGGTCGGCGGCATCCACTTCAGCGGCGCCTCGGGGAACAGCTCACGGGCCAGCATCGCGTGTGCCAGCTCCAGCCGGAACGAGTCCGGCCGGTCCGGGTCGATCTCGAAGGCGTGCCCGAGGCCGAGCTGCCCGTCCGGCAGGCCCGCCTCCTTCGCGAAGTACTCGTTCAGCAGCTGACTTGCCGTCACCGTGTGGGCGGCGTCCACCGCGTCGGCGGTCGTCAGGTAGTTGTCCTCGCCGGTGTTGATGAGGATGCCCGCGCGGGCGTGCAACTGCCGGGAGAAACGCTGGTCGACGAAGGTGCGCACCGGGTTGATGTCGCGGAAGAGGATGCCGTACATCGAGTCGTTGAGCATCATGTCGAGGCGTTCGAGACCGGCCAGCGCCGCGATCTCCGGCATGCACAGCCCGGACGCGTAGTTGGTGAGCCGTACGTAGCGGCCGAGTTCGGCGGACACCTCGTCGAGCGCGGCCCGCATCAGCCGGAAGTTCTCCCGGGTGGCGTAGGTGCCGGCGTAGCCCTCCCGGGTCGCGCCCTGCGGCACGTAGTCCAGCAGCGACTGGCCCGTGGAGCGGATCACCGCGATCACGTCCGCGCCGCCGCGCGCCGCCGCGCGGGCCTGCCGGATGTCCTCGTAGATGTCGCCGGTCGCCACGATCAGATAGATCCAGGGCGCGGGCGGATCGCCCAACTCGCCTACCATGCGGTCCCGTTCGGCGCGCCGGGCGTCGATGGCGGCCAGGCCGCGGGCGACCGCGCGGTGCGCCCCGGCAGCCGCCGCCCCGGCGTCCGCGCCCCCGGGGACGCGGAACGGCACGGTGCGGGCGGCGGCGTGCGCCGCCAGGTCGGTGAGGTCGCGGTACGGTCCGGTGCGCAGCGCGTGCCAGACCGGCAGGCAGACGCCGTGCTCCAGGCCGACGGAATCGGCCACGGCGTCGACGAGGCGGTTCACCCAGGGGATGCCCTCGGGGTCGGCGCCGTCGAGCCCGGCCAGCCGCAGCGTGGCCCGTTCGACGGAGACGGTGGTGTGGGAGCGGGCGAGGTCGACGACGGGGCGTCCGGCGCGGACGGCCAGGGCGCGGGCCCGTGCGACGACGTCCGGGTCGAGGTGGAGCTTGCCGTGGACGGGCGGTGCGGGGGCGGTCACCGGGCCGCCCCGTTCCCGACGGCTGCGAGGGCTTCGACGGCCCCGGCGCCCGCGGGGGCGCGGTCCGCAGCCGTACGGTCCGCAGCCGTACGGTCCGCAGTGGTACGGGCCCCGGTCGTACGGGCCGTTGTTCCCGGTACCCGGTCGAACAGGGCGCGCACCCCCGGCTCCTCGCGCACCAGGCCGAGGGCCAGGTCGCTGTGGCCGGGCTGGTACCCGTTGCCGATCAGCATCGTGACGTCGCGGCCCAGTCCCTCGGCACCGAGCGCGGCCGTGCTGAACGACGTCGCCATCGAGAAGAACGCCACCGTGCCGCCGTCGCGGGTGGCCAGGATCGCCGCGTGCTCGCACCCCGCCACGTCCGTGCACACCACCGTCACGTCGGCCGGGCCGCCCCGTCCTTCGAGCAGTGCGTGCAGGGCGACGGCGTCCCTCGCGTCCGCCCGCACCACCTCGTCCGCGAGACCGGAAGCGGTCAGGGCCGCATCCTCGGCGGCGTCCGGCACCACTCCGACGATCCGGCCGGCCCCGGCGCGGCGGGCGGCGGCGAGCGACAGGGAACCCGACTTGCCGCTGGCCCCCAGCACCAGCACCGAGGGCGCGGCGCCGCCGCCCCGCGCGTACGAGGCGACCAGCCGCCCCGTCAGCGCCGGGGCACCGCACACGTCCAGGACGGACAGGGACAGTTCGTCCGGCAGGTCGTCCGGCAGGACCGCGGCGACGGAGCGGCCGAACAGGATGGCGTGGCCGCGCGCCGGGACCCGCTCGCTGCGGCCGTCCCAGTCGCGCAGGCCGTCCGTGATCTCCAGCGGGGTCAGGGTCAGCGACACCAGGGTCGCCACCCGGTCGCCGGGCCGCAGCCCCAGCGGGGATTCGGGCCCCACCTCGGCGACGGTGCCGATCAGCATGCCGCCCGAACCGGTCACCGGGTTGTGCATCTTGCCCCGGTCGCGCATCAGCGCGCACACCGCCGCCCGCACCGCGTCGCCGTCCCCGCCGTGCGCCTCGCGCAACTGCCGGAAGGACGCCGCGTCCAGGTTCAGACAGGTGACGTCGACACGCACCTCGTCGGGGGCCAAAAACGGATCGGTGTCGAGCCGGAGGGCGGCCTGCGGCAGCACCCCCCGCGGCTCGCGCACCCGGTGCAGTCCCAGCGCGGTGCTCACGACGCCCCGCCGATCAGTGCCTGCGCGCTCGTCCACCACGCCCGCCCCTGCTGGGGCAGGGTGTGCACCGGGTCGTAGTAGTGGTGCACCCGGTCGAGCGCCGCCGGGTCGTCGTGGTCGACGGTCGTGCGGTAGTTCTTCGTCCAGGACGATATGCCGCGCTCCCGGTCGTAGCCGTCCACCTGGTCCACCCAGCGCTTGCCGACGTACGGCACGTCGCAGACCAGTCGCGGGGTCGCGAACCCGGGCAGGTACCCCATGAGCGAACGCTGGAGCTCCTGGGCGCGGGCGAGCGGCAGCCGCCAGTGCTCGGCACCGGGGATCATGTCGCAGAGGTAGAAGTAGTAGGGCATGACACCGGCGGTGTCCAGCAGGGCGAAGCACAGATCTAGCAGCGACTCGGTCGTGCCGTTGACCCCGTCGAGCAGCACCCCCTGGTTGCGGATGTCGCGCAGGCCCGCGTCGAGCAGGGCCCGGGACGCGCGGGCGACCAGCGGGGTGACCTGCTGGGCGGCGTTGGCGTGGGTGTGCAGTGCCAGTGACACCCCACGGGCACGGGCGGTCGCGGACAGGTCCGCCACCCCGTCGAGGACCTGCGGGGCGAGCCAGTGCTGCGGCAGGCCGACCAGGCCCTTGCTGGCGAGCCGGATGTCCCGCACCGAGTCGATCTCCAGGAGCCGGCCGACGAACGAGGCGAGCCGCGGCCAGGGCACATTGGCCACGTCGCCGCCCGAGACGACGACGTCGCGCACCGTCGGGGTGGCCCGCAGGTACTCGATCATGCGGTCCAGCCGGTCGGCGGGGCGCAGCACGAAACGGTACTTGGTGACCTGCGGCGTGGACGTCCCGACGAGGTCCATCCGGGTGCAGTGCCCGCAGTACTGCGGGCAGGTGCTCACCAGCTCGGCGAGCACCTTGGTCGGATACCGGTGGGTCAGCCCCTCCACCGCCCACATCTCCGCCTCGTGCAGCGAGTCGCGGGAGGCGAGCGGGTGGCTCGGCCACAACGGGTGCCGGTCGGAGGCGACCGGCAGCATGTAGCGGCGCACCGGGTCCTCGTACCAGGCGGCCGTCTCCACCCCGGTGTGCGGGGCGATCGTGTTCAGGACGTGGGGCGGCAGCAGGACCGGCATCGTCGCGTGGACGCGCTGGTCGGCCTCGACGTCGTCGTAGAACGCGTCGTCGAGGCCGGGGCCCGCCACCGCGCGCAGCTCCCCGACCCCCTTGACGCAGTGCGCGCGCTGCCACTGGGGGTCGCACCACTCCCGCTCGGTGACGTCGCGCCACCCGGGGAAGCGGCGCCAGTCCGGTTCCACCGCCTCGTGACGGCGGTACGTGTAGGGCTGGGGGAGGGGCTCGGCGGCAATGTCCGCGGGGGCCGCCTCGGCACGGAGTGAACGGGACACCTTGTTCCTCGGAATTCCTCTGGCGGACCGGCGGACAGCCGGTCAGCGGGTGAGCCGGTAGACGAACAGACCTTCCGGATCGCGCTCGGGCAGCAGCTCGAAGCCCGCGCGTTCCATGACGCGCTGCGACGCGACGTTGTCCTCGGTGGTCGTGGCGACGACCGTGTCGACCTTGTCCTGGCGCAGCGACCAGGCGGCGAGTTCGCCCAGTGCCTCGGTGGCGTAACCCTGGCCCCTGGCCTCGCCGTTGAGGTCGAAGCCGATCTCCGCGGAGCCGTCGGACGGCGGGCCGTGGAAGCCCATCGCGCCGACCACCCGGGCGTCCTGCGTGCGCAGCAGCAGGTACATGCCCCAGCCGGGCACGTGCACCCCGGCACCGGCGGCCCGCGTCAGCATCTTCGCCGCGATCCGGGTCTCCGCGCTGGGCGTGCCGCCCAGCCATTCGAGCCCGGCGGTGCCGCCCTCGGTGATCTGCCCGGCCTCCTCGGGCAGCACCTCGCGCATCCACAGCCGCGGGGTGGCCAGCAGCTGCACGGCGGGCCGGTCGGCGTCCTCGGCGACGGCCCGGCGCACCGGGGCGGGCCGGCCGTCCTTCCACAGCTCGGCGATCCGGTCCAGACAGGCCTGCTCGCCGCCGGTCCAGCCGGTGGCCTGCCAGCCTTCGGGCAGACCGGTGCCGTTCGGCCACAGGGCGTACTGCTGCCGGTCGTTGACGATGACTGCGTGGGTCACAGAGTTCTCCTGAGGGGGGTTGCGTCCCGTCAGTGGACGGGGTCGATCAGATCGAGGGCGTCCATCAACCGCACCAGGTCCCTGGCGGGGCCGAGGGACACCCGTAGATGTCCGGCGAAACCGAAACGTCCGGCATCGCGGACGAGGATGTCATGATCCTGCGCCAACAACCGCTCGGCGGCGGCCGGGTCGGAGACGGCGACGGCCACGAAGTTCGTCGCCGAGGGCAGCGACCGCCGCCCCCTGCGTTCCAACTCGCTGCGGAACCAGGCGCGTTGCAGCGCGTTCTGGCGGCGCACCTCGTCCAGGTGGTCGCGGTCCGCGAGCGCGGCCACGGCGGCGGCCTGGGCCACGGCGTTGGCGCTGAACGGCATGGTGCCCTGCACCTCGTGGAGTCGGGCGACGAGTTCCGCGCTGCCCACCGCGTAGCCGAGCCGCAGCGCGGCCAGCCCGTACGCCTTGGAGAACGTCCGCAGCGACAGCAACGGGGCACCGCTGCCCAGGTAGTCGCGCAGCTGCGGGGTGCCGGCCGGGGCGAACTCCAGGTACGCCTCGTCGACCACCAGGGGAGTGCCGGTGACGGCCGCCCGCTCGACCAGCAGGTCCATGCGGCCGCGGTCCAGGACTGCCCCGGACGGGTTGTGCGGGTGACAGATGTAGACGATGCCCGCGCGCTCCATCGCGGCGGCGACGGCGTCCGCGTCCACGTGGCCGTCGTCCAGCGGGATCTCCTCGCAGCCGCGCCCCACGGCGGTCAGGCAGACGCGGTAGCCGGGGAAGGTGCCGGCGGTGGTGACACCGGGGCGGTCGCGGTCGCCGAGCGCGAGCGCGGACAGCAGCACCAGCTCGTCGCTGCCGTTGGCGACGGCGACCTGGTGCTCCCCGACACCGAGCCGCGCGGCGACGGCCTTCGCGGGCGCGGAGCGGGCCGGGTCGGGGTAGACGGCCGACGGGTCGAGGGCCTCCCGCGCGGCCAGCAGCGCCAGCGGGCTGGCGCCGTGGGCGTTCTCGCTCAGGTGCAGCCGGGCCGGGCCCGTACGCGGAGCGGCGATCGTCATGCGGAGTCCCCCAGCAGGATGCCGAAGCAGTAACTGCCGGGCTCCGCCTCCAGGGTGAGGAAGCGGTGCTCCGCCCCGGCCGGGACGTGCAGCAGCGCCGGGGACGACAGCTGCTGGGTCTCGCCGTCGACGGTCACCTCGATGCGGGCGCCGCCGGGGTTGGGCGAGACGAGGAAGTAGATCTCGGCGACCTCGTGCCGGTGCGGGTCGGCGACGGGGCGGCCCACCAGGTGGTCGATCGGTCCGCCCGCGAGCTGGACCGGCACCCCGCCGAACATGTCCGCGGTGAGATAGAAGGGGGCGGGGTCGTGGTGGCCGGCCACCGGCAGGAACTGCGGTACGTCGGTACGGATCTCAGCGGTTGCCACGGAGGGCACTCCCCTTCCGGCTGCTACGGTCCTTTGGAAGGGGACCAGCGTCGCCGACCCGACTAGAGCGCCGGTGGAGCCCCCGACCGGCCGACGGGGACGCCCCGCACCACGGGGGCACGGGGCGGGGAGTTCATCCCGGGGACACGTAGGGTCCGGGGCCGCTCACCACACGGGCACGGGCCGGGCCGTCGCCCCGGTCCGCCGCCCGGCCGGGACCACGGCGGCCACGGGGGCGGCGGCCGTACCGGCGGACCCGGTCACGACGCGGTGGGTCCCGTCCGGGGCCGCCACCGTGAACGACAGCACCGACATCACCCGCTCGATCACCTGGAGCATGGTCGCGTGGTCCGCCACCGAGCCCTCCACCCAGGCGAGTTCCTCGGTCTGCACACCGGCGGTCAGCCGGGCGCCGGGCGAGTGCGGGATGACGACGTTCTCCACACCCTCCACGGCGAGCGCCTCGCGCAGCCCGCGCACACCGACGTAGGTGCCGCCGCCGGGCGGCGCGGGCACCGCCCGGGCGAACACCACCCGCCGGTCACCGGCCCGCACGTCCGACACGTTCTCGCCGAGCGCCACCCGGCCGGCCAGTGTGATCGCGTCGAACTCACCGGACAGGCGGGCGAGCTGGGGCTGGAAGCCGCCGAGCCGCCCGTTCACCTCGATGATCCGCGGGCCGTCGGCGGTCAGCTTCAGCTCGGTGTGGGTGATGCCGGTGGTGATGTCCAGTGCGTGCAGGGCGGCGGTCACCACCTCCAGGGCCGCCGCGCGCTCCGCCTCCGCCAGCGGTGCCGGACGCAGATGACCGACCTCCCGGAACGGTGGCTCCAGCGGGAACTTCCCGGTCACCGCCCAGTGCGAGACCCGGCCGCCGGTCACCGCCGACTCCACGGAGATGTGATCGCCGTACGGTCCGCAGTCCCGTCCGCGCAGATACTCCTCCAGCACCAGGGAGTTCTCCCTGCCCGGACCCGACAGGAGCTGTTCCACCAGGGCCGCGCCCCGCTCCGCGTCCTCGATCAGATGGGTGCTGCGGCTGCCCTCCCCGCACATCGGCTTGAGCACGGCCGGCAGCCCGACGGCCGCGAGCGCCCCGGACCAGTCCTCCGGCCGGTGCATCGCGAACGAGCGCACCGAGTCGGCGCCCCGCTCCCGCAGCCGGCGGCGCTGCGCGTACTTGTCCCGCAGCAGCTCCACCGTGGCCGGCGAGTGGTAGGGCAGGCCGAGCCGTTCGGCGATCTCGGCGGTGACCGACAGCCGGGACTCGCTGAAGGTCACGATGGCGTCGGGGGAGTACGCGGCGAGCCGCCGCGCCGATTCGTCGTGGTCCGTGGCGTCCAGCCGTACGACGGTGGTCAGTTCCTCGGCCAGCGGGGCCAGTTCGTCGGTGTGGTCGCCGGGCCACAGGGCCAGCAACGGCTCGCCCAGCGGGGACAGGCCGTCGACGATGTCGAGGAGGGAGGCGGACCCCCGGTCCAGGACGACGGCTATGACGGGACGCTCAGACATGGATCAGTCCTTCGGGCAGGGCAGGGCAGGTCACGGATCGGGCAGGGCACGGGTCGGGCAGGGCTTTCAGGCGGCGGACTGGTCGGACTCCTCGGCGTAACGCACTCCGGAGAGCACGCTCGCCACCGGGACTCCGGGAACGGCGGTCACGTTCCGGGCGGCGGCCGGGGCCGTCGCGCCGAACAGGGGCAGTGCGGCGGCGGTACCGGTCACCTCGGCCCCGATGGAGCGGTGGGCCTCCCAGCGCTCCCGGGAGAGCCGGAACCGGTCGCTGACCACCTGCTCGCCGCGGACCGCGTTGATCTGGCTGCCGTCGCGCTCGAAGCCGAACTTGGCGCACACGCCCTGCGAGGCGTCGTTGCCGCGACGGACGACGGAGAACGCCTGCTCGGCGCCCAGCCCGGTGAAGGCCAGCTCCAGGGCGGCCGCACGGGCGTGCCCGCCGAGCCCCTCGCCCTGCCGGCCCAGCGCCAGCCACGAGGTCAGCAGCACCTCCCGGGTGACGCCGAAGTCCCGGGCGCCCAGGCTCTGCGAACCGATCACCTCGCCGTCGGCCACGACGACCAGGTACAGCGTCCAGTCCTCGGGGGTCCAGGTGGCCATGGCGTGCCAGTGGCGCTGGAGGACGCGGCGGGCGACCTCCTCGGGGGTGCCGTCCGTCCACTGGGAGAAGAACGGCATGAAGCCGGGGGCGTGGACGCCCTCGACGGCCCGGGTCGCGAGCGCGTCGAGATCCTCGGGCGTGGGCCAGCGCAGCTCGATGCGCGACGTGCGCACGCCGATGCGGGCGAGCGGCCAGTTGTCCATGGTGTACAGCACCTCGGTACGTCGTAGTAGGGGAGGAGGAGGCGGAGGAGGGGCGGGGGCGACGCGCGCTACACGGCGGCCGTGACGGGTTCGGCGGCGGCCTTCTCCGAGGACTTCGCGGCCCCGGTGTCCTCCGGCGCCGGGTTCTCTTCCTGCGCCGCGCTTTCCTCCGGCGCCGTGTCGTCCTCCGGCTTCGGCAGGTCCGCACCGAGCCCCAGCGAGGTGCGCAGCCGCACCGCAACGGCGACGACCGCCAGGCAGCCGACGAGCAGCGTCACCATCAGACCCAGTCCGTCGGCCCACGGCAGCAGGGCCCCGGCGAGCGCCGGCCCGGCCACCGAACCGGTCGAGACGGCCACCGAGAGCAGGGCGTTGACCCGGCCCCGTACGCGCTCGGTCGCCAGGTCGTTCAGCAGCGACGTCACCACCGGGAAGACCAGCGCCTCGCCCACCGAGAGCAGCACCACCCCGGCCAGGGCCAGCCCCAGCGCGCTGCCGCCCCGTTGCAGCCCCGCGGCGAGCACCAGCGCCCAGGCCACGGTCCACACCGCGCCCGAGACGGCCAGCACCGTGCTGCGGCGGACGCGCTGGATACGGTCGGCCAACAGCACCTGCGCGCCCACCGCGACCAGGATGTTGACCGCGAAGGCACCGGAGATGCCCTCGGGCCCGAGCGCCCCGCCCTGCGTCAGATAACCCGGCAGACCCGAGCGGAACTGACCGTACGAGACGAGCGAACAGACCGTCAGAGCTGCCAGCAGTACACCGATGTGACGTTGCGTCAGTACGTCCCGGTAGCCGACCCGGCGCTTCTCGTCGGAGTCGTCCCCGGCCCCGTCACCCGCCTGGACCACCTTGGGCAGCAGCCAGAACAGTACCGCGCCGGCCAGCAGGAACGTCGCCCCGTCCGCCAGGTACAGCAGGGCGAACCGGACCGCGCGCGACCCCGCGTCCAGGGACGCCACCAGCCCGCCGGCCAGCACGCCGAGCCCGGTCATCGCGTTGAACACCGCGTAGTCGGCGGAGTAGGCGAGCCCCCGCTCCCGGGCGGAGGGGGCCCCCGCGTACAGGAAGCGGAGCACCGTGCCCACACCGCTGATCCCGAAGCCGTACACCAGCGCCGCGGCCAGCGCGGTGTACACACCGGTCGCCTGCGCGTACAGGGCCGTGCCGACACCGGCCACCGCCATCACCACGGGCACCGTGGTGCGCGGCGGGAACCGGTCGAGCAGCGAGCCCCACAGCAGCCCGCCGACCACGGCCGTGGCCGCCTGCACGGCCAGCGTCACGGCGGGCACCCAGGAGGGCAGCCCGCGCACGTCGCTGAGGTAGATCCACAGGAACGGCAGCACCAGGCCGCCACCGAAGGAGTTGAGCGCGTTGACACAGAGCACGACACGGGTGCGCGGGGAGAACTCCCGCAGCACCGCCAGGGGGTTGGCCATCACCGGGCCTCCAGCACGTACAGCCAGGAGTGCGGGGTGCCGAAGGGCACGACACGGCGCGGGACCAGGCCGGCGCCGGCGAACAGCTCCTCGTACGTCTCCTTGGTGTGCAGCGGGACACCCATGAGCGCGTGGGCCAGTTCGTAGCCGAGCGAGAAGACGGGCAGCGTCCGCGAGTTCTCCGAGTCGGGGCGCAGCATCGTGTCCGCGAGGACGAACGTGCGGGCCGCCGGGAACGCCTCGCGCAGCCGGGTGAAGGTGTGCGGGCGGGTCTCGGGGTCCGCCAGCAGGTCGTGCAGCAGGAAGAAGCTCATCACCGTGTCGACCTCGGCGAGGGTGTCGCGGTGCGCGGCCCGGTGGCACACGTCCAGCACGTCCGTGCGGATCGCCCGGACCCGGTCGGCCAGGCCCGCCTCGGCGATCGTGCGGTGGCCGAGCTCGGTGGCCGGGCCGCTGATGTCCAGGCCGAGGCCCCGGGTGCCGGGACGCTCGCCGACCACCCGGGAGACCCGGGCGGAGATGCCGCTGCCCAGGTCGGCGAGGACGGAGAAGTCCACGTCGGCCAGGACGGAGTCGAGCGTCCCGGCCATGAAGGAGCGGTCGTTCTGGCCGGAGCCGAGCGCCACCATGGCCTCGTCGCGCAGCACGTCCGTGCCGAACGCGGCCTCGCCGGAGACGATGCGGTGGGCCTGCGCGAACACCTCGTCGTAACCGCCGACGCCCCAGGTGAAGTACCCGCGCATGCGGATGATCTCCTGGCCCGCGGTGGTCAGCAGTGCGGTGTCGCCGTCGTCCTGGAGCCGGACCCAGCCGCAGGTGGCGGCGGCCCGGACGACCTCGCGCAGGACCCGCTCGCGGACGGCGGGGCCGATCTCGGAGGCGAGGACGCGCAGGTCGAGCAGGGGGTCGGCGGCCAGCCGGTCCCACACGCCGAGCCGGTCGAGCGCGTTGATGACGGTACCGGCCACATAGCCGTTGAACGCCTGGTCCACGCCCATCGGGGCGGGGGCGGCGCCGGCCCAGTCGGCTGGGGTGGGCACCGCGGCGGTGAGGTCCTGGACGACGGTCATGGCGGGGTCCTTTCGGGTGTGCTGACGAGGGTGCGTGGGTGGGGATGCGTGGGTGGGGACGGGCGGATCGGGGTGCGTGCGGTGGGGGCACGCGGATCGGGGCGGGCGGACGGAGGTCGGGGATGGGGGCGCTGCGGACGAGTGTCGGGGACGGGGGTCGAGGATGGAGGGAGCCGGGGGTCAGGCCGTTTTGGCACCGGCCCCGGCGGCCGGGCGGAGCGGTGTTCCGGCGAACTCGGCCCATTCGGCGAGCAGCTCGTCCGCGGACGAGCCGCCCGCGACCGGGGCGTACACGGCGAGCGCCACCGCCCGGCCTTCGTCCGCCGGGGCGAGGACGCAGCGGATCAGCGGGACGTCCGCCGCGGCGAACGTCTCGTCCACGGCGGCGGCCCGCACCAGTGCCTCCGGTTCGGCGCCCGGGGCCGGGGCGAGGACGTGGGCCGTGACCGGCCGGCGGGACTCGCGGGCGAACCACCGGCCGCCGTCCCGGGTGAAGACGGTGCGCAGGTTCGGGTGGCGGTCCAGGAGCGCGGTCAGCGCGGCGTCGGCGGCCGGGGCCCCGGGCGCGGCACCGGGCAGGACGGCCGAGGCGCACAGCGCGTGCTCGGCCGCGCTCCCCGAACGCACCAGGTCGTGGAAGAGCCAGCGCTGCTCGTGCGGGGTGAGCGGGCGCAGTCCGGGCGCGGGCGCCGCGGCGGTGACGGAACCCGAGCGCCGGAAGGGGTACCCGGGCAGCCGCACCCGGCTCCCGCCCCGGCCCAGCGTGCAGTCCACGTCGAAGCCGTGCTCCCACAGCGCGGCGAAGAGCCGGGCGTACGAGGCGGGGTCGAGCGGGTCGAGCCCCAGCACACCGGGGCCGTCGGCACCGTCGCCCACCCGGACCACCAGCACCGCCGTCTCCGTCTCCGGGTCCTGCGAGTTCTCCGGGGCCGCCGGCTGCGGGACGTCCGCACCCGTCGCCGCCGCCCGCAGGGCGTCCGGCAGGGACAGATCGCCGCGCACGGCGGCAGCGGCGGCGTCGCCCGGGCCCCGGCCGACGACCGTGTCCGGGCGCACCCCGTGGGCGGCCAGCCAGGACGCCGTGCCGTACAGCTCCGCCGCCGCGCGCACGGCGAGCGGCCGCGCACCGGCCGACGGGATCGTGGCCCCGACCGCCGACGCCTCGGCCACCTGTGGCAGCGCGGGGGTGCCGGGCAGCGCCGAACCGTCACCGAGGTCGAGCACCAGGGCGGGCACCGGGGCCTCCCGGCGCGGGCGCGCCGCGGACTCCCGCAGGGCGTCCGCCAGTTCGGCACCGGTCGTGCCGGTCACCGCGTGCCGGACGGCGAACCGCTCCCGTCCGCGCACGAGGGTGAGCGCCACATCGTCCGGGTCCAGGGAGGGGTCCCCCGCCAGCCGGTCCGCCAGCCGCCCGGCCGCGTCCGCCGCGGCCCGCCCGTCCCGGGCGGACACGGCCAGGACACGCGGTGCGCCGGGCCCTGCCAGAAACGTCGTCTCCATCGCGGAGCTCACACCCTCTCCCGTACGTGTTCCTGCACGACCACATGGGCGTTCGTGCCGCCCACGCCGAACGAGCTCACGCCCGCCGTGCGCGGCCGGCCCGCGGGGGCGTCCCACGCCCGGCCCTCCGTCAGCAGGTCGAACCGCCCGCCCTGCGCGGTGAGTTCGTCGATCGGATCGCTCACGTTCGGCGTCGCGGGCAGCACCCCGTGCCGCACCGCGAGCACCGTCTTGATGAGCCCGGCGATTCCCGCGGCCGTGTTGCAGTGCCCGATGGACGCCTTCACGGAGCCGACGGCCACCCGCGGCCCCGTCGTGCCCAGCGCCGCGCCGAGCGCGGTCGCCTCGATCGCGTCGCCGAGCCGGGTGCCGGTCCCGTGCGCCTCCACGTAGCCGATGTCGGCCCCGGTGACCCCGGCGGCGGCGACGGCCCGGCGGATCACCCGGGCCTGGCCCTCGATCCCGGGCGCCGAGTAACCGACGCGCTCCCGGCCGTCGTTGTTGACGGCGCTGCCCCGGATCACGGCGTGCACCGGGTCGCCGTCCCGCTCGGCGTCACAGAGGCGGCGCAGCAGCAGCGCCCCCGCGCCGAACCCGCCGACGGTGCCCGAGGCCCGCCGGTCGAAGGGGCGGCACATCCCGTCGTCGGCGTACAGCAGACCGGGCCGGTGGACGTACGAGCCGTCGGACCCGCCGTCCAGCGAGACCGCGCCGGCCAGCGCGTAGTCGCTCTCGTGGCGCAGCAGCGCCCGGCAGGCCAGGTGCACGGCGTACAGGCCGGTGGAGCAGGCGGTGTCGAGCAGCAGCGCCTCGCCCCACAGGTCGTGCAGGTACGCGAAGCGCGACGCCACGAACGTCGGGTCGACGCTGACCACGTCGTCCACGCGGGCCTCGCCGTCGGTGTGCACCAGCCGGGGGCAGCCCGCGTACAGGCTGGTGCGGTGCGCGATGTCGGACAGCCGCAGCGACGCGTCCTCGACGGCCGCCCACAGCACCTCGTGCAGCACACCGTGCTGGGGGTCGCCCGACTCGACGTCGTCGGCGGTGAGGCCGAGCAGACCGGCGTCGTACCCCGTGCCGTCGGCGAGCATCCCCCAGCGGGCCACCCGGCGGGTGCCGTCGCCCCGTTCGGTGATCAGCGGTCCCGGGCCCTCGGTGAAGCAGTCGCGGCCCGCGACCAGGTTGTCCCAGAAGGCGTTCAGGTCGGGGGCGCCGGCGAACCGCGCGCCCATTCCGACCACGGCGATTGCGTCGTCGTCCTCGCGGACCGTCGCGCGGGGCGCCCGCACCGGCTCCGCCGGCTCCTCGTCGGCGGCCGAACCGCCGATCAGCCGGGCCTGGGAGCGCACGGTCGTGTACCGCATCAGATCGGCGACGGCCGGACCGGTGCCGGTGGTCTCGCGCAACGCGTCCTGGAGCTTGACCAGCAGCAGCGAATGGCCGCCCGCGTCGAAGAAGTTGGTTTCCCGGCCGAAGACCCGGCCCGGCACCACCTTGCGCCAGGCCCGCAGGACCGCGGCGGTCACCCCCTCGGCCGACTCCTCCCGCGGGGCGGCGGTGCCCGGCGCGGCGGCCTGCGGCACCGGCACGTCCGCCACCGGCTCCGCCACCGCGTCCGGCGGGGCGGGCAGCCGCTTGCGGTCGATCTTGCCGTTCGCGGTCAGCGGCAGCTCGTCGAGGGCCAGCAGGTGCGAGGGCACGGCGAACTGCGGCAGCACGGAACGCAGATGGGCCCGCACCGCCTCCGGGTCCGCCGGACGCTCCAGGACCGCGTAGCCGACGATCTCCTTCTCACAGGCCCCGTTGATCCGGGTGGTGACGAACGCGCCCCGCACCGACGGGTGCGCGCGCAGCGCCGCCTCGACCTCGCCCAGCTCGACCCGCTGACTGCGGATCTTGACCTGGTTGTCGGCGCGGCCGATGAACTCCAGCTGCCCGTCGGCGGCCCACCGCACCCGGTCCCCGGTGCGGTACAGCCGCGCCCCCGGCTCGTCGCCGAACGGGTCGGGCACGAACCGCTCGGCGGTGCGGCGCGGGTCGCCCAGGTATCCGCGGGCCACGCCCGAACCGCCCAGGACCAGCTCGCCGGGCACGTACAGGGGTGCCGGATCGAGGGTGCCCTCCAGGACCACGTGGAGCCGGGTGCCCGGCACCGCCCGGCCGATCGGCACGCTGCGCGCCTCCCGCGGCACGTCCTCGATGGGGTACCAGGAGGAGGTGAAGGAGTTCTCCGTCGGCCCGTAGCTGTGCAGCAGGGTGCCGGGGCGCGCCCAGCGCAGCGCCTTGCGGACGTGCGGCACCGAGATGATCTCGCCGCCGAAGTAGACGCGGCGCAGCGACTGGAGCAGATCGGGGGTGTCCTCGATCAGCCGGTTCAGCAGCGGCGTGGTGACCAGCAGCGTCGTCACCTCGTGCGCCCGGAGCGCGGTGCGCAGCTCACGGGGGCTGAGGACGAGCTCCTTGTCGAGCACGACCAGCTTCGCGCCGTGGGTCAGCGCGCCCCAGATCTCGTACGTGGCCCCGTCGAAGTTGAGGGGCGACAGGTGCGAGACCGCGTCGTCGGGGCCCAGCGGCACGAAATCGGGGCGGTGCATCATCCGCAGCACCCCGCCGTGCGGCAGCACGACCCCCTTGGGCCGGCCCGTGGAGCCGGAGGTGTAGAGCACGTTGAAGGCCGTGTCCGGTCCGGCCGACGTGGTCGGCGCCGACACCGGCATCGGCGCGGCGGCCTCCCGGACCGCCTGCGGGGTGTGCACGGGCGGCCCGGAGATCCGGTGCTCCTCGCCCGGCTCGGCGATCAGCAGCCGGGGCCGGGCGTCGCGGACCACCAGCTCCAGCTGGGCGTCGGGGTAGGCGGGGTCGAGCGGCAGGTACGCGGCTCCGGCCAGCCCCACCGCCAGCATGGTGGTGACGGTGTCCGGGCCGGGGCGCAGCAGCAGCGCGACGACATCGTCCGTGCGCACCCCCCGCACGCGCAGCCAGTGCGCCATCCGTGCGGCGTCCCGCACCAGTTCGCCGTAGCTCAGCCGGGTCCCGTTGTGCACGACGGCGGGGGCGTCGGGGGTGCGGAGCGCCTGCTCCAGCACGAGCTGCGGCACGGTGGCCGCGGTCACCGGTGCGCCGGGCCGCGCCTGGCCCGTGCCGGGCGGGGGCGCGAGGGAGGTCAGCAGCTCGCGGCAGGTGACACCGGGCCGGGACGCCGCCGCGAGCAGCCGGTCGAACTGCTCCACCATCAGCTCGGCCGTGGCCGGCGCGTACAGGGCCTGGTCGTAGTCGATGCGCAGCACGAGCCGGTCGGGGGCCTCGACGGCCGCGAACGCCAGGTCGTACTTGGCCACCGCGCTCTGCGGGTGCAGCAGCCGCACGTCGGCGCCCGGCACCTGCCAGGCCGACGCGGGCTGCGGCTGGTGCAGGAAGACCGCCCCGTACGAGGGGGCCGTGCCCGGCGGCAGGTCGCCCGACTCCGCGTGCGCCTCCATGGACTCCAGGACCTGCTCGCCGAGCGCCGCCGCGTAGTCGGCGAACGGGCGGGCCGCCTCGTGCACCGTACGGACGGGCAGGACCCGGGTGAACAGGCCGACGGCGTCCTCCGCGTCCGGCTCGTGCCGCCCGGCGAACGGCATGCCGAGCACCCCGTCGTCCTCCCCGGACCAGGCGTGCAGCAGCAGGCTCCACACGGCGAGCAGCACCATCGCGGGGCTGGCGCCCTCGCGGGCGGCGAGCGCGCGGACCTCGGCGAGCCGCCGCCGGTCCAGCTCCCGCTCGGTCCAGCCCGCCCGGCCGCGCAGCCCGTCCTCGGGGCGCAGCCGGTCCGGCAGCGGGGCGAGCCGCGCGGGCTCGCCGTCCAGGAGCGCGGTCCAGTACGGGTCGGGGGCCGCCGCCACGGGCTGCGGGGCGGGCACCGGCACCGGCACGAAACGCGGGTCGCGGCCCGAGCTCCGGGCCCGGTAGGCGGTGACCAGGTCCTCGGCGATCACCTCGACGGAACGGCCGTCCGCCACGATGTGATGCACCGTCAGGGTCACCAGGGCGCCGTCGTCGTACCGCAGCGCCTCGGCCCGCAGCAGCGGCGCGGTGCCCGGGTCGAGCGGGCGCGCCGCGGCCAGGGAGGCGTCGGCGAGCGCCGCGTCGCGGTCGTAGCGGCCGGGGCGCACCGTGATGTGCAGCGGCACCGTCGCGGCGGGCTCGGCGGCGTGCCGGAGCGCGCCGTCCACCGTCTCGAACCGTCCCGCCGGCGCGGGATGGCGGGCCAGCACGTCGGCCAGGGCCGTGCGCAGCGCCCGGTCGTCCAGCTCGCCGCGGAACTCCAGGGAGAGCGGGATGTTGTACCGGCCGGAATCGGGCTCGCAGCGGTCGGCGAGCCAGATCTCCAGCTGGGCGGAGGAGGCCGCGGTCACGCCCCGGCCTCCGCACGCCTCTCGTCGCCGCCGCGGGCCGGGACGATGTCGGTGAGGAAGAGCGCCAGCTCGGCCACGGTCGGATGGGTGAAGAACTGACGGGCCGTCAACGGTATGCCCAGTTCCTGCTTGAGGGCGCGCACGATCCGCAGCGCGCACATCGAGTGGCCGCCGACCAGGAAGAAGTTCTCGTCGTCGTGGAACTCGTCGTGGCCGAGGTTGTCGGCCCAGGCGGTGCGCACCAGCGACGCCAGTTCGCTCGTCACGCCCTCGGGGGGAAGCGCCGATGTCATGGGGGTCTCCTTCGGGATCAGGACGCCGCGCCGGCGGGAACGGCGGGGACGAATCGTCGGTAGGTGGCGTCCACGGCATCCCACAGCTGCGGGAAGAGCGTGCGCTCGGACATCCGGACGAGGCTGACGGTGGACTCCCCGCGCAGGCTCGTGGGCATGGCGGGACAGGTACGGCCGCCCACCGAGTGCGGTTCGGCCTCGGGGTGCCCGCCCAACTGGCCCCACACCATGCGCAGATGGAGCTGCTTCCAGTCCCCGATCGCCCCGTCCAGCCGCATCAGGCCCTGCCGCACCAGCGCGAGGTCGACCGCGGCCCGCTCGTGCCCGGCGGGCGGGACGAGCCGGCCCTGCGCGGTGATCAGCTCCTCGACGGTGAGCCCGGCGCGCTCCAGCGCCCGGGTGAAGGCCCGCCACAGCGGCTGCGCCGCGCGGCGCAGGTTGCGGGCACCGGGGGAGTCCAGGCCCGTGGTGTTCTCGGGGAAGGTGTCACGCATGGTGAGCAGCCCGGTCTGCGGCAGGTACTCCACCAGGGTGTTCAGCGCCTGCACCGGTATCCGGCCCAGCGAGGCGGCGCGCTCCAGCACCTGCGTGGCCAGCAACGGGTCGTCGTCGTCCAGCAGGGCCACCGCACGGCCCATCTCGAAGTGCATCGCGGCCCACGCGTACTCCGTGATCAGATGCACGGACTGGAACAGCCGCTGGTCGGGGTGGACGAGCTGGTCCTCGGGAAGCAGGGCGGACAGCGCGGTGGTGAGCCGGGTGTCCTTCTCGTAGTTGCTGCCCCGGTCGTACTCGTAGACGAGCTGCGGGTCCGCGGCATCCGGGTTCAGGGCGCGGCGCGCGGTGCCCGGTCGTCCGGTGGTGGCTCTCTTGCTCATGGGCTTCGGTGTCCTCCGGTTCGCAGATCGTGGTCAGCCGACGGCCGGCTGCTTCTCCATGGCCGGGAACAGCCGTTGGGAGATCACCGACGCCAGGTAGGGCACGCCCTCCGTGGCACCGGTGCCGGTCCGGGTCCCGATCATCCGCACGGCCAGTCGGTAGTGGGTCTGCTTCCATCGCTGGTGCACCGCCTCCAGTTGCAGGGCCGCGGCCCGCACGGCTGCGGCGTCCGGCTCGGTGAGCCAGCCACTGGAGATCACGTCCTCCCAGGTGCCCTGCACGGTCTCCCGGCCGGCCAGCACCTCGCCGCGTACGTCTGGAACAGAGAGGAACGCGGACGAGTCCAGCCTCGCTCGAGCCGGGGTGGAGCAGTACGACTCGAAGGTCTTGTAACCCTCGGACTGGATGGCGCTCGCACCCTCCGTGAACTGCCGGAACAGCCGGAACGACTCGGGCTGCATGGTGGCGAGCAACGAGAACAGCGGCAGCGACTCGCGCAGTACGTCGGCGACCGCGGCGATCAACGCGGCGGCGTCGCCCGGCTGTTCGGTGCGCAGCGTGCGCACCGCCTCGTCCAGCGTCGCCGACATGAAGGCGAACGTGGCCTCGAACGACTGGAGCACCCGCAGGAAGAGGTACTCGTCGTGCAGCACGTACACCGGCTGGACACTGGTGCGCAGCAGCCGTCGCTCCTCGGCGGTGGTGGTGCGCAGCACGGCGTCCGCGAGCTCACCGGCCGGTGTGCGGCCCGGCGTCTCGGCGACGGTGACGGGGTCGACGGCCCCGTCCAGCGCCCGCAGCGCGGCCGGCTCCATGACCCGGACCGCGAGCCGCAGCCGCTTGTTCAGGAGCAGGGCGTCCGGGAGCATCCCCTGCGGATCGCACGGGGTGCCGTCCAGGGCGAGGCGCTCGAAGGCGATCAGGTCGGCGAGCAGCAGGAGCACCGTGCGGTCGCGGTGCCGGCGCAGCACCTCCCAGCCCGCCCGGTGGCCCGGCGCGCCCCTGCGCAGCAGCGCCAGAGCCGTGTAGCTGGGGTAGTCGTAGCGGTCGTCGAACTTGTCCAGGAGAACGTCGAGGAAGGGCCCGGTGTGGGCGTCCCGGACGCCTCCGGCGCCACCAGTGCCGGCTCGGACGCCTCCGGCGTCGCCCGCGTCCGCTTCGCGGAGCAGGGTGCGGCATTCGGCCAGGAGCGACAGGAGCTCCTCGTCGAGGAAGTGCTTTCCCACGGCACGCAGACGGTCGATGACGCCGTCGTACGGAAATTCCTCCGTCCCTCCGGAACCGCACCAGTCGGAGAGTTCGTGCCGGAGCGCTGTTTCGGTCGCTGTCATCTCGTTTCTCCTTGGGCCCGGCAGTGGGTGGTTCGAGATTCACCGGAGCCCCTGGAAGAACGCTCAAGTCTCGCTCCACAACGGACCCGGACCCGGCGGAGCCCGCCCCGTCCGCCCCCGGTCAAGCGGTCGCGCCCACAACACCGGTAGGGGAACGGTCGAGAACGGGTCCGGCCCGGTGGCCGCCGCGCCCGCCGCCGCCTACGGTGGGGCGCCTCGGACACTCCGTTCCTCCGCAGGGCCGAAGAGCTGGACGCCCGCGTATGGAGTTGAGCGTTGTGGCTATGGCCCGTCTCACCGGACTGGAGTTGACTGATCGGCATGACGAACACGCGGAACGGACAGACGACCGAGACGAAGACGACCCTGGTGATCGGTGGCACCGGGAAGACCGGACGCCGGGTCGCGGAGCGGCTCACCGCACAGGGGCTGCCGGTGCGGGTGGGCTCGCGCAACGGCGAACCGCCCTTCGACTGGGAGAACCCCGGCACCTGGGAGGCGGCACTGGACGGCGTCGGCGCCGTCTACGTCACCTACTACCCCGACCTCGCCTTCCCGGGCGCCGCCGAAGCCGTCGGCGCCTTCTCCGAACTCGCCGTGAAGAAGGGCGCGCGCCGCCTGGTGCTGCTCTCCGGACGCGGCGAGGAGGGCGCGGTCATCAGCGAGGACAAGCTCAAGGCGTCCGGCGCCGACTGGACCGTCGTACGGGCCAACTGGTTCAACCAGAACTTCAACGAGAGCTTCTTCCTGGAGCCCGTCCTCTCCGGCGAGCTCGCGCTGCCGACCGCCGACGCCGTGGAGCCGTTCGTCGACGCCGACGACATCGCCGACGTCGTCACCGCGGCCCTCACCGACGACAAGCACATCGGCCGGACCTACGAACTGTCCGGCCCCCGGCTGCTCAGCTTCCACGACGTGGCCGCCGAACTGTCGAAGGCCACCGGCCGGGAGATCACCTACATCCCGGTCGAGCTCGACGACTACCGGGCGGTCCTGCGGGAGAACGGGCTGCCGGTCGAGTTCGCCGACCTGTTCGGCCTGATCCTCGACGGACGCAACGCCAGCCTCGTCCACGGCGTGGAGGAGGCCCTCGGCCGCAAGCCGCGGGACTTCTCCGACTTCGCGAAGGACGCCGCCGCGACCGGCGTCTGGAACGTCTGAGAACGGTCCGGGAACCCGGCGCCACGGCCCCGGAGCCCGTCGGACACCACCCGGCGGACTCCCGGCCGCGGCACCGGACCCCGTACCGCGCACCACGTACGAGGTCCGCACCACGCGCACGGCACGATCCGAACGAGAGGCCCCAGGAGGCGACCATGAGCAGCACCATGTCCAGCGAGCGCCTGGACGCCCTGCCCGGGCACTTCCACGGCTTCGCGCTCATGCACGTGGCGATGCGCCGCGACGCGCGACGGCTGACGGCCGCCGCGCCCCGGCTCGCCGCCACCGGACCGGACCCGGCCGTCGCCGAGTGGTGGCAACGGCTGCGCGACGTCATCGACTGGCACCACCGCAGCGAGGACGAACTGCTCTGGCCCGAACTGCTGCGCCGGCTGCCCGGCGCCGAGGACGTGGCACGGGCACTGGACGGGGACCACGCCGAGCTGGACGCGGCGATGGACGGGGTGGGCGCGGCCCTGCGGCCGGGCGCCGACCCGGCGGCGGTGGCACCGGCGGCCGCCCGGTTCGACGAGGTCCTGCACGAACACCTCGCGGCCGAGGAGAAGGTGGTCTTCCCGCTCTTCGCCCGTCTCGACGCCCGGGACTACCTGGCACTGGAGCAGCGCCTGGTGCGCACCGCGCCGCGGGGCGTCCTCACGTACCTCCCGCCGTGGATGTTCGATGGCGCGGAACCGCGGTCCGTGTCCCTGGTCGCGGCGACGATGCCGCCACCGGTACGCCTCCTGGGCCGTACGGTGCTCAGGCGCCGCTACGAGCGCGGACTCGCCGCGATCACCACCCCCGGCCGACGGAACTGATCGCCCCGACCGACGGAACCGACGGAAGGAACCCCGCAATGTCCACGGCAGCCCAGCCCGCGCTCACCGCCGCCACCATCGCCATGGGGCTCAGCGCGGGTCTGTACTTCGCCTTCGACGTCTCCGTGATGCCGGGACTGGACCGGGGCGACGACCGGACGTACCTCACCGCGATGAACCACATCAACGAGGCCATCGAGAACGGCCTGTTCGGCCTCGTCTTCATCGGCGCCTTCCTCGCCACGGCCGTCGCGGGCGGACAGCTCCGGCGCATCGGGCGGCGCACCGCGGCCCGGTGGACCTGGGCGGCGCTCGGGTTCTACACCGCCGCGCTCGCGCTGACGGCCACGGTCAACATCCCCCTCAACCGGCGCCTCGCCGCATCGGGCCGCACCGCCGGTGAACTCGCCGAACTGCGAAGGGCGTTCGCCTCGACCTGGGTGCGGTCCAACGCGGCCCGTACACTCGTCTGCACGGCGGCCCTGGCCTGTCTGGGCCGCGCCCTGGCCTCGTCCCGGCACTGATCCCGGCCCCGACAGGCCCCCCGAGCCGCGCCCGCCCTCCGGCCATCCCCCGTCCGGAGGGCGGGCGCCATCCTCCCGGAACGGACGGATCACCCATGGACGTGCTCACCGGCCTCCTGGAGGGGCCCAAGGCGCGCGGCGCCTTCCTGCTCAAGTCCGTCTTCAACCCGCCCTGGTCGCTGCGCGTCGAGGACCGTGCCCCGATCTCCCTGGTCACCATGGTCCACGGCGACGCCTGGGTGATCCCCGACCGAGGCGCCCCGGCCCGCATCGGCCCCGGCGACGTCGCGGTGCTTCGCGGCCCCGACCCGTACACCATCGCCGACACCCCGGACACCCCCGTCCAGGTCACCGTCGGACCCGAACAGCGCTGCAGCACCACCGAGGGCGAGGACGTCACCGACACCATGGCCCTGGGGGTGCGCACCTGGGGCGACCCGATCGGCCAGGGCTCGGCGGTCATGCTCAGCGGCACGTACCAGGCGCCCAGCGAGATCGGCCGCCGTCTGCTCAACGCCCTGCCCGCCCTCCTGGTCCGCCCCGCCGCCCTCGACGACACCCCGCTCGTGCCCCTGCTGGCCGAGGAGATCGGCCGCGACGCGCCGGGCCAGGAACTGGTCCTGGACCGCCTGCTCGACCTGCTCTTCGTCAACGTGCTGCGCACCTGGCTCGCCGAACCGGACGCCGGGGCGCCCGCCTGGTACCGCGCCCAGTCCGACCCGGTCGTGGGCCCCGCCCTGCGGCTCCTGCACGAGAACCCGGCCAGCGCCTGGACGGTGGAGTCGCTGGCCCGCAAGGTCGGCGTCTCCCGGGCGGGTCTCGCCCGCCGCTTCTCCGAGGTCGTGGGGGAGCCGCCGATGACGTACCTGGCCGGCTGGCGGCTCGCCCTGGCCGCCGACCTGCTGCGCGAACCCGACGCCACCGTGGCCACGGTGGCCCGTCAGGTCGGCTACAGCAGCGCGTTCGCGCTGAGCTCGGCCTTCAAACGGGTCCGGGGGATGAGCCCGCAGGAGTACCGCACGAACGGCGCCGCACGGGACGTGCAGCCCTCGGCGGCCCCGTCGCAGACGGTCGTACTGGGCGACTGACGTCCTGCGGACGGCCCGTACCGGGCGACCGGCGTCACGCGGGTGACACCGTCCGCCGCTGGGCCCGGAAGCGGCGGACGGCCAGCACGACGCCCAGTACGGCGCTCGTCCAGACGACGGCCTCGGCCAGCACGATCGACGGGGTCAGGGTGAGGTGCGGCCGGGGCGGCATCACGATCATCTGCGCGGCGGCGCCCAGCGGAACCGTCAGCGCCGCGAACAGGCCGACCGGTCCGGGGCGCCGGACGGCCGCTCCCACCGCGCCGAGGGCTGGTCCGAACAGCAGCGCCGCCACCGCCCAATAGGCCATGGCGGACTCGGCGTCCGCGACGTAGGCGTCCGTCAGGTAGTACGCCGCCGTGGCGGCGATCAGCGACAGCGTCCCGGCCAGCGCGCCCCGTACCAGGGTTCCGGCCAGCAGGCCCGCCGCCACCGCCAGCGCGGCCCAGGCCCAGCCCGCGTCCAGCAGCAGACTGAGCACCTTGGCGGTCTTGCCCCCGGGTGTGCCCTTGAGCGGTGCCCCGATCTCCGTGTACGGCGACGAGAGCGCGTTGACGAGTGAGGTGACGGCCCCGAAACCCGCCCCGGCGGCGAGACTCCCCAGAGTGATCTTCATACCGGGAGGGTAATCGGTGCGCCGCGACGGTCCTCGGGGCGTGCGCGGCGGGGCCGACGACCTCCGGACGGGGCACGGACACGCGTGCGGGCGCCGGGTCGTGAGATGTCGTCACGACCCGGCGCCCGTGGTGCGGGGTCCGTTCACACCAGCTCCCGCACCGCCCGCACGACCGCGCCCGGAGCCTCCAGGGGCAGCATGTGCCCCACGGAACCCAGCTCCTCGAACCGGGCCTCCGGCAGGGCGTCCGCCACCGCGCGGCCCAGCGCCGGGGCGATCACCCGGTCGCCCTCGCCCGCCAGTACGACCGCCGGGACCCGGACGTTCCCGAGCGCCTCGCGCAGATCCATGCCGCGCGAGGAGCGGAACGCGTCCGCCCGCACCCGGGGCGAAACGGCCGCGAACATCTGCCGGTTGACCTCCATGGCCCGCGGGTCCGCCCGCTTGCCCATGGTCTGCCCCAGCAGCCTGCGGCCCAGCGCCGGCCGGGACAGCGCCCTGGAGAACAGCGCGCTGCCCATCATCCGCACCTCGCCGTCCGGGGTGTCCTGGCCGTGCGCCGCCGTGCCCAGCAGCACCAGGCCCTTCAGCGCGCGCGCCCCAGAGGAGACGTACGACAGGGCCGCGAAGCCGCCGCCGGAGTGGCCCACGACCACCGCGTCGGGGGCGTCCACCCGGTCGATGACGGTGCCCAGGTCCTCGCCGAGGCGGGCGATGCCGAACGGCTCGCGTCCCGGCACCGAGGCACCGTGCCCGCGCTGGTCGTACAGCACGACCCGGTGGCCCTCCCGGATCAGCCGGTCCGCCACCGTGCCCCACACCCGCCGGGACGCCGCCCAGCCGTGGGACAGGACCACGGTGGTGCCCGACGGGGTGCCGAGGGGGGCCAGGACGGTGAGCGCGAGCAGGCCCCCGTCACTCGTGTACGCCGCCGTCTCCGCGACCGCCGTCTCCGCGACCGGTGCGGTCGCGACCGCGGTCATGCCCGCTCCTTCGCCAGGACCCGGTTCAGCGACACGAACGCGGCGCTCGTCGCCCGTGAGTGCTCCGCGCCGATGTCGGCGACCCTGGCGAGCACTCGCAGCCAGCCGTGCGGGCGGCCCCGGAAGTGCATCCCGATCCGGGTCCGGGCACCGTCGTCCACCGGGTCGAGCACGAAGTCGCTCACGCCCCGGAAGGCCCCGTCGACGTACTCGACCGACAGCCGCCGCCCCGGCTCCACCGCGGTCGTGCGCGCGGTGAACCGCAGCTTGGGACCGCCCTTGTCGACGCCCTTGGTGTGCACCGTGACCGCGACCTCGCCGCCCACCACGTCCGGCGCGCCGGACGAGACCGCGAAGGTGTTGGCCGGCACCCACCAGCTTTCCCCGCCGCGGAACTCGGCGAGCAGCGCGTCCCAGACGGCCTCCCGGGGCGCGTCGACGACCGCCTCGTCGATCAGGTCGTAACTTGTCATCAGCCCGTCCCTCCGCCGAAGAATCCCTGACCCGGGGTGAGGACGCCCGACGGGTCGTAGCGCCGCTTCGCCCGGCAGAAACCGTCCCAGCGGGCCCCGAAGTGCGCCTTCCAGTCGGCCGTCGTCATCCCCGGCACCGCACCGACCAGGTACCGCTTGCCGCCCATCGCCACGGCCCTGTCGTACAGCCGGCGGTTCTGGTCCAGCATCGCCCGGATGCCGGTCTCGCCCGGGTCGGGGAACCGCAGCAGGTCGAAGAGGTAGCCGACCGGCTCGCCCGGCTGCACCGCGAGCGGCCGGGTCACCTTGCGCGTGTAGTACGGGTAGAAGAGCAGGAACCCGCCGCCGAGGTCGGCCGCGGTCAGCTCCTTCTCGACGAGCTCCATGAACGCCCTGGTTTTCGAGGCCGGCAGGAACAGGCTCAGCCAGGGCTTGGGCTGGTACCAGTGGCCGCTCTCCTTGAGGTACGCCTCGTAGCCGTCTAGCCGGAACATGTAGTCCCGGTAGCCGACGTCCTCGATCACCGCCTCGGCGCGGCTGTCGCGCAGCCCCGACAGCAGCTTCGCCCGGTCGGGGACGGCGGTGCCCGAGTAGTTGGCGGCGACCTCCATCTTGTAGCGCCAGCCCGAGTCGTCGGGCCTGCGCAGCGTCTCGCCGGCCTGGATGTGGAAGCGGTTCTCCGCCATCACCTTCTCGCTGTCCGCGAGATAGGCCGCCAGGTCGTCGTAGAAGAGGCTGAAGACCACCGACCGTTCGGGGGCCGGCACCAGCCGCACCCTGGCGCGCAGGATGATCGCGGTCTGGCCGCCGCCCGACAGCACCGAGTCGAACAGGTCGGCGCAGGACGACGGGGACACGGTGAGCAGGTCGCCGTTGCCGGTCACGACATCCAGCGACTGGACCGTGTCGCACAGCAGGCCGTACTTCTGCACGGTGCCGCCGATGCCGCCGATGGACAGCGTCCCGCCGATCGACAGGTGCATGTAGTCGGGCAGCGCGGGCGGGGTCAGGCCCGACTTCAGCGCGGCGTCCGTCAGCTGGCCCCAGGTGACGCCCGCCTCCACCACCGCGCCGGTCGAGTCGATGCTGATGATTTTCGACCTGGAGCGGGCGTCTATGGAGATGCCGCCGGCGGGCACGGACGCCTGGCCGTAGACCGAGTGCGACTCCTGGTCGGTACCGGTGCCGCCCTGCCCGTTCACGGCGATCTTCAGGCCGTTCGTCCGGGCGTAGCAGACCATTCTGGCGATGTCCCGGTCGGAGCCGGGGCGCAGCACCGCCCAGGGCGCCGAGCCCTTCAGCCGGCCGAAGTCCTGTCGGAAGCGTTCCAGGTCCGCCGCCGAGGTGGTCAGCGTGCCGTCGAGGGTGGGGACCGGCGCCACGGACGCGCCACCGGACACCTCGGCCGCGGTGGCCCACGACTGGCTCGCGGCGCTCCATCCGACGACCGCGGCCGTGATGCCGCCCAGCACCTTGCGCCGCGAGAGCGTGGTGTTCATCTGCGTTCCTCTCCTTCGGCTATGCGTGGTCAAGGGTGGGTCTGCCGGCCCCGACGGAGGTGGCGAGCCGGTACTCGGCCAGGTCGAAGCGGCGGGTGCGGCGGCGGAACCGCCAGGTGTACGTGGGCCAGATCGACGGGTTGCGGCCGTGCTCGTCGAGGTACCAGCTCCGGCAGTTCCCGGCGTTCCACACGGTCCCGTCGAGGCGCCCCTGCACCTCGTCGTTCCAGGCCCGCTGGGCCTTCTCGCGGACCTCGACACTGGCCAGGCCGCGCCGCTCCATGTGCTTCAGGGCGTCCAGCACGTAACCGATCTGCGCCTCGATCATCACGACCTGGGACGAGTGCCCGAGGGTGGTGTTGGGGCCGAGGAGCAGGAACAGGTTGGGGAAGCCGGCGACCGTCGTGCCGCGGTGCGCCGCCATGCCGTGCTCGCGCCACACGTCGCGCAGCAGCCGGCCGTCGCGGCCCGTGATGCGCCCGGCGACCGGGCGGTCGGTGGCCTTGAACCCGGTGCCGAGGATGATCGTGTCGACGACGCGTTCGGTGCCGTCGGCCGTGACGACCGACTTGGCGCGCACCTCGGCGATGGCGTCGGTGACCAGGTCGACGTTGGGCTGCTGGATCGCCGGGTACCAGGTGTTGGAGAACAGCAGCCGCTTGCACGCCATGACGTAGTCGGGCGTGAGCCGGGCGCGCAGCGCCTCGTCCGGGACGGACTTGGCCAGGTGGTCGCTGGCCATCTTCTGCATCTTCCCGGCGACCTCGGGCCGCTTCATGACGAAGGCCAGGATCTCGCGGCCCCACATGTTGAAGTTGCGCCGGAAGTTCTGGTAGCCGGGAACCTTGTGCAGCAGCTTCGACTGCAGCGCACTGGTCGGCTTGTCGTTCTTCGGGCCGATCCACGCCGGGGTGCGCTGGTACAGGTCGAGCCGCCCCACCTCGGGCTGGATCTTCGGCACGAACTGGATGGCGGAGGCGCCCGTGCCGATGACGGCGACGTCGCGGCCCTTCAGGTCGTGGCCGTGGTCCCAGCGCGAGGAGTGGAACACCGTGCCCTCGAAGTCGTCGAGCCCGGGGATGTCCGGGTACGCGGCCTCGGAGAGGTAGCCGGTGCCCGAGACCAGCACCTGGGCGGTGTAGTCGCCCTGCGAGGTCTCGATGTACCAGCGCCGCGTCGGTTCGTCCCAGCGGGCGGAGAGCAGCTCGTGGCCGAACCGGATGTGGGGGCGGACCCCGAACCGGTCGGCCACGTCCCGCAGGTAGGCGAGCAGTTCGTCCTGCTTGCCGAAGGTGGACTTCCAGCCCGGGTTCTGCGCGAACGAGAAAGAGTACAGGTGGGACATCACGTCGCAGGCGGCGCCCGGGTAGGTGTTGTCCCGCCAGGTCCCGCCCACCTCGTCGGCCCGCTCGAAGACCAGGAAGTCGTCGGTCCCCCCGCGCAGCAGGCGGATCGCCATGCCCAGTCCGGAGAAACCGCTGCCGATCACGGCGACCCGCAGGTGCCGGGTGGGTCCGCCGCCGCCCGGTCGGGGCGCGGCGGGTGCGGCGACGCCGTCGTCGCGCGCGGGTTCCAGAATGCTCGTCACGTCGGCCTCCTCAGCGTCGCGCGATGGTGACGCGGAAGTTGTTGAAGAACTTGTCTTCCAGCGTGTAGGCGAAGATGTCCAGGTAGCGCTCGAAGCGGGCCACGACCTCCTCGCCCTCCAGGGCGACGGCCTCGTCCCGGCGGGCGGCCAGCAGTTCCAGCCAGGCGCGGCAGGCGACGGCGAACGACTCGCGCTCGTTGACGATCTCGACGATGTCGAAGAGCCCCTCGGCGGCCTGCGTCAGCTCGTGCAGATGCGGGATGTGGCAGTTCTCGAACTCGGAGCGCTGGAGGAACTTCAGGTCGTCGAGCAGCTGCCGGTTCATCGGCAGGGCCTCGGCGGTCATGGTGTGCAGCACGAACCGGCCCCCCGGCTTCAGCGCCGCGCCCACCTTGTTGAAGAACACCCGGTACTTCCTGGTGCGTTCGCGCGGCGGCAGCGTGGAGGAGACGAAGTGCTCCAGCGCGTTGATGCAGAACGCCGCGTCGTACGGGTCGTCGGTGACGTGGTCCTCCCACGACTCGACCCGGGTGGTGATCCTGGGGTTGTCCAGGCCGGCGATGAACTGTTCCTGGGTGCGGCTGAGGGTGAGGCCGACGGCCTGCTCCACGCCGTGCACGGTGGTCAGCCGGTTGAGCATGGTGCCCCAGCCGCAGCCCACGTCCAGCACCCGGCGGGCGCCGCCGGCCCCCGCGAGTTCGACGAACGTGTCGAGCTTGCGCTCCTGGGCCTCGTCGAGGGCCTCGGTCAGGCCCTCGCCCTCCTCCCAGTACCCACCGGAATACATCATGGTCGGGCCCAGCAGGAGGCGGTAGAAGTCGTTGCTCACCTCGTAGTGGTGCCTGATCGCGTCGACCTCGGGGACCGACCTGTCTGCGACCGTCGTCATTCTTCGTCAACTCCTGTCCGGCGTACGGGTGTTGCAGACGAGAAAACCGGGTCGCTCGCAACAGATGTGCAAGACGGCGCCCGGAGCCCCGTGTTGCGCACGCGTTGCGTGGGCCGGGATTCGATTCCTTCCGAACGACCGAGCCCCGTGAGAGAGGACCGCACATCATGTCCATGCCCACCATTGAAGAACTGGCGAGCCAGCTCGAAGCCGTCTCGGGCGCCGAGAAGGTCGACCCGGACCACCCGCTCCAGCACATCGCGGACGTGGACTCGCTGGACCTGATGGAGTGGCTGTACGGGTTCCAGAACAGGTACCCGGACATCCCCGCCGACGAGTCGCTGTTCGCCGACATCGACGACACGACCACCCTGCGCGTCGTCCACGAGCGCATCCTCGCGCTCGTGCCGGCGCGGGCCTGAGCGGGGCCGCCCGTGAACGGCTTCGACATCACCGGGTGGGGCATGTCCGTACCCGAACGCGTCGTCTCCAGCGCGGAGCTGGCGCAGCGCTTCGGCGTCGACGAGCACTGGATCGTCAGCCGGTGCGGAATCCGTGAGCGCCGGGCCGTCGGACCGGGCCAGACGACCGCCTCCCTGGCTGTCGAGGCCGGCCGGCGGGCCCTGGAGAAGGCCGGGCTGAGCGGCGGCGACATCGCGCATCTGATCGTCGCCACCGCCACGCCCGAGCAGCCCTCCCCGGCCACGTCCGCGTTCGTCCACCACGAACTCGGCATCGCCGGCAGCGCGCACGACGTCAACTCCGAGTGCGCGGGGTTCGTGTACGGACTGGTCCAGGCCATGGCGCTGATCAAGATCGACCCCCGGCCCATCCTGCTGATCGGTTCCGACACGCACACCCTGACCGCCAACCCGGCCGACCGGGACCTGTCGATCCTCGTCGGCGACGGCGCGGGCGCCGTGGTGCTCCAGCCGGCGGACCGGGACCGGGTCCTGGCCTGGAACCTGGGCGCGGACGGCAGTTGCACCGGCAGCCTCAAGGTACTGGCGGGCGGCAGCCGGATGCCCACCACGGAGGAGACCGTCCGCCAGGGTCTGCACTACGCGCAGATCAACGGCAACGAGATCTACCTCAACGCCGTGCGCTACACGGTGCGCACGGTGCGGGAGACCCTGAAGGAGGCGAAGGTCGAGGCGGCCGACGTGAACCACGTCATCCCGCACCAGGCCAACATCAGGATCATCAACTCCATCCTCGGCCACACCGGTCTGCGGACGGAGGCTCTGGTCACCAATCTGCACAAGTACGGGAACACGGCGTCCGCGTCGATTCCCATCGCACTGACCGAAGCCCTGGACGAGGGCCGGATCGAGGACGGCGACCTGGTGCTGCTGGCCGGCTTCGGCGCGGGCATGACCTGGGGATCGGTCCTCCTGGAATGGGGTGGAGGAGACAGTTGAGCGCAAAACCGGTGGGAACCCGGCCGGAGCGGCCGGTCGCCCTGGTCACGGGCGCGTCCGGCGGGCTCGGCCAGGCCCTGGCGATCGAGCTGGACGCCCTCGGCTGCCGGGTCGCGGTCCACTACAACAGCTCCGAGGAGCGGGCCCGGGCCGTACAGGACAAGCTGACGAACGACTCGGTCGTGGTCACCGGGGACGTCGGCTCGTACGAGGCGGTCACCGCGATGTACCGGGAGATCGGGGAGCGGCTCGGCCCCGTGGACGTGCTCGTCAACAACGGCGCGATCCGCAAGGACGCGCTGATGGCGATGCAGTCGCCGGCGGACTGGGCCCAGGTGATCCGGACGAACCTGATCGGTTCGTTCCACACCGCGCGGGTGGCCGTCCCGTACATGCTGCGGCAGCGGTGGGGGAGGGTCGTCAACGTGGTCTCTCCGTCCGGTCTGATCGCGACCGCGGGCCAGACGGCGTACTCCGCGTCGAAGGCGGGCCTGATCGGCTTCACCCGCACCCTGGCCGCCGAGTGCGGCCGACGCGGGGTCACCGTCAACGCACTGTCCCCGGGATTCATGATCACGGGCATGACGGAGAGCCTGCCCGACCGGGTGAAGGAGAGCATGGAGGAGAAGGCCCCCGTACCGCGTTTCGTGACGGTGGAGGAGGTGGCCCGCAGCGCGGGTCTGTTCCTCGACCAGGACTGCATGACGGGGCAGGTCATCAGCATCGACAGCGGGGTCTCCATCACCTGACCCCGCGTGCGGGGCAGGACCCCGGGCCCCGGTGACGTCCGGGGACCGTCGCGGCACACGGCCGGGTCCACCGGCCCCGAGCGGTTCACGCAGGCGCCCGGCCGGGCTCTCCCGGCCGGGCGCCTGCGCGTGGGCGGGCGCGGTCAGTTCTCCCGGATGAAGCAGTCCGAGACGTAGCCCTCCACGCCCGTCCTGTTGTTGTGGATGTACGTCCAGTGGTCCTTGACCTGGCCGTCGGGGCACCGCACCTCGTCGGCGCCCGTGCTCTGGCCGCCCATCCAGGTGTACCCGTCGCCCGGATTGCCGTGCCCCCGGACCGGTGAGTCGAGCTTGTAACCGCTGTGGATGCGGACCCCGGTGGCGGTGAAGTCGCCCTGCGGGGGATCCGCGGCGATCGCCGGTACCGAGGCGGACAGAGCGCCCAGCAGGGTCAGTGCCGCCGCGATGGTCCGGACGGCGGTGGAACGCGTGATGCTCATGGTGCTGTCTCCTTCTCGGGTGGGGGTTTCACTGCCGCCGCAGCGAGGAGTAACTGTCTTCCCAGGTCATGTGGCTGAGCTGGATCGGTGCGGTCTCGTCCCCCCACAGCGTGTAGATGCGCTCCTGGTAGTTCGGCAGGTCGAAGACGTCCCAGTTGGCCCCGGTCCGGTTCCAGTAGGCCGAGGTGTCGTTGTCGATGGCCTGCTGGGCGAGATCGGGCGAACCCGAGGCGAAATAGGCCATCGTCCCCGTGCCGTCGGCATTGGCGAACAGGCACAGGCGCGCCGCTGGGCAACGCTCGAAGCCGCCGGCCCGGGTGGGCGGGGCAGCCGCGCCGAGCGTGCCGATCAGGGCGCAGACGGCAAGAAGGACAGCGCATTTGCGCATGGTGGAACCCCTGGGTGTCGGTTGCGCGGCCGACCGGAATCCGGATGGCCGTCACTGTCACTCAAAGGTATGTCTCGAACACTGTCCGTAACAGGCGCATCGGATGGATCAGGAAGTGCGTCCTCTGCCGGGAGTGCGCCCCACGCCCCCTGCGCGACTCGCGCGCACATGCCCTTCGGGGTCCGGGGATTCGGGGGTTCGGGGCGCTCGGGGGGAACCGGCGGCCGGCGCCCCTCGGTGGACGTCATCGGCCCCGTGCCCCGGCCGCGCGTTCCTCGGCCCGTGCCCGTACGCCGGCGTCGGAACAGAAGCCGAGCCCCGACCTCTTCAGACAGAGCAGGCCGACCAGCCGGCCGCCCTCGGCGGTGACGGCGACCCGGCGGCGTCCCGCGGCGACCATCGCGTCCCAGGTCTCGCGCAGTCCGGCGGACGGCGCGACCACCCGGTCGCCGAGCCGTCCCGCCGGCGCGACCGGCTCGTGGTCGTCCCGCCCCGTCAGGTCGGCCCGCTCGACGACCGCGATCAGCACGCCGTCGTCGACCACCAGCAGTGCGTGCACCTTGTCGTTCCCGAAGAGCTCCCGCGCCTGCCCGACCGTCGTCGACGGAGGGGAGGTCTTGGGGAAGGTGTGCATCGAGCCTGCGACGGCGGTGCCCGTCCCGGTGCTCATCGGGGCGGTCCCCCTCGCCCGGACCGGCGTGCGTCGCGTGCGGTGGGGTTCATCGGGGCGCCCTCCGTCGCTCTACTTCGGCCGGGTGCAGCCGCACGCCGTCCCCCGGTTCTGGAGCGCCTGCAGCGTACAGGCGGCAAGGCATTGGAGAACGGCCCGCCCGGTCTGGGACGTGACTGCGGCGGCAATGGCCGAGCGGAGTTTCGGTGCCTGCGTTCGTTCCGTGACGTCGGACATGCGGCGAGCTCCCTGTGTATACGGACGGGGGGTATGTTCCCCGATTCAGTCTACATACCCCTGGGTGGTATCACGGCTGGCTGAAACATTCTCCTTCATCCGTTCCTTGCCGGTCGAGTTGTGATCAAAAGCTTGCAGCATTACCCCCAGGGGGTGTACTTCTGAATACCCCATCAGGGTATCTGGAGTGTGGGGAGACCGGCCGGGCCGTTCCCGGACCGAACCCTCCGTACCGTTCCGGCGCACCGGATCCCGATGCCCGACCACTACCAAGGGGAGACAGCGGACGATGACCGAGGCACGTGGCTACTGCACCCTCTGCAAGTCACGCTGCGGCGCGATCTACACCATCGAATCGGGAGCCATGGTCGGCGTGCGCCCGGACCCCGACCACCCCACGGGCGCGGCGCTGTGCCCCAAGGGCCGGGCGGCACCCGAACTGGTGCACAGCCCGGCCCGTCTCACCCGCCCGCTGCGCCGCACCACACCGCGGACCGACCCCGATCCCAAGTGGCGGGAGATCGGCTGGGAGGAGGCGATGACGGAGATCAGCAGCCGACTCGCGGAGTTCCGCGACACCACGGGGCCGGAGTCCGTCGCCTTCTCGGTGACCTCGGCCAGTGGCACGCCGATGAGTGACGCCCTCGAATGGGTGGAGCGGTTCGTCCACCTCTACGGCAGCCCGAACATCTCCTACTCGACCGAGATCTGCAACTGGCACAAGGACTTCGCCCACGCCTTCACCTTCGGCAGCGCCCAGCCCCCACCCGACTTCCCGCACACCGACCTGACCGTGATGTGGGGGCACAATCCCGCCAAGACCTGGCTGTCCCGGTCGGTGGCCCTGGCCGAGGCACGCGCGCGGGGAGCCCGCTTCGCCGTCGTCGACCCGCGCCGGACGCCCGCCGCGATGCAGGCCGACCACTGGCTGCGGGTGCGGCCGGGCACCGACGGCGCCCTCGCCCTCGGACTGGCCGACCTCGTGCTGCGCCGCCACGGCGGCGACCAGGAGTTCCTGAGGGCCTGGACCAACGGGCCGCTGCTGGTGCGCGAGGACGACGGCCGCTTCCTGAGGGCCGACGAACTGACCCCCGACGGCGTCGGCCACGTGGTGTGGGACGAGCACGCCGGCCGGCCCGAGCCCTACGACACCACCCGGGCCGCCCCCGCCCCGCAGCGGTTCGCCCTGCGCGGCACCCACCGGGTCCGCACCCGCTCCGGAACGGTCACCTGCCGGCCGGCGTTCCAGCACTACCTCGACGCCGCGGCGGCCTGGCCGCTGGAACGCACGTCCTCGGTGACCGGGGTGGACACCGACACGCTCATCGCGTTCGCCGACGACCTGGCCACCTCGCGCGCGGTCAGCTACGGCACATGGACCGGGGTCGGCCAGCACGTCGACGCGACGCAGACCGAACGCGCCATCGCCACCCTGTACGCACTCACCGGCTGCTACGACGCACCCGGCGGGAACGTGGTCCTGCCACAGCAACCGACCACCAAGGTGTCCCTGCCGCCCGTGCCCGAACAGGCGGCGAAGACACTGGGGCTCGCCGAACACCCCCTCGGCCCCCCGGCATCCGGCTGGATCTCCGCGCGGGCCCTGAGCAGGGCGATCACGGAAGGGGAGCCGTACCGCGTACGGGCCCTGGTCTCCTTCGGCGGCAACCTGCTGCTGTCGCAGCCCGACCCGGTACGCACCGCCGAGGCCCTGCGACAGCTCGAATTCGGCGTGCACATCGACCTGTTCGAGAACCCCACCGCCCGGTTCGCCGACATCCTCCTGCCCGCCAACACTCCCTGGGAGCGGGAAGGGCTGCGCGCGGGCTTCGAGATCTCGCAGCAGGCCCAGCAGCGCGTGCAACTGCGCCCCCGCATGCTCGACCCGCTCGGCGAATCCCGCTCCGACCTGGAGATCGCCTTCGACCTCGCCTGCCGCCTCGGCCTCGGGGACGAGTTCTTCGACGGAGACATCCAGGCGGCCTGGAACCACCAGCTCGAACCCCTCGGCCTCACCGTGGACGACCTGCGCGCGGTCCCCGGCGGCGTGGACGTGCCGCTGCCGATGCGGTACCGGAAGTACGCCGAGACCACGCCCGACGGGCAGGTCACCGGATTCGCCACCCCGACCGGGCGGGTGGAGCTGTACTCACAACGGCTGCTCGACCACGGCTACTCCCCGGTGCCCGAAGCCGGCGAACCGCCCACCGACCCCGACTTCCCACTGACACTGAGCTGCGCCAAGAACGGGTACTTCTGCCACAGTCAGCAACGCGGACTGGCGTCACTGCGCAAACGCTCACCCGAACCCCTCGTCGAGATCGGCGAGCGGGTCGCCGCGGACCGGGGCATCACCGACGGCGACATGGTGGAGATTGCGACACGCAACGCCACCGTGCGGATGCGCGCCCGGGTGGACCCCGGCCTGCACCCCGACACCGTGGTTGCCGAGTACGGGTGGTGGCAGAGCACTCCCGACCTGGCACTGCCCGGATCGGACCCGCTGGCCGACGGCGGACAGAACTACAACCTGCTCGTCGGCGACGCCGCACACGACCCGATCAGCGGCTCGGCACCGCTGCGTTCGACGGCCTGCGACGTCCGCCGGAAACCGACCGGAACATGGTCCGGCCCGCGCGATTTCGTCGTCGAGGCGTCCGAGGAAGTGACCGAGGACGTACGGGAGTTGCTGCTCCGCCCGGCCGACGGCGGCCCGCTTCCGGAGTTCCGCCCCGGCCAGCACATCACCGTCGCCGACGCAGGTTCCCCGGACGTCACCCGGGCGTACTCGCTGACTGGTGCGGCCCGGGGCGACGACCTCGCGACGTACCGGCTGGCCGTCCGGCGGATCGAGGGCGGCGCGTTCTCCCCGCTCGTGCACCGCAGCTTCACCGCCGGGGCCCGCGTACGGGTGACCGCTCCTTCGGGCCTGTTCGCCATCCCGGTCGACCACAGCCAACCGGTGGTGCTGATCGCGGCCGGCGTCGGCATCACCCCCTTCCTCGGCCACCTCGAAACGCTCGGGTCCACCGGGGGTTCGGTCCCCGAGGTGGTCCTGCACTACGGCAACCGCAACAACAGGACCCATGCGTTCGCGGACCGGCTTCGGGAACTGGCCGAAGCGATACCGCAGTTGACGGTGATCGACCACTACAGTCGCCCGACGGCCGAGGACGTGGAGGGGGTGCACTACTCGGTCCGCGGCCGGATCACCGCCGACGCGGTCGACGAGGAACTGATCCGCCGCCGCGCCCGCTTCTACCTGTGCGGACCCCAGGAGATGATCGATGACGTCACCACCGGACTGAAGGCGCGCGGAGTGCCGGGCTTCGACATCTTCGCCGAGAGGTTCCAGGTCACCACCCGGAATGTCGAGGTCCCGGCGGATGCCACCGCGACCGTGCGCTTTGCGCGCTCGGAACGCGAACTGACCTGGACCCGGGCGGACGGCACCCTGCTCGAACTCGGTGAGAAGGCAGGGCTGAAGCTGCCGAACGGCTGCCGCCTGGGGCAGTGCGAGAGCTGCGCCGTCACCGTCCTGGGCGGACGGGTCGCCCACCTGGTGGCCCCGGCCGAGGACCTGCCCGACGACCAGGTGCTGACCTGCCAGGCGGTGCCGGTCACGGACGTCGTGCTCGACGTCTGAGGCCGGCCCCGTTCCGGGTGGTGCGACCGGGCGCCCCTTCCGGCGCCCGGTCACGCCGGACGGGCCGCGCCGGCTCGTCGATCACGGCCGGGACACCAGCAGGTGGACGGCGAGCCCGACGATCACGGCACTGGACACCAGGGCGGTGGACAACCGGCCATGAGGACCCGTCAGCACTCGGCCGAGCAGGGCCCCGCCACCGGCGAGCAGCAGTTGCCAACTGGCGGAGGCCGCGAAGGCCGCCAGGACGAACACCGCCTCGCTCCAGCGGTCCGGTGCGGTGGCGCCCTGACCGGCGAGCACCAGGGCCGCGAAATAGATCACGGTGATCGGGTTCATCAGCGTGATGCCCAGGAACCCGAGATACGCCCGCACCGGACTCGTCGGTTCGCGGTTCGCCCCATCAGCGTCCCGCCGCCCGCGGTACACGGCGACGGCCGTCACCGCGCTCCGGCACGCCAGCGCGAGGAGCACCACGGCCGAGGCCAGACGCAGGGGCGGCGCGATCGGCTCGATGACGGGCGCGAGCGCCGAACCCCCGGCCACCGAGATCAGCGCGTACAGGCCGTCGGCGGTCGCCACGCCCAGCGCGGCACAGGCACCGACCCGCAACGACGTCCGCGCGGTGAGGGCCACGAGATACGTCGCGACCGCTCCCACCGGCATGGCGATGCCATAACCGGCCAGGAGCCCGGCGACCAGGGCCGCGCTCATGTGCGGTGCGGAGCCGGCCCTCCCGGACAGCCGGACTGCTGTCGGCCCGGTCCCGCGACGGCGGCGGAGGGCATCGGCAGCAGGGAAGCAGTCGTCGTGGTCATGGGCAGATTCTTGAGGTCGTCAGGTCGGCAGGGCAACCCGATAAACGGACGTCCCGGCCCGGACGGAGGCTCTCGCGCCGCTCACCGCCCACTACCCTCGACCGAGGGAAGTCACAACAGGGGCGGGCGATGGACAACAGGATTCGGCTGATCAGCGACGGCGACGGACTCGCGGTCATCGGGAGCCCGGCGGACGTCGAGCACTTCCTCGCCTCGGAGCGGCTGTTGTCACTGTCGAGGGACCTCGGACTGCGCCGCTTCGGATCTCTCCTCCGCGCCGGGGCCGGAGCGGCGCGGGCCGCCTCCGAGATCGCCGCCCATTCGGGGCGCTGGGTGAAACTGACCGAGGAGTCCGCCCAACTCGTCAAGAAGTTCGGGCTGATGGAGAGCAGGACGCCGGGCATCAGCCACGCGATGGTGGGAAAACCGGGGGCGATCGGCTCATGGCTCCAGATCGTGCAGGGGCCCGGTTCGTTCCTGACCGGTCCGGCGGTTCTCACCGGTGCCGCGGGGATCATGGCGCAGCTCGCGCGGCAGCACGAGATGGGCGAGATCAGGGACTGTCTCGCGGCGATCGACCGGAAGATCGACGACGTGATCCGCGCCCAGAAGGACGCCGAGCTGGGGAAGATGTCCGGAGCGGGCCTCGACATCGAGTCCGCCATGACGGTCCTGGAGATGGAGGGCCGGGTCGACGACGACACCTGGTCGACCGTCCAGGCCAGGACCCACACGATCACGGACGCCCTGGGGTGGGCGCTGCGCCGGTTCGACGCACTCGCGGAGAGGGCGGAGGGCACGACCGGGAGCGGTGATCTCGTCCGGACGGTCAGGAAGGCGGAGTCCGAGGTCCAGGAACTGCTCGTCGTCGTGGCCCGCTGCTTCGAACTGCAGGCCGCGCTCGACGCGTTGCGACTGGCGAGGGCGCTGGCAGAGTCCCCGGACGTGCTGGAGGGGCGTCGGCGCGCGCTGGCCGTCGACCGGCGCAGGCGGCGGGAACTCGTCTCGGAGAGGATCGAACACCTGATGGCACGCATGGACACGGCCGCCGGCAGGGCCAACTCCAATGTGCTGCTGCACCTGCCCGCGCACCGGGCGGTGGTGGGCTCGGTCAACCGCATCGGCGTCACCGTCGACGGATTCCACCGACCGCTCGGGATCGAGTCCGCCCGGCCCGCGCTGGAGACGACACGCTGGTGGGACGCGGCCCGGGACCCGGCGCAATTGAGGAACGCGGCCGCGGAGGCGGGACGCAAAGCGGTCGTGGGAGCGGTGGGCGTGGCGATCGTGGGAGCCACGGGGGCCCTGGCGAAGGGGGCATACGGCGGCCGGGACCTGACCGGAAACGGGACGCCGGGGTGACCGACGTCAGGGTTCCAACCGTTGCTACGGTGGGTGGATGCCGATACGAGGACATGAGGACGAAGCCCTTGTCGAGGCGTGGGAGGCACTCACCCGGTGGCTGGCGGAACACGCCCCCACCTCGTACGCCTCCCTGCTGCCGCCGGTGCCGGAGGAGGACCTCGCCGCGGCGGACGACTGGCTGGGGCGACACCTCGGTCACGGGCTGCCCGCCGAACTGAAGGCGTTGTGGCGGCTCTGCGGCGGGGTGGAGCACCAGGAGATCGAGGGCGACGAGGAGGGAGAGGTCGGCTCGGGGGCCTTCCTGCCCGGCGGGATCATCCTCACTCCGGAGCAGGCCATGTCCGCGGTGTTCCTCAACGGCAGCAGGGGGTGGGGCGCACCGGTCGTTCCCTGGCTCACACGGGACGAGGCCGGGCCTGAGAGCGGCCACTACGCAGGCCCTGAAGGTGTCGGCTCCTGGGCGCTCCCCGAGGGGATCGAAGCTCCGAAGTACCCGTCGATCGCCGCTTATCTGGAGGAAGTTCACCACACCCTGACGGCGGGACCCGCGGATCCGGCGGACCGGTCCGACGTGCCGGGCATCGTCCATCACTGCCTGATCTGGGACGACCCGCGGAACTCGTGGCTGATGGAGGCCGCCGAGCACTGGGTGCCGGTTCACTGAACGCGGCCGGCCGGCCGAGTGGAGGCGCGGCCGGCGGTGCGAACGATGAAGTCGATCTGCGGAGCCGCAGCGGGCCGTGCGGCGACGCCGCGGTCCGTTGGCGGTCAGGCGGAGAGCCGTGCCAGGATGCGTGGATGGACGACCTCGTACGCAATTGGACGCGCGTCGAGAACTGGCATCGGCAACACCGATGTGCCGGCACGCTCCTCGAACTGCATCCGCCCGCTTCGGAGGAGGCCGTCCAGTCCCTCCGCCGGGTCATCCCCCATCTGCTCCATCCGCATCTCGTGCAGTGGCTCGGCATCCACGCGGGCGCGCCCCTGTACGACGCTCCCGTCTGGCCGGGGGGCCACGTTCCGTACGACCTCGAAACGCTCATGGCCGGACCGGCGTACATGGCGGAGATGCTCGCGGAGTGGGAGGAGCAGCGCGACGAGGATCCCGAGGTCTGGATCCAGGAACCGTGGGCGGACCCCTTGTGGCTGCCCGTCGCCGGTACGCACACCGGGGAGAGCCTCGTCGTGGACCACCGGCCCGGCGACGGCTTCGGCACCGTCATCGAGATCGACTACGAGGGCAACGAGGTCGTCGCGGCCCGCTGGAGGAGCCTGGGGGAGATGATCCGGTTGATGGCCGATTCGCTGGAATCGGGAGAGGCCATGCCGTACGCGCGCGAGTACGTGCGCGTCCCACGCCTGGACGAGGGCCCGCCCCGTCGTCTCACCTGGGCGTTGGAGAAGTCCTGGGGAGAGGGCCGCGGGGGCGGTCGCTGAGGGCTGTCCCGCGATCCCCGGCGGGCGCGCGACTGGTCGGTGTGGGAACCGACTGTCCCGTACGCCGTGAGATGGGTGTCATGCGTGATCCGGCGCCCATCGGGCGCACCCTTCTTGGCGGACGGGCCGGGTGAGCCCTGTAGGTTCACCCCGTACACCCCCCGTCCGGAAGGAACCGCTCGTGCCCAGTCCTACGCGCATGCTCGTGGGCACCGTCCCGGCGGTCGGTGCTGCCGGATGCACCGCCACCGAGTACCGCGACGCCACCACGGCCGGGCCCGCCGGTCCGGCCGCGTCACCGCGCCCCCGCGCGGCTCCGACGGGAGGCGAGTCGGCCGTCCGGCTCGAGCTCCACTCCCGCGCCACCCCCGTCACCACTGCGGAGGTACAGCGGTGAACGAGCAGGACGCGATCGCTGCGGCGTGGGACCGTATCGAGACGTGGCTCCGGGAGCATGCGCCGCGGACACTGGGGACGCTGAACGGCCCGGTCGACGAGCATGAGATCCGTGAGGCGGAGCAGGTGCTCGGGGTGTGCCTCCCGCCCGGTCTGGTGATGTCGTTGCGACGACATGACGGAGCGTGCGGTCAGTCGGCGGACGAGGAAGTGGACCCGGCCGCGTTCTGTCTCCCTTCCGAGCACCGCCTGCTGCCGCTGTCGGAGATCGTGGCCCGGACGCTGCTGCTGCGCTCCGTGGAGGGCGGTGGCGGGGAGTGGTGGCATGCGGGTTACCTCCAGGTCGCCTCGTACGACATCACGACTGACGGCACGGTCCTCGACTGCCGGGAAGGCGAGACGTACGGCCGGGTGGGGGACTTCTCCCGTACGAGCGGCACGTCCTTCGACGGCCCCGCGGATTTCGGCGCTCTCCTGGAGGCCACCGCCATGGCGCTCGAGGAGGGCCGCGGTGTGCTGATCGACCTGGACGAGGAAGAGGTCGACGAGGACGACCCGAATGCCGCGCCGCTCCGGGAGCGGGCGGTGATCTGGGACTGATTCCCCGGGACACGGGCGACGAGGAAGGGGCGGCACGGAGTGATTCCGTGCCGCCCCTTCTCATGTTGTCAGGTCATCAGGGCTTGAGGGTGCACTTGACTGTGGCGCCGGAGGCGTCACAGTCGTCCAGGCCCTTGATGTCGACCCAGTAGTAGTCCTTGTCGAGCATCCGGAATTCCGGCACGAACGTCGAGCCGAACCGGTTCATCGCGCCGGAGTTGACCCAACCGGACATCGAGGACCGGCCGCATACCTCCGACCACGTCGGGTCCGCGTAGCGGAGATCGTTGAGGAGCTGGGTCCTGGTGGCGTAGGTCTGCACGCACTCGGCGCCGCGCAGCTCCCCGACGGGGTTGGTGCCGCCCAGGTTCGCCGGCATGCCTCCGGACTGGTAGGTGGCGTTGAACGCGTACTCGTCGCAGGACTTCGTGTCGTTGCCGCCGGTGCTGATCAGCTCGGGGAACTCCCCGGTCTGCGGGTGCTTGACGAACTTGCCCTTGCCGGTGCGCGGGCAGATCACCTTGCGGTTGGACTTGTCCGGGACGATGTTCGGTGCGTTGCGGGCCTGGTTGGGCAGATAGCGCAGCGGGGAGAGCGGGTCGCGGCCGTAGTGGCCGGGCATCTTCTGCTGCATCAGCCAGGCGTGCGCGGCCGCGGCCGGGGCCTTGGCGCTGTTGATGGCGTACCCGGGGACGTAGTACGGGAACACGCAGCCCGGTGCCTTCGTCGTGGACAGCTTCGCCTTGTCGCAGCGGGCGGTGAACGCCGGAGTCGACAGGTGCGGTTGCGTCGGCACCGAGATGCCGGGCAGTTGCGAGCTGAAGTAGCCGTACACGCTCAGCGGCAGCTCCTTGGACAGGTCGGCGTCCTTGGTGGACGCGGCGTCGGGCACGCTGCCGTTCCACTTCACCGTGGCGTTGCCCTGCGCGAGGTCGCTGTCGAGGGACCCGGCCCATGACGGGTTGCGGCCGGACTCCCAGTCGAAGCCGGTGTCGCCGTCGGCCTCCGTGCACGCGGTGCCGGGGCACTTGGTGCTCATGGCGATGTTGATCGCGCCGGGCTGCGCCGGGAACGGAAGGTAGGGGGCGGACGATCCGAAGACCGGCGTCATCTGCACCCACTGCTTGATCTCGTCGCCCTCACGGTCGAGCTTGATCTGCCACATCAGCTCGTACTCCTGGTGGTAGATCTTCGGAGGGCTGGTCGCGTTGTCGAGGACCTCGACCTCCCACTTGTACAGCAGGCACGCCTCGTCGCGGGTGACGAACGACTTCTGTGCCGTCAGGGTCGGGTCGCACCACGAGCCGGTGATGACGGGCCCGGTGTAGCCCGCCGCGGCGGACGCGGCAAGGCCGCTCCTGCTCTTGCGCAGAACGCCGTCCTCGGCGTCGATCCTCTTCAGCGAATCGGCTGCGGCCTTCGTGCGCTGCCTCAGCGGCGTCACCTTCAGCGTGGTGCCGTTCTCGGAATACGTCCGCGGCTCGGTGAGCCCGGCGTCGCGGGCCGCGGCGGCGAGGGGCGAGTTCTCCCAGCCACCCCACCCGAACGCGGGCATGGGGTCGTTGCTGTACGTCGGCTCGGGGGCGTTCGCGACCGGGGTCGGGAGGTTGATCTCGACCTTGTGCGGGCGGGTCACATCCGCACCACCGGCGATGAACCCGTACGGCAGGACCGGCCCGACGTTGGCCGCGCGGTCGACCGCCTGCACCTCCAGCTCGTGGGCGCCGTCCTCTGCGGGCGTCACGGCCACGGCCGCGGTCGTTCCCGTCCCGGCCGGGGTCGTGCTGACCGTGGTGAACGTGCCGGAGTCCGGTACGTCGTCGTCATCGGTGTCGGTCCCGTCGAGACGGACCCGGACGGTGTTCGCGTCATTGGAGGCCGTCACGTCGAACGTACCGGTGATTCCCGCGCCGCCGCCGACCCAGTCCTCCGTGTAGGTCGACGACGTCACCGACGACGGCACGGCCGGTGCGGTGGTGTCGACGACGAACTGGGTCCAGGGGGACCAGCTGAGGTTGTAGTGGGTTCCGTCGTAGGCGTTCGTACGGAACTTGTACGTCCTGCCGTCCTTCAACTGTCCGGCCGGGACGGTGACGGAGGCCGGCTTGCCCGAGTCGACGAAGTCGGACACGATCAGGCCCTCGCCCGAGGGCGTGGTGATCGGGGTGTCGGTGGCGGCGTCGTAGACCTGGAAGGTGCCGTTGACCTTGTCCCCGTCGGGGTCGGTGAACGTGTCCCGCAGGGTCGGGGTGGTGGTGTTGACCGCCCATACGCCCGCGTACGACTTGAACGGCGCGCCGGCCTGCCGGTTCGTGCCGTCCGAGGGGCGGTAGTTGTAGGTGACCGACAGCTTGGGCTGGTTGGCCGTGTTGTTCGCGGAGTTGACCCGCTTCCAGGCCTTGATGTCGTCGGTCGCCGCGCGCAGGCCCATGTGGCCGCGGGTGGCCTTGGCCGAGGCCCAGGACTGGACGAGGGTGTCGACGTCGGCGTTGATCCACCCGTCGGGCTGGGTGGCGGCGCAGTCCGGGTTGCCCTTGGTCTGGGTGGAGGAGTGGTACTCCTGCTTCCAGTCGGGCTGCGAGGCCCAGCGCGAGGACGTGGAGGGGGCGCCGGTGTCCCAGACGGTCCACTTCTGCGCGACGCAGTCGGTGTTGCCGGAGTGGAAGTTCCACAGCGCCAGGTTGGTGTCGACGATCAGCGCGTCCTGGATCGGCGTGGTGTTCCAGGTGATGAACGAGCGTGCGGTGCGCGGGGTGCCGTCGGAGTTCTTCGTTCCCGGGTTGCCGAAGTCGAGTTCGGTGTCGTTGGACCAGTCGACGGTCTCGCCCTGCTGCACGTACGTGTCGAAGGTGTTCGACAGCGCGGAGGTCGACGGGTCGACGGTGACCGGATACTTCGTCTTCGGGTCGGCGAGGAACTCCGCCGAGGGGGTGACGACCAGGTCGACCTCGCCGGTGCCCCTGGGGACCACCTTCATGTCGACGCGCGCCCGGTTGGTGTGTTCGCCGGAGCGCTTGTCGACGGCCGAGTCCCACATGACCGGGGCGGGCATGGTGGCGCGCCGGGCACCGGTTTCGGCGTCGGTGAAGGTGACCGAACCGTCCTTGTTCGCCTTCGCCTCCAGGCCCTTCGCCCTGACCGGCAGGGTGTAGGAGTAGGCGCCGGTGGGCCGTTCGCCGATCTCGACGAACTGCTCGAAGCCGGTGCGGGTGGCCTCGACGACGACGTCGGCGCCGGGCACGGCGTTCCTGTACCGGGCGCGGGTGCCGTCCAGTTCGGGCTTCGGCAGACCGCCCTTCCACCGGAGGGCCACCTCGTCGTCGCCGCTGCCCAGGGTTACCAGGTCCCGGGCGGGGGCGTCCTGCGCGGCGCGCAGCGACTTCGGAGGAGTGCCGCTCCCGCCGCCCAGTCGCAGACCGCCCGGGTGGGCCTTGGGCACGACACTGCCGTCGGCGGCCTCGGTGAGGGTGGCGTCGGCCTTTTGCCACGCGCCGTTCTTCCAGACCCGCTCGGGACCGGCGGTCAGTTCGGTGGTGAGGGTGCCGTCCGGATTGGCGACGGTGTAGGTGGTGGGGGTCGTCTCGTCGGTGGCGACGACCTTCTTCCCGGTCTTCTTCGCCCGGGCGATCGCCCAGGCCGTCGAGCCCTTCGCGTGCTCGGCCGCCCAGGCCAGGTCCGACTCCCATATCTCCTGCCGGGAGGGGGACTTGGCGGATGCGGTGGCGGTCGGTGCGCTCGGTTCGTCCGGCGCGGCCACGGCCGTCTGGCCGGATATGAAGGCGGCCTCGGCCGCGAGCACCAGGGCGGATGCCAGGGCGATGCGCGCTCTTCGGCGCCGTGGGCCGGGACGTCCGGCCGTATGTCTGGACATGGGTGAGTCGTCCTTTCCGGACCCTGCCGTTCGGCGGGATCACAGGGGGACGCTAACGGTGGTCCAGACAAATCCTGTGGGCGGAATGCAACATTCCGCGTGACCGTCGACATGGTTGCCCGGCGGAAGTGCGCGTTCCGTGGAGGTTTTCCGACGGTCGTGCAGGTTCCGTGGCAACCGGCGGACGGTGGGTTTGGCCGTCGGGGAACGGGAGTTGGGGATCGATGAGGGTCCGTCACGCACTTCCCGGCGGGGCCTGTCGCGCCCTGGCCGGCAGGGTTCGCCGTTGTGTCCCGGGCGGGGTCCGCCGTGTGCCCCCGGCGGGCCCGTTCCCGCCGGGGACACACGCGTCTACCTCGGCGGGGGCAGGGCCTCGAAGGCGCCCATCAGGAGCGGGTCCACGGTGCCGGAACGGCGGATCGCGCGGGGCGGGCGGGCCTGGAGGGTGGGGCCGACGGCCCGCAGCAGGTTCAGGTACGCCGCCTGGGTCTCGGCCGCCGGGTCGATGCCGAGCTCCTCGGCGAGCACCTCGCGCAACTGCTGGTACGCGCGCAGGGCGTCCGCCCGGTTGCCGGCCGACGCGTACGCCGCCATCCGGCAGCGGTAGGCGCTCTCCCGGAACGGCGCGCGGCGCACCGCCTCGTCCGCGTACCGCACCCCGTGGTGCTCATCGCCCAGGGCCGAGGCGGAGAGGCTCGCCAACTCCAGTGCGTTCAGGCGCAGTTCCTCCACCCGTTCCCGGACGCTGCTGACCCACTCGCCGTCGTGCGCCGGCAGGAACGAGCCGCGCAGATTGGACACCGCCCCGGCGGCGAGCTGTTGTGCCACGGGGTAGGCGTGCTCGGCGAACGCCTCCTGCGCCTCGGTGACCGCCGCGTCGGCCGCCTCCAGGTCGACCGCCGCGTCGTCGGGCAGTCGCAGCAGATAACGCCCGCTGTGGGCGACCAGCGGTGTCCCGCCCGGCTTCTGGTGCGGATCGCTGACGTAGCCGCGCACCCGGCTGACGACGCTGCGCAGGGCCGATGCCCAGGTCTCGGGCAGTCCGTCCGGCCACACGGTGTCGGCGAGCTGGTCGCGGCCGGTCCCCGAGAAGCGTTCCAGTACCAGCCGGGCGAAGGCCACCTGGGCCTGGGCGCTCGACAGGTGCTGGGGCGGGGCTCCGTCGTGCTCGATGGTGACGAGTCCTACGAGTCTGATCAGCAAATCTGGCTCCCCAAGACATCGGCGGCTCCCCTTGGCCGAAAGCGCGTGGGTGCGGCACGGAATGGATCGTGGACCATTTCGGGGACGATCGCAGGATCGCCACTCCTTTTACATTCTCTTTCCCGTGCATTCGACCGTACCGGCGGTCGGTCGGCCTGTTCAACCATGGCCGTAAACATACCGGGGCGAATAGTCGGAACCGTTCCTTCCGGTATTTGGCGACTCGTCGTTCGACCTTTTCACGAATGAAATTCGAGCCACCCGTGCCCGTATTGCGCGCGTCTTGCGGCCGCCCTCTAGAAATGACGTCGCGTTGGGACAAGGGAAAGAAGCCGAACGAAGTCGTGGAAGAGGAGACGCACGTGAACGCACCCGGAGCATGGGAACGCCTCGAACCGAAACTGGCGGCCACCCGGCGGCGGGTGCAGGCGCTCGAATCGGAGCCCGAACGCCGCAACAGTTTCGTCGCCTACACCGTAGAACGCGACAGCGCCCACGCCGATCTCGACGGACGCCGGCTGCTGATGATGTCCGGATACAGCTATCTCGGACTCGCCGGTGACGAACGCGTCGTCGCCGCCGCCAAGGCCGCCGTCGACCTCTACGGGACCGGCAACCACGGGGTGCGCGCGCTGGCCGGATCCATTCCGCTGCACGAGGAGCTGGAGGCCGAGGTCGCCCGGTTCGCCGAGCGCGAGACGGCCATGGTCTTCGGTTCCGGCTACGCGGCCAACGTCGGCACCGTGGGCGGCCTCGTCGGCGCGGGCGACACCGTCTTCATCGACAAGTACGACCACGCCTCGATCGTCGACGGCTGCCGCCTCTCCGGTGCCACCGTCACCCGCTTCCGCCACAACGACGTCGACCACCTCGACCGCAGGCTGCGGGCCGCCGGACCCGACGGCGTACGCCTCGTCGTCGTCGACAGCGTCTACTCCATGGACGGCGACATCGCCCCGCTGCCCGAACTGCGCAAGGTGTGCGACGAACACAACGCCCTCCTGATGGTCGACGAGGCACACGCGCTCGGCGTCATCGGCGCCACCGGACGCGGCATCGAGGAGCACTTCGACCGGAGCGTCGAGGTCGACATCAAACTCGGCACGCTCTCCAAGGCCATCCCCTCCATGGGCGGCTGGGTCGCGGGACCCGAGCGGCTGATCGGCCATCTGCGGTACGCGGCAAGGCCGTTCCTGTTCTCCGCCGCCCTCGGCCCCGCCCAGGCCGCCGCCGCCCTGGAATCGCTGCGCATCCTGCAACGCGAACCGGAACGGGTCGCGCACATCCAGCACCAGTCCGAACGGCTGCGCGCCCTCATCAACGCCGGGGGACTGCGCACCCAGGACAGCGAGACCGCGGTCCTGCCGCTGATCGCCGGCTCGGACGAGGCGGCGTACGACCTCGCCACCGCCTGCCGCCGCAACGGCGTCATCGGACTGCCCGTGGTCACCCCGGCCGTCCCCAACGACCTCGCCCGGCTCCGGATCGCCGTCACGGCCCGCCACACGGAGGCCGACATCGACTTCGCCGCCGAGGTCTTCCTCAAGTCCGCCCGAGAGTGCGGCATCCTCCCCGCCCGATAGGACGTACCCCCATGGCGACCTCCACCGGACCAGCGGTCGTGATCACCGGCATCGGCGTGGTCACCCCCGCGGGCTGCACCCCCGACGAGCTGTGGGCCGGACTGCGCGCCGGCCGGTCCACCGCGGCCGGGCTCACCCACCTCGACCTGACCCGCCACCGGGTGCGCATCGGCTGCCGGGTCCGCGGCCTCGACACCATGGACCTGGTGCCCGCGAAGGACGCCCGCCGGATGGACCCGTTCGCGCTGTACGGGACGACCGCCGCACTGGCGGCCCACCGGGACGCCGGCTCCCCGGCCCCTGACCCGGGCCGCACCGCGGTCGTCGTCGGCAACGCGGTCGGCGGACGGGCCACCAGCGACCGGGAGTCCGCGCTGTTCACCGCGGACGGCCCGCACCGGGTCAACCCGCTGATGCCGCTGATGACCATGCCCAACGCGGCCGCCGCGCAGATCGCCATGCGACTGGGCTGGACGGGCCCCGCCACCACCATCGCCACCACCTGCGCCAGCGGCGCCGACGCCATCGGCCAGGCGGCGCTGCTGCTGCGGACCCACCGGGCCGACGTGGTCGTCGCGGGCGGCTGCGAGTCCACCCTGACCCCGGTCACCCTGGCGGGCTTCGGCAACCTGAACGCCGTCTCGCTGCGCAACGACGAGCCGGACCGGGCCTCGCGGCCGTTCGACGCCGACCGCGACGGGTTCGTCATGGGGGAGGGGGCCGGCTTCGTCGTCCTGGAACGGGCCGACGACGCCCGGGCGCGCGGCGCACGCGCCTACGCCGAGGTCGCCGGGTACGGCGCCACCTCCGACGCCCACCACCTGTCGATGCCGCTGCCGGACGGCGCGGGCGCGGCCGGTGCGATGACCGCCGCCCTCGCCGAAGCGGGCCTCGCCCCGTCCGACATCGCCCATGTCAACGCCCACGGCACGTCGACCCCGCACAACGACCGGGCCGAGGCCGCCGCCCTGACGAAGGTGTTCGGCACCACCGGCCCACCGGTCACCGCCCCCAAGGGCGTCATCGGCCATCTGATCGGCGCCGCGGGCGCCGTCGAAACGATCGCGGCCGTGCTGGCGATGCGGGCCCGCGAGGTACCGCCCACCGCCAACCACGAACGCCTCGAACCAGGAATGGACATCGACGTGGTCCACGGAGAACCCCGCCCCATCGCCTCGGGCCCCGCCCTGTCGAACTCCTTCGGCTTCGGCGGACACAACGCCTCGCTGGTGGTGGTGCCGGCATGACGACGACGGCCGGGACACCGCGCACCGCCGGACGCACCGCCACCGCCGAGGAGATCGCCGCCTACCGGGCCGCAGCCCGCGCGGGACTGCCCCCGGCCGCGAACGACCAGGCGTCACCCGTGCACGCCTTCGTGCTCGCCCACGCGGAGGCCGACCGCACCGTGCGGTCACTGATCGCGGGCCAGGAGGCATCGGTCGTCCACCTCGGACAGGACATCCGGCTGCGGCGGCCGGTACGGCCCGGCGAGAGCGTCGGCATCACGCTCGACGTGCTCGGCGCCCGGCGCGAACCGCGCGGTACCCGGGTCGCCGTACGCACCCGGCTCACCGGCCACGACGGCACCGAATTCGCCGAACTGGTCACCGGGGCCCTCCTCGTGGGCGCGAACGGCATCGAACCGTTCGGCGAGATCCCCCAGGGCAGTGCCCCGCCCCCCTCCGGACCACCCGGCGAACCGGCCACCACCACCCACGAGTTGACCCCGGACGGCATCCGCGCCTACGCCCACGCCTCCGGCGACCTCAACCCCATCCACCTCGACACCGCCGCCGCCCGCGCCGCCGGCTTCGAGAACGTCATCGCCCACGGCATGAGCGTCGTCGCCCTGGTCTGCGAGGAGATCGCCGACCGGTACGCGCACGGCGACATCGCCCGCATCCGCGTCGTCAGCGGCCGGTTCTCCGCCCCCGTCCCCCCGGGCGAACCGCTCGACATCACCCTCCGGCCCGACGCCGACCGCACCGTCGTGCGGTTCACCTGCCGCACCGCCGGAGGAATCGCGGTCAAGGCCGGCCGGGCCGAGATCGCCCCCGCACCGGAAGGAGACGGCCCCCATGGCTGACACGCCCCCGAGGCCCCCGGCCGGCGGGCTCCTCACCGGCTTCCTCACCCACGTCCGCGAGCGCCCCGACGCACCCGCACTCCTCCAACACGGCGAGGAGACGACGTACCGCACGCTGTACGAGACGGCCGGCCGCGAACGCGAACGCCTCGCCCACCTCTCCCTCGCCCCCGGCGAACCCGTCGGCGTCCTCGCCCCCAAGTCCCCCGGCACCATCGCCCTCGTACTGGCCTGCCTGCTCACCGGACGGCCCTTCCTGCTGCCGTCCCCGGCGCTCGCCGACACCCAGCTCGCCGAACTGTTCGCCCAGGCCGGCTGCCGGCACGTCCTCGCCCCCCGCGGCGAACCGGAACGCGCCCTGCCGCCGGGTACCGCCGAACCGATCCCGCTGCCCGCCGGCACCACCTTCATGCTCACCACCTCCGGCTCCACCGGACTGCCCAAGATCGTCCCGCTGGGCCGCGACGCCGTGGACCGGTTCACCGCCTGGGCCGGCCCGGCCTTCGGCATCGGCCCCGGCACCACCGTCCTCAACCACGCACCGCTCAACTTCGACCTGTGCCTGTTCGACGTCTGGACGACACTCGCGCACGGCGGCCGGGTCGTCCTCGTCGACCCGTCGGTCGCCGCCGACGGCCGACGCGTCCTGGACCTGGTGGCACGGCACGAGGCGGACATCGTCCAGGCCGTGCCGATGCTGTACGGCCTGCTCGCCGACGCCGCCCGCAAGGCCGGGACCGCCCTGCCCTCCGTACGGCACGTCCTGTTCACCGGCGACGCCGTGCCCGACCGCACCTTCGCCGAGCTGCCCCGGCTCTTCCCGAACGCGCGGCTGTACAACGTCTACGGCTGCACCGAGACCAACGACAGCTTCATCCACGAGGTCGACACCGGCACCACCGCGTTCCCGCCCGTCCCCGTCGGCCTCCCGCTGCCCGGCGTCCGGGCCCTCGTCCTCGACGACCGCGGCGCCCCCGTCGAGGGCCCCGGCTCCGGCGAACTGTACGTCTCCACCCCCTTCCAGGCACCCGGATACCTCGACCCCACCCGCCACCGCGGCAAGTTCACCGGCCACCCGCTCGGCCTCGACGACCGCCCCTGGTTCCGCACCGGCGACCTGGTGCGCCGCGACGCCGACGGCCGGCTCCACCTCACCGGCCGCGCCGACTTCCAGGTCAAGGTGCGCGGCGTCGCCGTCAACACGGCCGAGATCGAACAGGTGCTGCTGCGCCACCCCGCCGTCCTCGAGGCGGGCGTCGTGGCCCGGCCCGACCCGCTCACCGGCCGCACCCTCGTCGCCGGGGTCCGCCGCGCCCCCGGCACCGGGCTCAACAGCCTCCAGCTCAAGGAGCACTGCGCCCGAGGCCTGCCCGGGGCGGCCGTCCCCACCGTCCTGCGGATCACCGACGAACCGCTCCCCAAGACCTCCACGGGAAAGGTCGACCGCAACGCGCTCGACCGCCCCGCCGAGCGGCGCCCAGCAGTCACGAACGAAGGAAGGACGTCATGAGTCACACCACCACCATCAAGAGGTTCGTCATCGACGAGTTCCTGCCCGACCTCGGCGCCCACGAGCTCGCCGACGACCACGACCTCCTCTCGGACGGCGTCATCGACAGCCTCGGCGTGCTGAAACTGATCGCCTGGGTCGAGGACCACTTCGAACTCGCCGTCGGCGACGCCGACCTCGACCCCAACAACTTCCGCAGCGTGGCGGCGATCGACGCGTTCATCGCGGACTCCCGCCAGGGGGTGACCGGCTAACCATGCACGACGCGCTCACCGGGCTGCTCGCACGGCGTCCGGTGGCCGAGCGCGAGACCTGGCGGTCACTGTGGGACCGGCTCGGCGACGGCTCGCTGGACAAGGAGCAGGCCGTCGCCCTGCTGGCCTCACTGACCACCCGGCTCCCCGGCCCCGAGACCCTGCACGCCCTGCGGGAATCCCTCCTCGAACGGCGGCCCGCCGTGCCCGCCGGCCACTGGCACGGCACCGTCAACGTCGTCGGCACCGGCGGCGGCCCCGCCACCTTCAACATCTCCACGGCGTCCGCGTTCGTCGCGGCGGCCATGGGCGTACGGGTCGTCAAGTCCGGTTCGCGCGCCTACACCTCCGGCCTCGGCTCGGTCGACCTGCTCGAACGCCTCGGCGTACGGCCGACCGCCTCGTACGAGCAGACCGAACGGGCCCTGGAACGGTACGGGATCGCCTTCACCGGACCCTTCGTCTACCCGGTCGAACTGGCCCGGCTGGCCCGCACCATCGCACCGACCGGCATGAAACCCTTCGGCCGCTTCCTCAACGCGCTCGGTCCCTTCCTCGCGGACCTGCCCACCTCGGCCCAGGTCACCGGCGTCTCGCACACGATGCCCCACGCCGCGCTGCGGGCCCTGGCGGACCGGGTGACGGACCGGCGGATCTGGTTGACCACGAACCCCGAGGGGGCCGACGAACTCCTTCCCTTCACCGACAACACCATCCACACCAACGACCCCGCCGACCGGGAGATCCTGCTCAAGTACGGCCAACTGATCGCCCCGGACGGTTCGTTCGACGAACTGCGCCCCGTCGATCCCGCCGCCGCAGCCGGCCACTTCCTGGACGTGCTCGGCGGCGACACCACCGCCACCGTCACCCGGACCCTCTGCCTCAACGCCGCCGCGCTCGCGATGGCGAGCGGCCACAGCACCGGCTGGCGCCCCGCGCTCGCGGCCGCCGAACGCGCCGTCGCCGGCGGAGCGGCCCGCGAACTGGCCGAACGGATGCGGGCCCGGACCACCCTGGCAGGAGCAGGAGCAGGAGCAGGAGCAGGAGCAGGAGCAGGAGCAGGAATCGGAGCCGGAACGGGGGCACGCCGTGGCTGACTTCTTCGTACGCGACCACAACGGCACAGGCCCCGGCCTCGCCCTGTTCCTCAACGCGGGCGACCCGCCCCTCGACGTCCTGGAGGACCTCGTCCTCATGCTCGACGAGGAGGGCGTCGACTGCCTGGAACTCGCCGTCCCCTTCCCCGACTCCGTCACCGACGGACCGGTCATCCGGCGCTCCGCGCGCCGCGCCCTGGACCGGGGCACGGACCTCGACGCCGTACTGGAGTTCATCGCCCGCGTCCGCCCCCGGCTGCACCGGCTGCGCATCGCCCTGCTCACCGACTGGAGCCACTCCCTCAAGCACCGGGACCTGGCGGACGCCACCTGCGACATCGCCGCGAGCGGTGCGGACGGACTCCTCGTCCACGCCCTGCCGCCGCGGCTGGGCACCGCGTACCACGCGGCGGCCCGCGACGCCGGACTGCCCGTCGTGACCACCTGCTACCAGAACAGCCCCGCGGCGACCATGGACCGGGCCGCGGCCCACGCCTCCGCCTACCTCTACCTCGTGGCCCACTACGGACGCAGCGGCACCGCCCCGGTCGCGGGACACACCGCGCTGGCCGGCACCGTCGCAGCGCTCCGGGCCCGTACAGCGTCCCCGATAGCCGTCGGCTTCGGGGTCAGGACCCGCGACGACGTGGCGGCCGTCCATGCCTGCGGGGCCGATGCCGTGATCATCGGCTCCGCCGGTGTCGAACGGATCGAGCGTGCCCTCGACGGGGGCGGCGATCCGGTCACCGGCTTTCGCGACTTCGTCCGGTCCGTCCAGCCCGTGCGGCAGGCCGTCGGGGCCACCGCACCAGACAGAAACAGGAGTTGAGCAATGATCATTCGTGACATCGAGGACGTGAAGACCGTCGAGTGGGGCAACGGTCTGAGCCGCCGCTTCCTGCTGGCCTCGGACGGCGTCGGCTACTCCCTCACGGACACGGTCGTCCGGGCCGGCACCAAGTCCCGCCTGGAGTACCGCAACCACCTCGAATCCTGCTACTGCATCGCGGGCTCCGGCGAGGTGGTCGAACTCGACGGCACCTCGCACCCGATCACCCCCGGCGTCCTGTACGCGCTCGACAAGCACGACGCCCACTACCTGGTGGCGAGCCCGCACGAGGACCTCCGGCTCGTCTGCGTCTTCAGCCCGGCGCTCCAGGGCGACGAGGTGCACAGCCTCGACGCGCACGTGTCCTCCGCGTACTGAAGAAAGCACCTGTGAAGGCGGTTCCCAGTGATCCGATGGAACACCGACCAGGCCGACCTGCGGGAAGGCATGGCACGGTGGGGTGAGGCGCTCAGCGCCGACCACCTGGAACAGGACGAGCGCGCCGCGTTCTCCCGGGACAAGTGGAAGCTCGTGCAGAAGACGGGCATCCTCGCTCTGCCCTTCGAGGAGCGGTACGGCGGCCTCGGCCAGTCGCTCCTCACCACCATGTACGTGCTCGAAGGACTCGGCGAGCACTGCCGCGACGCCGGACTGAGCTTCTCGGTGACGACCACCCTGGCCAGCACCGGCGTGCCCCTGGAGAAGTTCGGCACTCCCGAACAGAAAGAGAGGTACCTGCCACTGATCTGCTCCGGCGAGATGATCGGCGCCCACGCCATCACCGAGGCGGAAGGCGGCTCCGACGCGATGGCGATGACCACGCGCGCGGAGCGGGACGGCGATCACTACGTCCTGACCGGCGGCAAGACGTTCGTCAGCAACGGTCCCGTCGCCGACGTGTTCGTGGTGTACGCCCGGACCCGTCCCGACGGCGGGGCGCTCGGTGTCACCGCGTTCCTGGTGGACCGCGACACCCCGGGCCTGACGGTCGGCGAACCGGTCAAGAAGATGGGTCTGCGCACCTCGCCGCTGAGCGAGCTGTACTTCGACGGGTGCCGGGTGCCCAGGGACCGGGTCCTGGGCCGGGTGGGGGGCGGATTCATCGTCCTCGACCACGTGATGAAGCGGGAGATCCTGTTCTCCTTCATCGTCAACGCCGGCGAGATGCGACACCGCCTGGAACGCATCGTGGAGTACGCGAAGACCCGCAAGTCCTTCGGACAGCCGATCGGTTCGTACCAGTCGATCGCCAACAAGATCGTCGACACCAAGATCGGCCTGGAGACGGCACGGAAATGGCTGTACGACACCGCGGAACGGCTCGTCGCCGGCGAGAACGTCACCACGGACCTGGCCATCGCCAAGCTGCTCACCAGTGAGTCCAATCTGGCCAGCAGCATCACCGCCGTCCAGATCTTCGGAGGACATGGCTACATGACCGAGTACGGGCTCGAACAGGACGTCCGCAACGCGGTGGGCGGCACGATCTACTCGGGCACCAACGAGATCCAGTACAACCGGATAGCCTCGATGCTCGGACTGGGCAAATGACCGAGGCACCCGCACCGGTGCTCAAGGTCTGCGGGGCCACGGCCCCGCAGGACATCGAGGTACTGGCGGCCGCCGGTGCCGACCGTGTCGGACTCTGGCACGGCGTACCCGGCGGCCCGGCCGATCTGCCGGAGCGCGAGCTGGCCGCCCTCGCGGCGGCGGCCCGCGCCACCGGCGTACTCGAACCCGTACTGGTCACCTTCCTCGACGACCCCGACGCCCTGGCCGGTGCCGCGCGCCGCGCCGGGGTGCCCCGGCTGCAACTGCACGCCTATCAACCACCCGCATTCGTACGGGCGTTGCGCGCGGCACTGCCCGACGCCGTACTGATCAAGGTCCTGCACGTACGGGACGGCAACTGCCTGGAGCGCCCGCTGATCGGCGCGTACGAACGGGCGGGCACCGATCTGTTCCTGCTGGACGCGACGGCCGGGGACGGCCGGGTCGGCAGCACCGGGCTGCGACTGGCCGAGTCCGATGTGCTGGCCCTCGCCGAACGGTTCACACTGCCGTTCTGGCTGGCCGGCGGCATCACCCCGCGCAGCAGGACCGACTGCGCCGCCGTCGCGGACCATCCGCGCTTCTGCGGGATCGACGTGGACACCGCGGCCCGTGACGGGCGGGGCCGTTTCGACGCGGACGCGGTGACCGCCCTGGCCCGTGCCTGGCGGACCGCCCGGCACCCCGTCCCGCACCCGAAGGAGCACCCATGACCTCCCGCTTCGTCGAGGCCCTGCTGACCGCCGAGCGCCCGCTGATCATGGAGGTGAAGCGGCGGGACGCCCACGGCATCGACCTCATCGCGGGCCGCACCCCCGCGGACATCGTCGCCGCCTACGAGGCGGCGGGCGCACCATGCATCTCGGTGGTGACCGGCCGTTGGTTCGCGGGCACGACCGAACTGCTCAGGGACGTCGCCCGGCTCACCGAACTCCCCCTGCTCCAGAAGGACTTCATCACCCGACGCGACCAGATCGCCGCAGCCGGGGAACTCGGCGCATCGGCCGTCCTGCTCACCGCCGCACTGCTGCCCGCGTCGAGCATGCGCACCCTGGTGGAGACCGCGCTGCGCACCGGGCTGACCCCGTTCGTGGAGATCACCGACGAGGCGGAACTGGAGACGGTCCCGTACGCCGCCGAATGCGTGATCGCCGTCAACAACAAGGACATCACCGCGCGCGAGCGGGACGTCGGCGACATCGGCCGCAGCCTCGACCTGCTGCCCGCGCTGCGGGCCGCGGGCACCCCCTGTCCGGTCAGCGCCAGTGCCATCGACAGTCCGGAGAAGGCCGCCCGGCTGCTGGCCGCCGGGTACCGGGGCCTGCTGATCGGCACCGCACTGCTGCGCGCCACCGACCTGCACGCCTGGCCGACGTCCCCGCACCGCCTGCCCACGGGGTGAGGGGCGGGGACGGTGACGCGGACGGCCCGCCCCGGGCCGCCGCCCCTCGGGTCCGGCTGGAGGCCCGGTGGAACCCTCCCCGCCCCGTGCCCGCTCCCGGTCCTCTCGCTCAAGGGGTCCGGGAGGGACGCTCGACGACCGCTCGGGAACGGGTCGAAACCACCTGGTTGTGTTCCGCGCGCGGCGTCTATGCTCTCTCCCGCTCGCGCGCCGAGCGATCGGCCGAAGTCCACAGTGAGGACGCTTCGATGACCGCCAATCCGTACTCCCCCTACAACGCTCCCGGCCCCGGTGCGCCGCTCCCGCCGCAGACGCCGCCGAGGCAGGGCAAGGCCGCGGGCATCCTGCTGATGGTGTCCGTCATCACCGTCGGGTTGATGGCCGGTCTGTTCTTCGCCTACGACGTGTCGGTCATGCCCGGTCTCGCCCGCACCGACGACCGGGTGTACGCGGAGGCCATGCAGAACTTCAACCAGGTGATCGACACCAGCGGCCTGTTCGTGCTCGTCTTCCTGGGCGCGCTCGCCGTGACGGTGGCCGTCGCGGTGCTCGAGTACCGCAAGGGGAACCGCAAGGTCGCCCTGTGGGCGGGGGTCGCCGCCGGACTCTACGTGGTGGCGCTGCTGGTGACGTTCTCCGTCAACATTCCCCTGAACAACGAACTCGCCGACATCGGCAACCCGATGAAGGCCGGTGACCTGTCGGTCGTCGACAAGTTCAAGGGGACCTGGGAGACGACCAACATCATGCGCACCCTGCTGTGCACCGCGGCCCTGGGCTGCCTGGCGCACAGCCTGAAACTCCACGGCCGCGCCACGCCCGCGGTCTGAACGGAACTCCGGGCCGAAGGCCCTGTACGACGACGAACGGCGTGGCCTCCGGGCCACGCCGTTCGTCGTCGTTCTCTTCGGCCCCGTTCGCACCGGGGCCACAGGCCGAGGCCGTCATCGACCCGCCCCCGTCACCGTCGGGTGCCGGGCTTGGGGAGCGGTCGGGGGCGGGGGACGGACCGGGGCTTCAGCGGCTGGGGGTTGCGCCCGCCGCGGTTGAACTCGGTGAAGGTGCTGGAACCACGCCGGGCGGTCGTGCGAGCTCGCATGTTGACTCCCATGTGTCGTTGCGATGTACTCCCTGTGGAGTGCTTCGAATGTAGTACTTCACTTGAAGTGGTGTCAACGTCCTTGGGAGGTTTCCATGCGTCAGAACCCGGCGCGCAGGGCCGCATTGCTCGACGCGGCCATCGAAGTACTGGCCCGGGAGGGGTCGCGCGGGCTGACCCTGCGGGCCGTGGACGCAGGGGCCGGGGTGCCGGTCGGCACCTCCTCCAACTACTTCGCCAACCGCGCCGAGTTGCTGCGACAGATCATGGAACGCACCGGTGAGCGACTGACGCCGGACCCGGAGGCGCTCGCCGAGACCATGAAGGCCCCGACCTCCCCCGAACTGGTCGCCCTCCTGCTGCGGCAGGTCCACGAGCGCATGGAGGCGGACCGCAGCAGCTACCTGGCCATGATGGAGCTGCGTCTGGAGGGCGTCCGCCGGCCCGAACTGGGCGCCGAGCTCAACAAGCGCCTCCGGGCGACGCTGGAGGACAACATCCGCTTCCACGAGGAGGCGGGCCTGCCCGGCGACCGCGTCGCGGTGATCCTGATGTACCTCGCGGTGCACGGCATGATCGTGGACGACCTCACGGTGCCCGACGTCCTCACGGGCTCGGCGGGCGAGCTGATCGACGAGCTGTGCAAGCGACTGCTCGCGTACGGGACGCGGGAGACCGCCTGAGCGGTGGCCGTTCCCGCGTCGGGGAGCCGCGTGGGCGCGGTGGGCGCGGTGGGCGCGGTGAGCGTGGCGGGTGATGCGGGTGACACGGGTGCCCCGGGTGTTTCGACGGGGCACCCGGTCCCCGGGCCTGCGCTTCGGGACCGGTGCTTCGGGGCCGGCCCCCGTCCGGACTTCCGCTCGGATTCCGCCCGGGCTCTCAGCCGGGGATTTCCGTGCGCTCCCACCACTCGTAGACGGGCAGCCGCCCCTCGGTGGTCTCCTGATGGCGCGTCGTGGCCCTGAAGTGTTCGTATCCGCCGCGGAACGGGACCTTGACGTCGAGCCCGGGATCGGTGAGGGGGACGATGCGGTCGGGGAGGTCGTCGGGGCCGCCCTCGAGGACTGCTTTCAGTGCTTCGGTCATGGTCAGAGTGTCCCCAGCGGGTGGTCCGGCTCCTTCGAGACGCGCCGATGGGGCCGCCGTCGCACGCCCCGTCCCACTCCGACGGCGCGCGTGCGCCCCGCCGATGCCGCCGTCGGCGACCCGGGCCCGGCCAGGTTTGTCGCGGGGGCGGCCAAATGCTAACTTTGCAACAAGTTGAACAGTATCTTCGAAATCCCCTGGACCCCGGACCCCTCGGAGGCGGACGGATGCTGCAGATCCGGATCGGCGCCGAACGCGCCGCGGACGCGGACGACCGCCTGATGCGGACGACCCTCGGGTGGCGCCGGGGCATGAGCGAGGACGAGGCGTGGGAGGCCGGCCGCGGCATCTGGAAGTTCAACGCCGACCGGGCCCTGTCGCAGGACGAGGCTCAGATCATCAACGCCGAGGGCACCGTCCTCGCGGTCGCGCGGATCATCGGAATCTCCAAGCACGGGGACCGCTACGCTCTCGAGGGCGAGCTCCTGCGGGACGACCCCCGCGTCGGCCGCCCCACCGGGAGCCCGCACCTGTCCCGCAACCCCGTCACCTACATCTGACGCGGTCCCATGACGCTCCTGCTCCAGGAACCGCCGCACGACGAAGAGAGGCCCACGGCCATGGCCGACACCGGAACGGGCACCCGCTCCTCCCGCCCGGCCGCCGGGCGCGCCCCGGGAAACGACCGGGGCGTCGGTGCGGAAGGGGCGACTGCGGTGAGCGACTTCGACGCGATCGACGCGCTGCTTGCGGCCGTCGGCCCACAGGTCGAGCTCCCGCCGCCGGACGTACGGCGGGAGCTGCGGGAGCGGGCCAGGCTCTCCAAGGCGCAGGTGGCCCGCACGCTCGGCGTGAGCCCGAGCACGGTCGGCGGCTGGGAGAGCGGCCGGGACCCGGTGGACGAGACCCGGAAGAGGTACGCGTACCTGCTGGACGGACTGGCTGCCAAGTTCCCGGCCGGACCCGGCACCGAGCCCTCACCTTCACCCTCGGCTTCACCTTCGCTCCCGGCATCGCCTTCGCTTTCATCTTCGGCCGAGGTTGAGGCCGAAGCCGAGGCTGAGGTCGAGGACGCGGACGACGTGGAGTCCCTGGCCGTCCCCGAGCCGTGTGTGCTGTGCGGTTCACCGGCCGGGCACCGCGTGGCGGGCTTCGCCCAGCACCTGGACCCGGCCGACTGCCGGCCCGCCACCGCCCCCGGGTCCGCGCCGGAACCCTCGCCGGACGCCACCGCCGTACCGCCCGCACCGGCCCCGGAACCGCCCGCACCGGCCCCCGAGGCGGTGGCGTCGCAGGGGCGGAGCGGGACGCGCCGTTCCGGGCGCCCCACGGGCCCGGCCGGGCGCGCGTTCCAGGAACCCCACGGGCCCGGCGACCTGATCGGCGAGGCGGTCCGGGCCGCGCTGGACGAACACCGGGGCGACATCGACGCGGCCCTCGCCGCGCTGCTGAAGCGGGCGATCCCGGACGCGATGCGGCTGCTCGACGAGACCCGCAAGGGCGCCCGGTACGACATCGTCGCGCACCCGTGGATCCCCGACATCCTGCGCAAGCAGACCTCCCGCGGCGCCGACCAGGTGTGGGAGGCCCGTCCGAAGTGGACCCGCCGCGAACTGCCGCCGGGCCGCCACGAGGTGACCGCGCTCGACATCAACGGCGCCTACCTCTCCGCCCTCAAGACGCACCTGCCGCTCGGCCAGTTGGAACACACCGCCGGACTGCCCCACGACCGACGCCGCGCCGGTGTCCACCTGATCACCCCGCCCGAGTGGGAACACGAAGCGGTGCTCCCCAACCCGATCGGCAACCGGGACGAGCCCGGACCGCTGTGGGTCACCGAACCGACCCTGCGCCTCCTGCTGCGCCTCTCCGGCCCGAAGCACGCCCTGTGCGCGCCCCCCGAGATCCACGAGTCCTACACGTCCGGCGCGACGGAGAACCTGCTGGAGAAGTTCCGCGTCGTCCTCAAGGACGCCCGGGACGCGGCGATCGCCGCCGACGACGAGGTGACACTGGAGTACGTGAAGGCGATGTACTCGAAGTTCGTCTCCACGATGGGGGAGTCGAACTACAACCGGGAGCTCTACCGCCCCGACTGGATGCACATCATCCGCAGCCAGGCGTTCTCCAACCTCTGGCTGAAGGCCCTCAAGGCCCACGACGAGGGTCTCACCGTCGTACGCGCGATGGGCACGGACGAACTCCACGTCATCGGCGACTGGCACCGGGTCTTCCCCGAGGGGCGCGGCGTCACCGAGGTCAAGACGAAGGACGTCTACACCGCGGGCAGCGGTGCCACCGGGGACACCGAGGGCACGAGCGGGACCGGGGAAACGAGCGGGACCGGGGATCGGGATCTGCCGGGAGAGGGGGAGTAGGTGCCCGAGAGGACCATCGACTTCGGGAAGTTCGGCGCCCGGGGCATCAAGGGCAGCGAAGCCGTCGCGCGCAAACTGGACGAGCTGTCGGGCGGCATCGTCACCCCCGTGACCGTGAAGCGCGGCCTGATGGCGCGCCTGCACTACCTCACGAGGACCGACCACAGCCGCGGAGCGGCCAGGGACGCAGGTCTGACCGTCACCGACCGCACTCTCAGGGCCTGGCTCGACGAGAAGCGCCGACCGTCGCGAGCCAACCTCGAACGCATCGACCTCGCCTATCGCCGGGTGCGCCGCCAGAACGTCGCCCGGCACCTCCTCGCCCGCCTGAACGCCGGCGGCGGCACCCGGGTGGAGATCCACCCCCTCAACCAGTCACAGGTCGCCGGGCCGCTCCAGCGGGTGGTGGAGTACCGCACGATGAACGTACGCCGCTGGGACCGCATCGTCGGCTCCTGGGCATCCGGCGACCACCAGGGCCTCGACGAGGCGTGGGGGGACACGATCGTCGACCTGGGGTCGCAGTGGGGACAGTACGAGTACGTCACCAACATCGGCTTCGCCGCGTAGACCGCGCCGCAGGGTCTCGAACTCCGGACCCGTGACCTGTGACGTCCTGCGGCAGTGGACCGGCCGGCGGAGCGCTGTCCCGTGGTGCGGCTCCTCAACAGCCGCTCGAGGCCCGTCGGATGCCCGCTTCCGCAACCCGCTTCGATGATCCAGCGTCCAACTCCATGACGAACGGCCGCCGATCACCCGGGAGAACACATGGCGAAGAAGGACCAGAGGACGGACGCGGCGGGGGAGAAGGACCGCGAGAAGTGGATGGCGCGTTTCCAGGTGCGGCTGGCCATGCAGCCGGGCGTGGACCGGGCGGTCGTGCTCCAGGCGGTCAAGGACGTCACGACCCACTGCGCGGACACGGGAGAGCACCCGCGGACCGCCTTCGGCGACCCGGACGCCCACGCCGTGCAGACCGCCGCGCGGCTGGTACCGGCAGACCGGGCGGCGCGCGCGAGGCAGCGCAACGCCGTGGTGGACAAGCTCGACTCCGTGCTCAGGAGGGTCGGGGACGTCGCCGGTACGTGACCGGTCGAAGCGTCCGTCATGGCCTGGCGCACGGGTTCTGACACGGCCTCTGTCCACCGGGGCTGCCGGTGGGACTACGGTGACGGGATGAGCGACGATCCCGTGATACTGCGTCCAGTGGCAGAGGACGACCTGCCGGTGCTTGAGCAGTTCCTGACGGACCCCGGGGCGGCTGGGACGTTCCAGTGGATGGGCTGGTCGGATCCGGGGCGCTGGCGACGCCGGTGGGAGCAGGACGGCCTGCTGGGTGATGACGGCGGCCGGCTGATGGTGGATGGCGGCGCCGGCCGGCTCGGCGTTGTGGCCTGGCGGAAGGTCGTGACCTCGCGGAGCTCGTACCACTGGAATGTCGGGGCCCAGTTGCTGCCGGGCTGCCGGGGCCGTGGTGTCGGCACGAAGGCGCAACGGCTGCTGGTGCACTACCTGTTCGCACACACTCCCGTGGTCAGAATCGAGGCGGACACCGAGACGGAGAACATCGCCGAGCAGCGCGCACTGGAGAAGTCCGGCTTCGTCCGTGAGGGCGTGTTGCGCAGTACCTTGTTCCGGGGCGGGCAGTGGCGGGACGTCGTGCGCTACAGCGTGCTCCGCGACGACATCGTCCCGGACGAACCCCTGGAACAGTTCGGTCCCGGCAGCGGGCAGTCGGCCTGACGGGGACCAGGTCGAGGGCTCGCCGGCCGACGGGTCCGCTGCAACGGGACACTCGTGGTGAACCGCGACGGGCCGCCCCGGGCGGTGCGGGACGGGGCGGCCCGTGGAGAGACGGTCCGGTCAGTGGCCGGCTGCCGGTTCTCCGTCGAGCCGGTCGCGCAGGCGGGCGCTGGCCTCGTTCGGACCGGTCACCTCCACCGTCTTGCCGCGCCGGGCGTACCCGGCCTCGACGGCGTCCAGGGCGGCGACGGAGGACGCGTCCCAGATGTGGGCGGCGGACAGGTCGATGACGACCCTGTCGGGGTCGGTGGAGCGGGCGAACCGGCCGACGAGGTCGTTGGACGGGGCGAAGAACAACTCACCGGTGACCCGGTAGACAACGGTGCTGCCGTCGGGATCGATGACGGCGGTGACCTCGGCGAGGCGGGCCACGGACCTGGCGAACACGGCCATGGCGGTGACGGAGCCGACGACCCCGCCGATGGCCAGGTTGTGGTTGGCGACCACGAACGCGACGGTGACCACCATGACAATGATCTCCCCGGCCGGCATCCGCCTCGGCGTCCTCGGGGCGATGGAGTGCCAGTCGAACGTCGCGAACGACACCATGACCATCACCGCGACCAGTGCGGCCATGGGGATGTCCGAGACCATCGGGCCGAAGACGATGCACAGCACCATCAGGAACGAGCCTGCGAGGAAGGTGGACAGGCGGGTGCGGGCACCGCACACCTTCACATTGATCATCGTCTGCCCGATCATGGCGCAGCCGCCCATGCCGCCGAAGAACCCGGTGACGATGTTGGCGATGCCCTGACCGATGGACTCGCGGGTCTTGGAGGAGCGGGTGTCGGTGATGTCGTCGACCAGCTTCGCCGTCATCAGCGCCGGGCCCGCGGCGATCAGCGGGTAGACCGGCCACGGGACGTCGGTCATCTCGGGGACCTGGGCCATGAAGATGAGGATGGCCAGGGAGTTGACGAAACCGACCATCACCGGGCGCGGGACGAACCGCATCAGCTTCGCCACCCCGAGCACGCCCAGGACCACCTGGAAGACACCGGCCAGGATGACCGCGGCGACGAGGTGGCCCGGGCCGTGTTCGCGGTTGAGAGGGGCGATGACGAGGGCGACGGCGCCGGTGGCGGCCGAGATCATCGCCCGTCGGCCGCCGACGACGGCAATGGTGACGGCCATCGTGAAGGAGCCGGGACGGCACGGACGCGCGGCGTCCGGCCTCCGGTCAGGGGCGAAGCGTCACGGCGGACAGGCGGCGGGCACCATGGACTCGCGCACGCGTCTCTCCCGCAGGACTCGGATTCTTCACCGGGAGCACCATCGGCCCCAACATGACAAAACGGGCAGTTAACAGCCCGTCCCGGACTTTACCGCAACGTGGGGGTCGGTGTTCGGTGGCCGAGCGGCCGAGTGGCAGGGCGTCGGTGAGCCGCCGCTCCGGGTGGGCATCGTGATGTCGCTGCCGTGGTGGTGAATCCTTTGACGGTGGTCGCGCCTCTTGTCCCTGTGCGGACAACAGCGTCGGCACAGGAACCGGAGGTTTGTCGTGATCATTGGTGCCGTCATTGTCGGGGTCGTGCTCATCTGCGCGTGCAGTGTCGCCGTTCGGCGTCGGCGGGGGCGCTCGCATGGCTGACTTCACCTGGCCCGGCGAACAGCTGATCGTCGCGGCGAAGGAGGGCGACGTGGAGGCCGCGGCCGCTCTGGTGTCGGGCTCGCACCCGCACGTGCAGCGGTTCGCGTACTCCCTGTGCGCCTCGCCCCAGGACGCCGAGGACGCCGCGCAGGAAGCGTTGATCATCCTGTACCGCAAGATCGGAATGCTGCGGGCCTCCGGTGCGCTGGCGTCGTGGATGTTCCGCATCGTGCGCAACGAGTGCCTGCGGCGGGCGCGGCTGAGGCTGCGCAGCCACGGGCCGGTTCCGGACACCGCCGTGCCCTCGTTCGAGGACGAGGTGCTGCAGCGCCTGGAGGCGGACCGGGTGGCGGCGGCGATCGCCGACCTGCCCGCCGACCAGCGACGTGTGCTGATCATGCGGGACATCCAGGGCCACAGCGGGCGGATGGTCGCCGACGCGCTCGGCCTCAGCACCGCCGCGATGAAGTCGCGGCTGCACCGCGCCCGTGCGACGGTTCGCCGGGCGCTGCAGGAGACACCTGATTCGTTCCGGGGGACCATTCATGACTGATCGTCAGGATTTCGCGAGTGCTTCGCTGCCCCGGCACCTGGCGCGCGGCGGGCTGGGGTTCGGCGCCCTGGCCGGTTCGGTCCTGCTCATCCCGGTGGTCGGACCGGTCTCGCTCCTGCTCGTGCCGGTGGGGCTGCTCGCACTGCGCGGCTGCCCCACGTGCTGGACGATCGGGTTGCTGCAGACCGTCTCGAAGGGGCGGCTGCGACGCTCGTGCGTGGACGGTCGCTGCGAGCTGTCCGTCGCCCGACCCGCCCGGTCGTACGGGGACGGCGTCGCGCGGTTCCGGGCATCGGAACCGGACGGCGTACCGCCTCGCGAACCCGTCGCGCCGGGCGCCCTTCCCGGTGCGTACCGTGACCGGTGGGGCCCGAGGGGGGAATGATCCGTACGGCCCTGGCTGTTGAGCCGTTCGGCCACGATTCACGTTCCATGTACGTACGGGGATTCCATGTCGAACGCCGCGCTCGTCACCGCTGGTTGGACGCGGTTGGCGGAAGAAGGGGAAGAGGGGCCGGACGCGTACGTGGCCGCACCCGCGAAGGGGGTTCCGGCAGCCACCGTGGTGGTGGGCATGGAGCTGTTCGGCGTGACCGCGTGGGTGCGGAAGGTGTGCGAACGGTTCGCGGAGGCCGGGTACGTGGCCGTCGCACCGGACTTCTACTGGCGAGGGGTACGACGGGCGGAACTCGGCTACGACGACGCGGGCCGACAGGAAGGCTTTCGGCTGCTGGGCGGGCTGACCCGGGAGGGCGTGGTGGCGGACACCGCCGCCGCGGCGGAGGCCGGTGCCGGGCGGGGAGCGGCCGGGGGCCGCGCCTTCGTCGGGTTCTCCCTCGGCGGCCACTTCGGCGTCCTCGCGGCCACCCGGCTGCCCCTGGACCTGGTCGTCAGCTGCTACGGCGGCTGGACCCTCGACGGCGGCATCCCACTGGCCGAACCGGAACCGCCGCTGTCCGTGGCCGGTGCGACCGCCATCGGAAGGAACGGCACCACGGTGCTGGGGCTGGTCGGTGACCAGGACTTCCTGGTCACCGCCGACGAATGGCAGCGCCTGGGCCACCGGCTCCGGGAAACCGGTGTCCGGCACGAACTGCACGTCCACGCGGGGGCGGTGCACGGCTTCATGTGCGAGGACCGCCCCGGGAGTCATCACGGTGCGGCGGCCGAGGCCGCCTGGGACCGGATCCTGGGCGCACTGGACCGGCTGTCGCCCCGCCGGGACTGAGCGCGCACGCCGGCGCCCGTCCCGCGGGTCTGTCCGACAAGGCGCTCGTCGACGCGAGGGGGAGGGTCTAGTGTCCTCGCTCGTGACCGAACTCTCCTCGTACCTGAACACGACCGCGGATGCCTACGACTCCGTGGCCACCCTTTATCTCGATCTTGTCCGCGATTCCCTCGACGGCCTCCCGCTGGACCGCTCGTTCCTCGCCACGTTCGCCGAAGCCGTGACGACCGCGGGCGGCGGATCCGTCGCCGAGCTGGGGTGCGGCCCCGGGTACCTCACCGCGCACCTGCGGGACTCGGGGCTGGACGTCTTCGGCATCGACCTGTCGCCGGTGATGATCGACCTCGCCCGCGAGACGTACCCGGACCTGCGGTTCGAGGTCGGCTCCATGGACGCCCTGGGCCTGGCCGACGGAGAGCTGAACGGCATCGTGTCCTGGTACTCGCTCATCCACACCCCGCCGCGGGACGTGCCCCCGTACTTCGCCGAGTTCCGCCGGGTGCTCGCGCCCGGCGGTCACCTCCTGCTGGGTTTCTTCGAGTCGGAGGGCGAACCGGTCACGGCGTTCGACCACAAGGTGACGACGGCCTACCGGTGGCCGCTCGACGACCTCGCGGCCATGGCCCGCGAAGCCGGATTCGTCGAGATCGGCCGGATGCTGCGCGAACCGCAGGAGGGGGAGCGGTTCCGCCGGGGCCATCTGCTGATGCGCCGGGCCGAACAGGTCTGACGGCCGCTCGCGCCCGGCCCGGTACCCCTTCCGCCGGGCCTCGCGCGGGGTCCTCGCCCCGCGCGGGGTCCGGCGGGGCGTCCGGTCGTCCGGCGGGTCCCGGAGCGGTCCACCGGGTGTCACTCCGAAAAGTCATTGAGCCGATCGTGTGACCTGATCAAGACATTTCCTGTCGTAAAGTGCTGCGCATGTTTCCCGCCTCCGTACCTCCTCGACTCGGCGGACTGTGGCGATCGACGGGGACGGGAGTCGCCCACGCCCCGCAGTCACCGTCGGAATTCCGCCGAGCACGCCGTCGGGCCGTGCTGTTGACCGTGCTGGTGTGCGTGCTGCTGACGAGCGCGGTCGTGATGTGCGGGAGCGCGCTGGCGCACTGGGGCGACGCGTACATGTGGCTGTCGAACCGCACCGGGGAACCCGGGCGTTACCGGCCCGGCACCGTCCTCGCGATCGGCCTGCTCCTGCTGGTGCCGGCCGCCTTCGCCGCGATGACCGCACGGTCCCTGCGCAGGCCCCGGAAACCGACGGTCGAACTCACCCCGACGGCGGTGCGGTCGAACATGCACGGCGTCGTCGAGGTGCCGTGGGAGGACGTGGCCGGGGCCCGTGTGACGAACGGGCTGCACCTCGATCTCGCCGCACCTGCCGCCTCCTACCGGACCGAGGGCCGCCCCCGGAGCGAGGACGGGACGGCCTCGCTCCGGCTGTACGCGCCCCACGGCGACCTGCTCCCGTTGCTGACGTGGCTGCGGGAGCACCCCGAGGCGCGTGCGGCGGTCCTGGCACCGTGGTCGGACCGGGTGGCCGTCAGGAGCGGCGAGGAGGAGCGGTGAGGACGAGCAGGGGGAGGACGAGCGGGATGCAAGGGCGAGCGGCGGGAGCGAGCGGACCGTACGCCCGACCGCAGGCGCGCATCTGACCACTCGTCATGCCGGAACGGCGCCGACCGGGCCGCAGGGTTCGGCGGGGAGGCCGTGGTCCGGCACCCCGCGCGACTCGCGGTACGTGCCGGACGTCCTCCACGACCGCGACGGCGGCAAGCGCCCGGAGACGATCGTCATCGACACCGCGAGCTGCGGCGACATCGTGTTCGGACTGCTGACCCCGGCCGGGTTCGCCCGCCCCCGCAGCAGAGGCGGTCGGCCTGCGCCCACGACTACGAGGCGGCTTCCGCGACGACGACGTACAGCGTCACTGCGGCGAAGAAGGATCCCGTGGCGAGATGGTCGAGCCACCGCTGCGATGCCGGGGCGGGCAGGTAGCCCGCGGACACGGCGCGCTCGGTGTTGCGCTGAATGCCGAGGACCTGGTCCGCGGCCTGGACATCACGAAAGACCGAGGCGACCGGGACGACGGTCGGCACGGCGAATCCCGCATCCAGCGCGAGCCGGGCCAGCTGACGGCCAATGACCCCGTTGCGTACGACCCTGTCCGTCACATGGCGGGTGTAAGCGCGCGAGACCTCGAGGTCGGGGTGGTCGATGGCCAGCGAATCCCAGTCGGGTTCGCCCATGACGAGTCTGCCGCCAGGGCGCAGGACGCGCCGGGCCTCCGCGAGTGCCCGGGCCGGGTCCGTCACGTGCTGGAGCACGCGGTCGGTCCGGGCGCGGTCGATGCTGCCGTCCTCGAACGGGAGCGTGTGGATGTCGCCCGGTTCCACCTCGACCGCGGGCAGGTTCTCCGTACGCCTGCGTGCTTGCTCGACCATCTCCTGGCTGGAGTCGATGCCGATCACCCTGCCCGACGAGCCGACCGCCTCGGCGAGGGCGCCGAGATCCGTGCCCGGTCCGCAGCCCAGATCGAGTGCGGTCTCACCGGGCCGGGCATCCAGTGCGTGGAGCATGACGCTCTTGTAAGAACGTGCCGCGTCCGTCGCGGCCAGTCGGTCCAGGTAGCCGACCTCGTCAGGAACAGTGCTCTCGAATACGCGCCCGGACAGGCGGGCCATGGAGTGCGCCTCACGCTCCAGCAGCTCCCGCCCCGCGGGCGTGAGGCGGAACGGGCGCTGACGGCCCTTCTCCTCCAGGGGCTTCACCAGTTGCTTCGCCTCCAGACGGGCCAAGGCTCCGTAGAGGCTCCCGGGCCCGAGACGGTGACCGGAGACCTGCTCGATGGCCGCGTTGATGGCGTATCCGTGCAGCGGCCCGTCGGCCAGTGCGCACAGCACGAGCATCTGGGCGTCGTTGGTGCGCATGGCTTCTCCCGCTGTGGTCGGCCTCCGGAACGCGTTCCCATGATGCTACACGGCACGTAGTACGTGCTGCGTAGTATTCCGCAGCGGTGAGACGACGGACGCCGACTGCGCGAGTGCCGGGCCCGGAGGCATCGACGGACCGCTGACGAGGGACCTGAGCACCGGCTTCACCCGAGCCGGAAGAGCTCTCCGTAACGTGGATGTGGCAGCTCGGTGCCGAGGCGAGGCCGGACGAAAGCGTGATGGAGGGGCCTGCCCGTGATCGGCACCGGCGGCATCGACGTCCTCCTCGGCCCGGACGTCGGCAAGGGCGAACACCACGCCACCGCCGTCACCCCGGCCGGGAAGAAGGCGTTCGACGAGCGGCTGCCCAACACCGAGCCCAAGCTCCGCGAACTGTTCGCGAAACCCCAGGCCAAGCACGGGACGGCGCTGGTCGTGGTCGACCGGCCGGCCTCCATCGGGGCCCTGCCGCCGGCGGTCGCCCGGGGTTTGAACAGCGACGGTCTCGTCGCTTGGTTCCTTGCCGCCTTCACGTGTCCTTCGGCGTTTTCTGCAGACCATCCAGCCGTCCGGTCACTGTGTCGAGTGTCGGCCAAGGAGGACCCTCGCGCAGCGAGCGCAGGAGTTCCTCCCCGAATCGCCTCCCATTCGGAAACTGGTCGCCAAGTTCCCAACGCCACGCGGCGACCATCGCGATGACGAGCTGCCGACACTCGTCCAGCAGCCCTTGGTCAACGCTTGGGTAGTGCTTGCAGACCGCCTCGGGAACATGGGCGAGATCGAACTCGACGGGTCCACGGCAGCACGTCTCGAGGTCGATGAACAACGAGCCGCTCTTCGTGCCGAGCACATTGCCCGGATGCGGCTCGCCGTGGAGCAGCTGCTCCACGGCACCGCGGTCGTCGATCGCTCGTCGCAGGCTCGCCAGCCTGCCGCCGAGGAACACGCGGTCCGCGTCGGTGAGCTCCGGCGAGCGATCCGGGTCGGCGACAACTTCCTCCGCCTCCGTGATCCGGTCCGTGAACCTCGGGCTCGGCACGTCGACCTTGCGCATGCCGACGTGCAGCTGCTCCAGCGCCTTGGCGTAGTCGACTGGTGAAATGTGAGGTGTCACGGGCTCGTAGTAGGTCCACAGCGTCACTGTGAAGCCATCGCGTGTGTACACGCGCGGGTCTGCCCGAGGTTCCAAGGGGCACACCGGACATCCGGCCTCGATGAGCCGCTGAGCGAGATCGACTTCGAACTGTGCAACCTCTTGCCCCACAGGGGCGACCCGGGCGAAGACGTCGCATGGCGTCAGCCGCAGTGCCAGCTTGTTCGAGTTGTGGAGAACGATCGCATCGTTGGCCGGCAGGTCGAGCGACGCGGAGACCGAAGTCGCAGCCGTAATCGCACGCGTGATGTCAGTCATGTCCACCCTCGAATCTTGGCACAGGCGAGTGAGGGTGACGCCAACCAGCGTGGCCAGGTGCCAGCTCTCGTGGCTCGACCCAAACGATCACTCAACCTTCGCCGCGAGAGATCGACGAAGGCCCAGACAGCTCGACCAAGGAGAGGAGACAGAGGCCCCCCGAAGACCTCGCAGCACGCCCGACGACGGACGACATCACCCGTCACCTCTGCACGGCAGGACAACCCGACCCGGACCTCGTCATCCGCACCGGCGGAGAACATCGCATGCCGGACTTCCTCCTGTGGCAGAGCACCTGCTCGGAGCCGTACTTCTGCGAGGCCCCGCCCGCCGTCCTCGCGAACGCCCGGGGCATCGGCGCCGCCACGACGACGCGTCACGCGGAACGGGTACGACGATGCGGAACGGGTACGGCGATGCGTCACGCGGAACGGGCCGGCACCGACTGCCTCGCCTACGCGTCGATCGCGAAGCGGTGGACCGTGGACTGCCTGACCTGGAAGCCGAGACGTCCGTACAGCCGGTTCGCCGCCGCGCGATCCGGTCGGGAAGTGGGATCGACCGTCCGGGCGCCCGCTTCCCGGGCGAGCCGCAGGGCCTCCTGGACGAGAAGGCCCGCGACTCCCTGACCACGTGCCGCGCCGTCCACGACCACGTCTTCCACGCGGGCCCGCAAGCCGGACGGCAAGGGCAACAGCACCAGCGTCAGGGTGCCGACGATCGGGTCAGGAGCACGGGCGACGAGAACGGTGTCGGCATCGCAGGTCACCATCCGGTCGAGCGCTTCGTGGTCGAGGAGCCCGGCGGTCGAGGACAACTGCGGAAGCAACCTGCCGAAGGCATCGACGAGTTCCTGACTCGCCGCCCGGATGATCTCTACACGGATGTCCATGCCGGGAGCCCATCCGCCGACGACCCACTGCCCGCCCGCCAGCACCGACGGAGGCTCAGCACATGTTCTGGCACGGATGCTCGCCGGCCCCCAGGGCGTGCGCGAAGTGGTCACCGAGGCGGGGCAGCCAGTCGGACCGCGCGTTCCCGAGCAGGTGGTCGCCGTGCGGGACGGACAGATGGGTGCCGTGCGGTGCCAGACGGGCCAGGGGCTCGCCGTCGGTCACGCCGGGGATGACGTCCCGGCCGCCGTCCACTACCAGGAGCGGGGCCGTGATGCGGGGCGCCAGGTCGGTGAGGTCGACCTGGTGGACGAACCGCCGGGCGGCGTCGGTTCCTCCGGCGCGCCCGGCCATCAGCTCCCGTATCGACCGGGGCAGTTCCGCCCAGTCGAGGCGGAAGGGGCCGCTGACGGTGGCGGCCGCCGCCACCCGCGGCTCCAGGGCGGCGGCCCGGGCCGCGAAGTACCCGCCCAGGCTCAGGCCGACGAGCCCGACGCGTGGGACGCCGAGGGCGTCGACGACCCGGCCCACGACCCGCTCGTAGTCCGGCACGAAGGTCGTGGTGGCCGCGAGCACGCCCTGCCCCGGGCCGTCCATCGCGAAGACCGCGAGCCCTCTGGCGAGGAGCACGGACACCAGATCGAGGAACTCCTCCTTGGCCGAGTTCAGACCGGGGACGACGACCACGGTCCCCGGTGCGTCGGAGGGGCCGCGCAGCCAGCCGGTGAACCCCTCGCCGCTCACCTGCCGCGCACCGGGCTCCAGCACGGCGAGGGCTCTGCCCAGGGCGCGATCCGCCTCGGCGGCGGCCCGGTCTGCCTCCGCGTACGGCGCCAGGGTGGCGAGGTGGAACCACCTGGCCGCCGTCAGCAGGTGCTCACCCGCCGAGCGGGAGGACCCCGCGTCCTGCGCGCGCCGGAGGTGGCCGTGTCCGGCGCGGACGAAGGCCGGCCCCCAGTCGGCGACGGAGCCGAGACCGCCGGTGACGTACCGGTACTCGTGCGGGTCCACACCGGCGCCGACGGCACGCGTCCACTGGTCGGCGGCGAACCCGGCGGCGCTCATCGCGCTCCTCCGGTCGGCAGTCCCGGCCGGGGGCGTTCGGGAACGAACGTCTCGCCCCGGTCCGGCGCGAACGCCTCGACCTCGACCAGCGCCTCACCGGGCCCGGACACGGGCCGGGGAGCCTCGGCGAAAGCCACCGGGCGCGCCGCCTCTCCCGCGGAAATCAGTTTTCGCATGGAGAGGATGCAACTCCCCCGGCGCCCCGGTGATCCAACAACGATCACGCAAGTCCGACAACTTTCGGTTGTCACCTATGGTGAGAGGCGTGGATCTCGACATGGCGCAGGTACGTGCCTTTGTGTGCGCCGCCGAGGAACTGCACTTCGGGCGGGCGGCCGAAGCACTCGCCATCTCCCAGCAGGCGCTGTCCAAGAGGATCGCCCGGCTGGAATCCCTGCTCGGCACCGAACTGTTCCGACGCGGCGGCAACGGGACACACCTCACCGAGGCCGGACGGCGCTTCCTCGCACCGGCCCGGCAGGCCCTGGCCGCCGCCGACGCCGCGGTCGCCGCGGCGGTCGGGAAGGACCGTCCGCTGCGCGTCGACGTCTGGGGACACCTCTACGCACCGATGCGGACCCTGGCCCGGGTCGCCGGACGGGCCGGGGAACTGGCGCCGGGGCACGGACGAGATCTGCCGTCGGTGGCGGCGGCACTGCTGCGCGGCGACATCGACGCGGCCTTCGGCCGGGTCCACCCCCCGTTGCCCGCGGGGCTGGCCCACCGCCTCGTCCGTCTCGAACCGGTGGACGCCGTACTGAGCACGGACCATCCACTGGCGGCCGAACCGGCGCTGAGGCCGGACCGGTTGCGCGACAGCGTGCTGTGGACACCCGGCGCGCTGGGCAGGCTCGACTTCCTCCGCCGGTTCGCCGACCGATTCGGCATCCGCGCCAGCACGGCGGGCGTGAACCTGGGCCTCGCCCACTTCCTCACCGAGGTGGCTCAGGAGCCGCACCGCTTCTCGCTGCTGCCCGCCGACGTGCCGCTGCCGCGGATCCCCGGTCTGCGATCCGTCCCGCTGGTCGACCCCACGCCGCTGTACGCCTGGTCGTTGCTGTGGCGCACCGGCGACCCGCACCCGGGGCTGAACGGTCTCGTCGCCTCCTGCGCCGAGGAAGCGGGGCGGAGCCGGTGGCTGGAGTACGACCCGGCCCGCGACTGGCTGCCCGAACCGCCTGCGGACCGGCTCCCGTCCCGGGCCGAACGGCGTTGACCCGGGACGGCCGCCGCAGCCACGACCACAGCCGTGGCCGACAACCGCAGCCGCGGTCGCGGCGGACGTCCCCGGCCCCGGTCAGCCCTCGGGGAACGAGAAGTAGAGCGCGTCGCTGTAGAAAGAGGCGAAGTGGTCCCGCCAGTCCTTCCTGACGGAGGCGAGCCACGCGTCGTCGTTCCCGGCGATCGCGGCCTCGGCACGGGCCACGGCATCGGGTATCTCGCGGGTGACCAGGTACTCCACCGACTCCTCGGGGTCCTCGTCCTCCTGGAGCGAGACGATCTCCCCCGTCTCCAGGACGAAGAACCGGTCCCGCTGCTTCTCCAGGTGGGCCGTGGTCCCGGCGACGCACTCGGCGAACTCGCTGTCGTCCTCGAGCCCCTGCCCGACCACGCGCAGGAGGTCGCCGAGCAGGGCGGCGCCGCCGTCGAAGTCCGCGGCGATGCCGATGCGCAGGTTCCAGATCATGGACGGGACCCTGGTCGTCCCACGCCCGACAAGCAGTTGGTGCGCCAGCGGGATGCTCCAGTTGTGCTCGGAGATGCACCGGATCTTCTTCGGGTTCGAGTCCGAGTCCGGCGGCGTGCTCGTGGAGTAGAGGTAAGAACGGTTAGCCATGGTGGCGACCATAACCCCCGGGTCCGACATCGACGCCCGTGGGCGGAACACGTCCCTCCCGCCGGGGCCCGACCGTTCCGGAAGCGGATTCACTCGTAGACGGTGGCGGCTCGAAGGGCTCTGGCCAAGAAGGTCCAGTCCCCTTCCTCGGGGAGCTGCTCACCGGAGTTCCGGTACCAGCCCGGCGCGTCGTCCATCCACGCCGCGAGGGCCCCGAGGAAGTGATCGAGGCTCTGGTTCTCCCACTCGTGCCCCCGACGGAGGTGGTCCTGGTGCAGTTCTCGGACGAAGGCGACCAGTTCGTCGCGGCTGCGGATCTCGTCGTCGGGAGCGAGTGACATGGGGCCGAAGGTACCTTGCTCCCACGAGAGTTCGGGAGGGTGCCCGGACGAGCCGGGGCGGACACGACCGATCGTGTCCGCCCCGGCTCGTCCGACCCGCCTGTCCCTTCCGCCCGGTCCCGTTCCTTCCGTGGCGGGGAGCAGTTCGTTCAGCCGACGGGAACCAGCGTGAGGTAGGCCATCCCGAGCACTCCCCGGTAGCCCTTCAGCCAGTTCGCCCGGTGCCGGTCGACACGCTCGCGGGTCTCCTCCGCCAGCGGATGGTCCGGGTGGGTGGCCAGCCACTCCTCCACGTCCGACTGGTAGCCGGACTCGAAGTTCTCCCACTCGTCGGCGTCGGCCGTCTCGATCCAGGAGGGCCGGAATCCGGCGGACACCGTGAGGTCGACGAGTCCGGCCAGGTCCTGGTACTCGCCGGCGTGGGCGCCCGGCCACATCGCGTCCAGTTCGGCGGTGGTGGGGGGACGCTGCCAGAAGCCCTCGCCGAGCAGGACCCGTCCTCCCGGCGCGACCGTCCGGCGCAGCGCATCGAGCGCCTCGGAGATGTGCTGCGGGGGTTCCGCCCCGCTGAGGGCATGACTGGCCCCGAGGCACAGGACGAGGTCGGCGGGCCCGTGATCCGTCTCCGCGGCGGACCCCTCGACGAACTCCACGCGTCCGCCCAGCCCGCGGGCCTCGGCGTTCGCATGCCCCCGGGCCAGGCTCGCGGTGTCGAGATCGACCCCGACCCCGGTGGCCCCCGGCACCGCGTCGAGGACCCGGAGCATCAACTCCCCCCAGCCACAACCGATGTCCAGGACCCGGGCGGGTGCCGTCCGGCCGAGCCTGTCGACCGTCCGTGCGGCGCGGGCCTCGGAAAAGGGGCCGTGGAAGGTGAGCCGTGTCAGGCGCGGGGGAAGATCCGTGTCAGTCATAGGGCGCACGTTAACGCCGGTGGGACCGCCCTGGACAACGGGTTTCGTCCCGGCGGCCCCGGCTCCGACCAGCTGTCGCGGCCGGTCGGCACGGCTGACGGCTGGTTGCTACGACCGGTCGTCAGGGCCGAGCGCGTGCAGGATCCTGTCGAGCCGGGCCTTCCGGGCGTCCGGGGTGAGCGCCTGCAGCAACGGCAGGATCAGCTGGTACCGCGCGGTCCTGTCGAGGGCCTCGAACGCCTCGCGGGCCCCGGGGTCCGCGTCGAGTGCCGCCGCGAGTTCGGGCGGTACCGCCGCCGTTCGCTGCGACGCGTAGGCCGCCGCCCACCGGCCGTCCTCCTGGGCCCTGCGGACCTCGGCCAGTCCGGCCTCGCGCATCCGGCCCGCTGCCGTCAGCTCCGCCACCTTGTCCACGTTCACCTGCGACCACAGGCTCCTGGGGCGGCGCGGCACGTATTTCTGCAGGTAGTACTGCTCGTCGAACGACCGGCGCTGGCCGGAGATCCAGCCGTGGCACAGTCCGACGTCGACCATCTCGTCGTCGGTGACCGACGGGATGCCGGACTTCTTCCTGGCCACCTTGATCCACACGCCCTCATGGCGCGTGCCGTGCTCGGCCAGCCAGTTCTCGAACGCCTCCGCGTCCGCGAACGCGATGACTTCCACCCCACCGATCTCGTCCATGCGGCCGAGGTTATCGCCCGGTGGCAGGGCGACGCCCTGATCAGGGGGGCACCGTCCCGGACAGGAACGACATCCCCGTCGGAAGCAACGCCCGGCAAAACAATGCCTGGCAAGAACAACGCCTGGCAAGAACAACGCCCGGCAAGAACAACGTCCCGGGCGGAAGCGGCGGCCCCACTCTTCCGCCGCGGCCGACCGCCGGACAACGGCCTTGGCAGGAAGCTGCCAAGGTGGAAGGAGGTGCGCGACGGGGTGGCCGTCAGCTTCGTGCCAACCCTTCCGGCTGTCGACGCGGATTCCAACAGGCGTGGCTACGCTCCGTCCGAACTTCTAGGAAAGGCAAGGCAATTGCGTAACCGAATGACACTCGCCATCGCGGCGGCGGCCGGTCTGTTCGTGCTGTCGGCCGCTCCCGCCACGGCCGCCCCGCTCGGTGAGGCCTCGACGGGTGCCCGGGCCGGACAGGCGTGCACGGACGTGAAGCTGTCCGGGTCGCTGCCCGTGCCTCCGGCCGGTACGGCGGTGAAGCAGCAGATCACCATCGGCCCCGACTGCAAGCCGCAGCTGGGCCCGGTGCAGCGGGTGACGAAGGGCGGCGCAGGAGCGGCCGAGGTCTCGGCGAGGACCATCGGTGCCGCCGTCGCCGCGGGCACCCGGCAGGTGAACAGCGCGTCCGAGATGTACGACTGCTGCAACATCCGGATGACCGGCCTCTACACCACCTCCACCTGGACCACCGACGGCACCAGGATCACCACCGCCTCCACCGACGCCACCCAGCAGTGGAACCGCGAGCCGTGGAACGCCGGCTGGTCGCTGGTGTCGTCGAGCAAGAACGCCGACTGCCTCGCCGACTGCGCGGTCTCCAACAACGAGGCGCACGCCGCGTTCTCCTACAAGGGGATCTTCGACACCTCCGGCGACCGGTACGCCAACACGCACCACTCGTACGTGGAGCTGAAGGCCGACGGCACCGCGAGCTGCCGCTTCGACGTCGAGCTCAAGAACACCTTCATCGGCTGGAACTGGCAGCGCAGCTGTCAGTGATCCCGATCCGCGACGGGGCCGTGCGGCAGAACTGCCGCACGGCCCCGTCATGTCCCCGTACCCGTGCCTCGTACCCATGCGCCGGTGCTCCGGCGCATGGGGCACCGGGGCACCGGCGGCGGGTCGGATCAGAACTCGTCGGCGCCGTTGCGCAGCTCGTACGTCCAGTAGCCGGTCTTCGCGACCGCGTCGTCGACCGCGATGCCGCCCTTGGGCGCGGTGACGGTTTCGCTGCCCTCGGCGGGGCCGTCGGCGGCGAAGAGGTTCACGTAGAAGGAGCGGACCGTGCGGGTCTCCTCGTCGACACCACCGTTGTTGATCCGTACGGCCGCGTAGGCCGGGGTGCCGGCGTTCAGCACGATGGGGGTGCCGGGCTTGCTCTTGGCGACGGGCGGGACGTCCTTGGAGGTCTGGGGGAGCTCACCGAACGCGAGCAGCGGGTACTGGAGCAGCGTGCAGGAGCGGCCCGACACGTTGGTCGCGGTCAGCGTGATGTGCGTGGTGGGCACGCCGGGCTGCTTGGCCGCGGAGATCTTCACATCACCGACGGTGCAGGCGGGGGCCTTGGCACGGGCCTTGGAGGAGGTCTTGGAGGAAACCTTGGAGGGGGCCTTCTTCTTGACACCGACCTGGGTGGTGGTGGCGACGCCGGAGGTGCCCGCGTCCGTCGCGGCGGCGACGGTCGCGGCAACGGTGGCGTCGGGGGTGGCCGAGCCCGAGGTGTCCGTGTCGGTCGAGGCGGCGACGGTCGCGGCGACAGTGGCGGCGGGGGTGACGGCCCCGTTGTCCTTCGTGCCCTCGTCGCCGCAGGCGGTGAGCGTCAGGCTGAGGGCGGCGACGGCGGTCGCGGCGAGTACGGCAGGGCGGCGGATGGAGGTACGCATGTGGGGCTCCCCGTGAGGTGCGGTCGGTGAGGTTCGCTGCCGGGTGCGGCGGCTGGTCTGCTCATAGCCTCAGCTCCTGTCCTGCCGTTGTGCTGACGTCCGACTGACGTTCCGCTGACGCCCTGGAATCCACTTTTCCGGCCAGTTCACACAACCCCTGCCCCGCCCGTTCGGCTGTTCCGTTTGAGTGCCCGGCCGCCCGGGACGGCCACGACGCGAAGGGCTGACCGGACCTCAGGCATCGCGTCGGCGCAGGACCAGACAACCGCCGATCAGCGCGGCTACCGTCCAGGCCAGGAGGATGCAGAGGGCCGCTCCGGGGCCGTAGCCGGGACCGAAACGGCTGTCTCCGGACGGCGCGGCGATGTGCATCAGCACCAGGCCCGCCTGGTCGGGGAGGTACCGCAGGACCGGCTTCAGGGCGGGTACGTTGCCGAGCCCCTGGGACCCGAGGAACAGCACGGGGAGCAGGATCCCCATCGAGATCGCCGCACTGCGCACCATGGCCGTGACCCCCATGGCGATGACGCAGATCGACGTCAGATGGACCACGGCCCCGGCGAGCGCGGCCGGGATCCCGTCCGCGCCGAGCGTGGTGCCGTACGGGCCGAGCGCCGCCTGCGCCGCGAGGAACGTGACGACGACGATCACCGTCGACGCGACGAGGGCGGTCAGGGCACCGGCCAGCACCTTGCCGCCGTAGAACAGACCGCGCCCCGGCACCGCGGCCAGCGAGGTCCGGATCGAGCCGGAGGAGTACTCGGAGCCGACGAGCAGGGCGCCGAGGACGACGAGGGCGAGCTGCCCGAGGGTCACGCCGTACAGGGCGGCGGCCAGCGGGTCGAAATTGACGACGCTCTCGATGTCGGCACGCCAGGAGAGCGGGACGAGGATGCCGATGCCGGTGCTGAGCGCGAAGGCCAGCAACAGGGTGAGGCCGGTCGAGCGCACGGTCCACATCTTGATCCACTCGGCGGCGAACACCGCCCGGGGCGAGTTGCCGGTCACCTGACTCCCCTTCCCGGCCGGTTCGCCTCTCCTCGACGTTCCGCCGCCGGCCGTTCCGCCCCTCCCGGTTGTTTCGTTTTCCCCGGCCGTTCCGTCCCTCCTCGTCGTTCCGCCCGGTACTCGACCGCGTCGGCGGTCAGCCGCATGAACGCCTCCTCCAGGGACGCGGTGCTCCGGGTCACCTCGTGCACGGGAACCGCGTGTGCCGCGACGAGTTCGCCGATCCGTTCCGGTCCGGTGGCCGCGCTCAGACTGCCGTCGGCACGGTCGGTGACCGCTATGCCCGCGCCGTCCAGCACGGCGCGCAGCCGCCGCGGTTCCGGCGTGCGCACCCGTACGCCCGCGTCCGCGTACCTGTCGACGAAATCGGCCATGGTGGTGTCGGCGAGGAGCCGACCGCGGCCGATGACGACGAGACGGTCCACAGTGAGCGCCGTCTCGCCCATCAGGTGGCTGGACATCAGGACGGTGCGCCCTTGGGACGCCAGGTCCCGCACGAGGTTCCTGATCCACCGGACGCCTTCCGGGTCGAGCCCGTTGACCGGCTCGTCGAGCACCAGGACGGCGGGGTCGCCGAGCAACGCCGCAGCGATGCCCAGCCGTTGACCCATGCCCAGTGAGAACGTCCCCGCCCGCCGGTCCGCCACGCCCGACAGCCCGACCAGCTCGATCACCTCATGGACCCGGCGCACCGGGATCCGGTTGCTCCGGGCCAGGCACCGCAGATGGTTCAGCGCGGTCCGGCCGGGATGCACGGCCCCGGCGTCGAGCAGCGCACCCACCGTGCGCAGCGGGTCGCGCAGCCGTCGGTACGGTGCGCCGTCGATGCGCACCTCGCCGGCCGTCGGCCGGTCCAGGCCCAGCATCATGCGCAACGTGGTTGTTTTCCCCGCACCGTTGGGGCCCAGGAACCCGGTCACCAGACCGGGCCGCACCCGGAAGGTGAGCCCGTCCACGGCGGTGGTTCCCCCGTAGCGCTTGGTCAGTTCGGTCGCTTCGATCATGCCGGTGATGGTCCGCGAACCGGGGCGTCCGCCGCGTCCGGCCCGGGACCGACCGGCTTCGCTCCACCTGTGGGTGGAGAAGGGCCGTGTTCCGGGGAGTGCGTCCGACCACGGGTGGAGGGCCGGAACCGACCGCAGGGCCGAGGCGGTGCGCCGTGCCCCCTGGATAGGGTCGAGCGGTGCGAGCAGGTACTGAGGTGGACCCGGACGATCATCCGATCCTGGCCCGGCGGCTGAGCCGGCGCCAGCACATCGGCCTGGACTGCGTGTTCGTGTTCCTCTACGTGGCGGCGCTGCTGTTGACCGGACCGGCTCCCGGCGCGTCGTCGGCCGCGTCGTCCGGGGCGGACCCGGTGTCGTGGGAGCGGATCGTGCTCGTGGCCGCGGCCACCGTGCCCGTCGCCGTACGGAGGATCCGGCCGCTGCCCGTGTTCGCGGTCGTACTGGCGGCGACGGCCGTGGCCGTCGTGCGCGGGGTCACATGGGACCCGTTCCTGTCGGTGGCGTTCGCCCTCTACACCGTCGCCCTCACCCTGCCGTCGCGCCGTTGGTGGCAACGGTGGCTGCCCGTCCTGGCGACGGCGGTCCTCGTCGCGGCCGGTGTCGTCGGAGCGGTGCGCGCCGGTGACGCGTACTGGTGGCAGGCCGGTCCGGGACTGCCGCTGCTCGGCTGCGCCGTCCTGCTCGGCACCTGGGAGCTGGGACGGGCCGTGCGGCAGAGACGCGCGTTCGCCGTCCGGGCGGCGGAGCAGCTCGCGCGGCGGGCCGTCACGGAGGAACGCCTGCGGGTCGCCCGCGAACTGCACGACGTCGTCACGCACAGCATGGGCCTGATCGCGGTCAAGGCCGGTGTCGCCAACCACGTGCTGCACGTCAGACCGCAGGAGGCGCACGACGCGCTGCGGGTCATCGAGCGCACGAGCCGTACCGCGCTGAACGACATGCGCCGGATGCTCGGGGTGCTGCGCACACCCGAGGGCGAGGCCCTGCCCGCTTCCCTCGACCCGGTGCCCGGCATCGACGCGCTCCCCGAACTCGTCGAGCGGGCCGGTGCTCGGCTGACGATGCGCGGTGCCGGGAACCTGCCCGACGGAGTCGCACCGGCCGTCTACCGCATAGTGCAGGAATCGCTCACCAACGTGGCCAAGCACGCCGGTCCGGGAGCCCGTTGCGAGGTGACGGTCGACGCGGACGGCCACGAGGTCCGGATCGGGATCACCGACGACGGGGGCGACCGGACACCCCGAACACCCCGGACGCCCCGGACGTCCCCGGCCACGGCACCCGGCGGCCACGGCATCGTCGGCATGCGCGAACGCGTCACCCTGTACGGCGGCACCTTCACCGCCGGACCGCGCCCGGCGGGCGGCTTCGCGGTGCGCGCGATCCTGCCGTACGAGGAGACTCCATGACCCACCCCACCGAACCGGCGGGCGGCCTGCCCCCGTCCGCAGAACTGCCCGACGGCGCCGGGCCGTTCCGTGGCGCAGAGCTGTCCGACAGCGTCGGGCCGTTCCGTGGCGCAGAGCCGGCAGGCGACCCGATCCGGGTCCTGATCGCCGACGACCAGACGCTGCTGCGCGGCAGCCTGCGGGTGCTCGTCGACGCCGAACCCGGCCTGGTGGCCACCTCGGAGGCGGCGAACGGGACGGAGGCGGTGCGATGCGCCCGGCAGGACCTGCCGGACGTGGTCCTGATGGACGTACGGATGCCCGGCATGGACGGCATCGAGGCGACCCGGCAGATCTGCGGCTCTCCCGGAACGGCGGACGTCAAAGTGCTGATGCTGACGATGTTCGACCTGGACGAGTACGTCTACGCCGCGCTGCGGGCCGGTGCCAGCGGCTTCCTGCTCAAGGACACCCCGCCCGGCGAACTGATCGCGGCGATACGGGTGATCGCCGCCGGTGACGCACTGCTGGCACCGGCCGTGACACGGCGCCTGATCGCGGAGTTCGCCCGCCGTCCGCAACCCTCGCGACCACTGCCGGGCACCCTGGACGGTGTGACCGGACGCGAGCGGGAAGTCCTCGTCCTCGTCGCCCGCGGCCTGTCCAACACCGAGATCGCCGAACGGATGTACCTCGGCCTCGCCACCGTGAAGACCCACATCGGCCGGCTGCTCACCAAACTGGGCTGCCGCGACCGCGCCCAGTTGGTGATCGTCGCCTACGAGAGCGGCCTGGTCACGGCGGCGAGGCCACCGGCCGGTCCCTGAGCGGGCCCGGCCGCTGCCGGGTACTACCGCCGGTGGCGGTGGCGGTGGCGGTGTCTGTCGGTCCTGCCCGGGGCCGTCTGCCGTGGCCGGGGTGGGGCGTCACCGCGGCCGGCGCCCCCGCAAATGCAGCAGCACCCGAACACCGGGAAAGCCCGAGATCAGGGCCAACAGGGCGGCCAGGAGGGCCACTTCCCCGCCGGAGGTGACGTGCTCGCGCCACGTGTGGTGTGCTCCGGAGACCTTCCGTGCCCCGCCGCGCCAGATGCCGGGCCGACGTTCTCTTCGCCATGCTCCGCGACGGAACCTTCTACGAACTCCAACCCGTCCGAGCGACTTGAGACCTGCTTGCCCTCCGCCCAGGCCCATGGTCAGCTTCGGGCATGGGGGACGAGGATTCCGAGCACCTGACACTCATCCGTCGCTGGCTCGCGGGTGAAATCGTCAACAACACCGTCGGCATCAAGATCGTCGGCGGCCCTTTCGACGGGCGGACCAAAATCGTCGAACTCGGCCAGGCAGGACTGCCGCCCGCCGGCTTCCGAGGCCGCCCCGGTCGAGCACCAGGACCCTGGAATCCCACAGCCGAACACGCCTACCTGGCAGTCCGAGCCCCCGGCACCTCTGCGGGCTGGATCTACGAATACGCCGAGGCCGACACCACCACGGAAGGCTGACGCCGCCGAGCCTCCACCACCCCGCAGAGACTTGCCCGAACCCATGGGGGCACCCGGCATCCCGCCATCCGGTTCCCGTACGACGGGTACTGAATCACCGTCAGCAGAACGGGTCGTACGGGACTACCGTGTGGAGAGGCCGACGGCGACCGGCCGTCACGGAAAGGGAGGGAAGGCAAAGGTGGGGAAGAACCTCCTCGTCCTGCTCTGCCTCTTCGGGAGCATCGGCCTCGTGTCCCTTCTGCCGATGCTCCTCATCGCCACGCCCAAGCAGTGGTGCCGCACCTGCAAGCACCAGAGCCGTGACCACGAGGGCGGCACCGGGGACGACTTCGCCCCGGGCGAGTTCACACCGAGTGGTACCTGCCGCTGCGCGGCGTACGTGCCGAACAAGGAACTCGGCTGAACCACGCCCCCGACCGCGATACCTCCGGTCACCCCGGCCGGGACGGTCACCTCGGCCACCCCGGCAGGAGCAGCCACCTCGGTCACCCCGGCAGGGACGGTCCCCGGCCACTGCGGCCGGGGCGGAAGGACACCGGCCCGGCCGGGGTCATGCCAACCAGTGCTCCGCCCTGGCCTGCTTGTCCGGGTCGCCGGATGTCCGGGCCCCTTGCAGGAGGCGGGCTCTGAGCGGTGCGGGAAGGGCGTCCACGTCCTGTTTCTGCTCGGGCCGGCTCTTCCAGCCGACGAGGTGACGGACCGCCCCCGCGTCGTGGCGGGCATCGGCCCGCAGGTCCTGCAATCCGGCGATGATCTCCGCCACGGGCACGTCCCGGAGCAGCAGCCCCGGTACTGCCTCGTGCGAGGGGAAACCCGAGCACCGACCGCTGCCCGCACCGCACCAGGCCAACAGCAGCAGCGCCCGATCCGTCGGGTCCGGGACCGACTGCCGCAGCCGGTCCCGTGCCGAGGCCAGGAGCTGGGGCGACGCGCTCCCGCCGGTCCGGGAGAGACTGAGCATCGCCTCGGAGAGCTCGTTCAGGGCGGGCGGCATCGCCGCGAGCCACGACTTCTCCTCCTCGCCCGCCTGCTGGTACCGGAGCTCGTCCTCCTCGAACTGCCGCAGGGGACCGGGAACGCCGTGCAGGTCCAGCCAACGCAGGAGCGACCGGCCGTCGGCGAGGACCGCGTCGCCGTCCCAGCCGTCCCAGCGAAGCGTCACGCCGTGGTGGAGGAACGCGGCGGTCAGGAACAGGCCGCGTGCGTCCAGGAATTCGAGCTGGACGTCCCCCGAGCACATGCACACGCTGCCGGGCAGCGAGCCCACCGCCATGGCCGTCCGCAGACCGTCGAGCTCGCCGGGGCGGGAGAGATCCACGACGACCCCGCCGCCCGCCGAGTCCTCGTGGAACGTGGTGGACTCCGTCAGCCGGACCCGGGCGGCATGCCCCAGGACACTGTCCAACGCGGACAACTCACCCATCACTCAACTCCGTTTCGCTCCACTCGGTTTCACCTCGTGCCGACCCATTCCACCGCACCCCGCCGGACTCACCGGAACCGGGCCGGGCGCGGCAGGTCCGTGCCGCCCGGTCACGGACGCGCCGAGTCCCTCCGTTCCCGTCCCCGTCTCCGTCTCCGTCCCTGCCTCCGTCTCCGTAAGGTCGAACGCGGTGGCGCAGACGGGGCGGGTGCGGGCGTAGTAGGAGCGGGAGGCCAGGAGGAGGCCGAAGCCCAACCCGCCGAACGCCAGCCCTCCGAAGGCCGCCAGCCACAGAGTCCCGGCAGGGGTGGCGCCCAACTCCGCGTCGGGTTCCGGAGCGGGCAGCACGCCGAGGGCCGCGAGCGGGGTGCAGATCACCAGGACGACCCCGTACACCGACAGGCCGACGGCCGTCAGCCAGGCCGGGACCAGCGGCAGCAGGCGCGGCACCCGACGCCCGGAGAGGAACGGCACCCAGCGGGGAAACACCTGCCCCCACCGGTACATCAGGCCGGTCAGCAGGAAGATGCCCAGCCCCGCGGCCAGTACGGTGACGTCGATACCCACTGCGGCGAGCGCCCGTACCGCCTCCGAGCCGCCCGAGTTGGACTCCTTCCACTTCTCGGCGGTGACGCCGAACGCGTCACCGCCCAGCGTCCACACGGTCTTGACCGTGGCCCACGGCAGCAGCCCGCACAGCAACAGGTAGGCAGCCTTCCGGGTACGGGGCGGGGCAGTGGAGGCGTCGGGATGGCGGACCGGCACGTCACGGCCGCCATCGTGCCCGTGCTCATTCCCGTACCCGTACCCGTGCCCGTGCTCGTGCCCGCTTCTGTTCTCGTACTTGCTCCCGTTCCCGTTCCCGTTCCCGTTCTCGCTTCCGCTTCCGCAACGGGGGCATCTGCCGGTCAGTCGTCGGCGGTACGACAGCCCGACTGGGACGAGACAGGAGACGAGGGCCGTGCTCAGCAGCACATGGACCAGTCCGGTGACGCTCTCCGGTCCCGAACCGGACGCCAGGGTGACGAAATAGGCGGGCAGGGCGGCCATGCCCATCGCGAACACCGGGACGGTGAGGGCGAGTCCGGCCGTCACCGCCCGCCGGCCCCAGCGCCCCCACTGCTCCGGCGGCCTCCCGGCGACCCGGCAGGCGGCACCGGCGACGAGGGCCAGAGCGGCCAGGACGAACTGGGCGGTCGATGAGTAGGGGATGTGCCGGGTGAAGGGCACGGTGCTTCCCGTCACCGCCCAGGCGGTCTCGACGGCGGCGTACACCACGCTGCTCGCGACGGCGGCAGCAGGGGCCCGCTCGGGCCATCGCCGTCGTTGGCCTCCGTCGTGCCCGCGCCCCGCCGAAGCACCGGACGATGTTCTGTCCCGCACGCTGCCCGTCGCGGAGACGGCCACGATGACCTCCGGGTTTCTCGATTCCTGGTCACCATGCTTGCCGGGTGCGCCCCCGCCCACATCGCTCCTGAGAACGGTGCATCTCACCCGCGCGGGGGAGGCGCCTTTCCCAGGAGCGATGTGGGGAGGGGAGGGAAGGAAGACGGAGGAGTCCCGCGGCCGGTCGGGGCGTGCGGCTGCTTCACCCTCCGGCGGGGGTGAGGCCGTGCCAGCCGTTCTCCAGCAGTTCGAAGGCGCGGACGACGGCCCGGCGGGGGTCGTCGTGGCCGAGGGCGGTGCGGGGTGCTTCGAGGGCGAAGTGGGCCAGGGCGGTGCAGGCGGGATCGTCGGCCGGAAGGCCGCTCTCCTCGGCGATCGCCCGGGCCAGGGCGGAGGTGTGGCGCAGCCACATGGCCTGGAGGTAGTCGCGCAGGGGAGGGGTGTCGTTCACCAGGCGGGAGAAGGCGGCGAAACGGGCGTCGCCGTCCGCGGACGCCATGCGGTGGCGCAGTGCGTGTTCGCGCAGGGCCGCGGGAACGGACCGGTCCCGGGGACGCTCGCGCACGGCCGCGAGCAGCCGTGCTTCCTGGTCGGCGTCCTCGTCGAAGACGAGGGCTTCCTTGACGGGGAAGTGCTTGAACAGCGTCGTGGTCGACACGTCGGCGGCGTCCGCGATCTCGCGGATGCCGACGTCGTCGTACCCGCGCTCAAGGAACAGCCGCAGTGCCGCGTCGGCGATGGCCTGGCGAGTGGCTGCCTTCTTGCGCTCTCGGCGGCCCATGGGTGCTGACGCCGCCGGGGCGCCGGCGGCAGCACCGGTGTCGGCGCCGGTGCTGGCACTGGCGCCGGTTTCGGTATCGGCCTCGGTTTCGGTTTCGGTATCGGCCATGCAGGGACCTTACCTCTTCAGTTGCCCAGCTTTAAAAGTTGACTCGTTGCACTTAGTGAGTCGTTGTGCTTTTCTGGAGTGGCGGGTGTGAGGGTCCGTCAGGCCCCGGCTCTCCTCCGCCCTGCCCTCTGCCTCCTTTTCCCTGCCTCTCGGCCCCGTCCCGGGGCCCGGGACTCACCCACCACACTCCACGGCACCGCTGTGCGCCCGAACGGAGCACCACCATGAACACCGCACTTTCCCCCCGGATCGTCATCGTCGGTGCCGGACCGGGTGGACTGACCTGTGCCCGCGTCCTCCAACGGCACGGCATCGCCGTCACCGTCCACGACCTGGAGGCCTCTCCCGAGGCCCGCGGCCAGGGCGGGACTCTCGACATGCACCCCGGCTCCGGCCGGTACGCCCTGCGCGAGGCCGGACTGCTGGACGACTTCCTCGCGCTGTCCCGCCCCGAGGGCCGGCAGATGCGCGTGGTCGGCCGCGACGGCCGGATCGTGTTCGACGGCATACCGCCCGAGGCCGACAGCGACGAAGGCGCCCCCGAGATCGACCGCGGCCGACTGCGCGGACTCCTGCTGGACTCCCTCGAACCCGGCACCGTTCGCTGGGCCCACAAGCTCACCCGGGTCGAGCCCCTCGGCGACGGCGTCCACCGCCTGCACTTCGCCGACGGCACCACCGCTGACGCGGACCTCGTCATCGGCGCCGACGGGGCCTGGTCCGGGGTCCGTTCCCTGCTGACGGACGTGACACCCGACTACACCGGTGTCACGTTCGTCGAGACCGGCCTCGACGACGTCGACACCCGCCACCCCCGGCTCGCCGCGCTCACCGCCGCCGGCACCATGATGGCCCTGCACGACCATCGGGGCTTCGTCGCCCAGCGCAACGGCGACGGACACATCCGCGTCCACATCGGCATGCGCGTCGACGAGGACTGGCACCGGCGGGCCGGGCTCGACCTCACCGACACCGCCGCCGTACGCGACGCCCTCCTGGAGGAGTTCACAGGCTGGGGCGACGACCTGCTCGGCTTCATCACCGACACGGACACGGGATACGTCAACCGGCCCCTGTACGCCCTGCCCGTGCCGCACACCTGGCCCCACACCCCCGGCCTCACCCTCCTCGGCGACGCCGCCCACCTCATGTCCCCGTTCTCCGGGATGGGCGCCAACCTCGCCATGCTCGACGGCGCCGACCTCGCACGGGCCCTCATCGACCACGCCACCACCGACCACGCCGCCGTCGGCCACGTCACCACCAACAACACCGTTGTCGACCACGCCACCGTCGACCGGGCCGTCATCGCCTACGAGAAGATCCTCCTGCCGCGCTCCGTCGAGGCCGCCGAGGGGGCGGCCGAGGCCATCGACGAGGCATTCGGCCCCGACGGCGCCGCCCGGGTACTCGCCCACATGACCGGCCACTGACCGGCCGCACGACCGGCGACACGGCCGATCCAAGGGCCGCGGTCCGGCCCGGGAGCGGTGGTCGCCGGATCGGTTCGGCGACCGACTTCGACAACCGGGCCTCGGGCGTCCGCCGGGCTTCACTCACGAAGTGGTGTTCCGACGCTGCCCCGGGAGTGGAACGTGGACCCCACCGGTTCTTCGCACCGACACGACGGGCCGTCATCCGCCCCTGCCCGCCTGGGAGCCGTTCCCGGGGTGGTGCCGGTGACGTACGCCTGTCAACGGCAACACCCCGGCCGGTGAGCGCGTACCCGGAGGTTCGCGCCCGGAGGTTCGCGCCCGGGGGTTCGTCCCTCAGCGGTCCAGGAGCGCGAGTTCGGAGATCGCGCCGCGCACCCGCTCCCCGAAACCGATCTGCCCCACCTCGTGGTGCGCGGCCGGGAAGGAACGCACCAAGGGCTTCTCCTCCCACTCGAACACGGAGCGGGCGGCGCGGCGGACGTAGACCATGGCGCCGACCACGTTCTGATGGAAGACGATCTCCAGTTCCCCGAACCGGCCCGGATTCGCGGGGTTGTTGACGAAGAAGATCTGATACAGGCCCTGGTGCGCCTCCACATCGGGGATGTATGAGTCGATCAACTGCGATCCGCCGACCCGGTAGCCCTCCTCGGCGAACGTTTCCAGAACCGCCTCGTAGAGCGGCGGCGCCACGATGTGCAGGAAGTCCAGGTCCCTGACCGGGGATTCGGTCTCCCAGCTCAGCCGGGTGGTCAGGGACACATCGACGCCGAGGGCCTGGCCGCCGAGCTCGGTGACCGGACACTCCCAGGGCAGCCGCCCGTTGAACGGAACCCTCTGTTCCGTGCCGGGCTCCACATCGAACGAGTAGCGGCCGACATCCAGGCCGACCACGTTCTCCTCCCTGAGCGTGCCGTCGTAGTAGTGGCTCTTGGCCTCGACGTCGAGGTTGAGGTGATCGACCTTGAAGCCCTGGGCACCGCCCTTGAGGACGACTTCGCCCTCAAGGATGTGACCGGGCAGCGGAGCGACCGTGGTGATGTGCGTGTCGATCTCCGGTGATTCCTGGTCGGTTCCGTTGTTGCCCAGCCCGAACAGTCTGCGAAAGCCCATGTCCTGTTCCCTCCCCTATGACTACGGCGCAGCATAACCACTGGTCAGCAGCGGACCCCGAGCGCGCCGCCCGTTACGGGGCGGCGTCGGACCACAGCTCGGTGCCGTGGGCGGCGACGAGGGCGGCGATACGGGCGAGCACCTCGCCGACCGGCCGCGGATCGACCCGGCGGCCGTCGCGCAGCCGCAGGGCGGCGTGGCCGTCCACGGCCTCCCTCGCACCGATGACGGCCTGGTAGGGAACCAGGCGGGCCTCCCGGATCCGGGCACCCAGGCTGCCGCGGTCCGGCGCCACGACCTCGGCACGCAGCCCCAGGTCGGCGCATCGCCGCACGAGTGCCTCGGCGTTCGGCAGTTCGGCGTCGGAGACCGGGAGGGCCACCAGCTGGGTGGGGGCGAGCCAGGCGGGGAAGGCGCCGCCGTGCCGTTCGACGACATGGGCGACGGCCCGCTCCACACTGCCGATGATGCTGCGGTGGACCATGACCGGGCGGTGCCCGGAACCGTCCGCGCCGATGTAGCGCAGGTCGAACCGTTCGGGCTGGTGGAAGTCGACCTGGACGGTGGACAGGGTGGACTCCCGGCCGGCTCCGTCGGCGACCTGGACGTCGATCTTGGGCCCGTAGAACGCGGCCTCCCCCTCGGCCGCCTCGTAGGGCAGACCGGAGCGGTCGAGGACGTCGACCAGCAGCTCGGTGGAGCGCCGCCACTGCTCGGGCGCGGCGACGTACTTGCCCCCGGGGCCCGGCAGGGAGAGCCGGTGGCGGACCGGGACGATGCCGAGTGCCCTGTACGCCCGGCGGATCATCTCCAGCGCGGCCCGTACCTCCTCGGCGACCTGGTCCAGGGTGCAGAAGATGTGCGCGTCGTTGAGCTGGATGGCCCGGACCCGGGTCAGCCCGCCGAGCACGCCGGACAGTTCGGAGCGGTACATGCCGCCGAGCTCGGCCATGCGCAGGGGCAGTTCGCGGTAGCTGTGGGAGCGGGAGCGATAGATCACCGCGTGATGGGGGCACAGGCTCGGCCGCAGCACGACCTGCTCGCCGCCGAGGTCCATCGGGGGGAACATGTCGTCGCTGTAGTGCGCCCAGTGCCCGGAGATCTCGTACAGTTCCCGTTTGCCGAGCACCGGCGAGCAGACGTGCCGGTATCCGGCCCGCCGTTCGGCGGCGCGGATGTACTCCTCCAGGGTGTGCCGGACGGTCGCACCGTCGGGCAGCCAGTACGGCAGGCCCGCGCCGATCAGCGGGTCGGTGTCGAACAGGCCCAGTTCACGGCCGATTCTGCGGTGGTCATGCATGACGGTCTCCTCGCGGACATCGGGCGGGTGACCGCAGGACGAAGCCCCGGGGCACTCGCCCCGGGGCTTCGGACTGATACATGGGTCAGCGCGCCGGGACACTCTCCGGCGTCGTCGTCATGGCGGCGCGCTTCATGCCGGGGACGTTAGCAGGGGCGGCCGGCGTCCGCCCGGCCTTTTCCGCCGCACGGATTCACGAAGGCCCGCCCCGCCGTCGTGAATCCGTCACCCCGCCCCGCCACCGTGAATCCGTCACTCCGGTCAGCCACTGTGAATCCGTCACTCCGGTCAGCCACCGTGAACCCGTCAGCCCGCCCGCCGCCGTGAACTCACCTGCGCGGCTCACCTGTTGAGGAACTCCGCACACCGGTAGGGGCCCAGCGCGGCGCCCTCGGACGGCCGCAGGGTCACCTCCACGTCATCGGTCCCGACCTTCGGTTCGAGCACGGACTGGGCGCGCGCCAGCGTGCACACCACCTGTCCCGTGCCCTGGTCGCGTTCCGAGCCCCTGTAGGGGCCGTCGATGCTGACCGTGACACGGGTGCCCGAGCCGACCGCCGAGTAGCCGCCGAGGTGGACGAGGGAGATGAGTCCCTCGGGCGGCTCCTGCCCGAGCAGCTTCAGCACCCCGCCGAGGTCTTCGACCTCCTTGTCGATCAGGGGCACTGCGCGCAGCCCGTCGGCGGACGCGTAGTACAGCCGCATGCCGCGCGTCAGCCCGGACGCGGGTTCGCCCGCGTCCACCACCCCGGTCGGCTGGACCCCGCACCCCACCAGGACGATCCCCAGCACGGCAGCCGTTCCCACCGGTCGAACCCTCACTCCGCGTCCTCTTCCGTACGTCGCAGGGGCAGCCGCAGCGTGAACACCGCACCGCGCCACGGCCCGTCGGCACCCGTGTCGGTCACACCGGTCGTACCAGCCGCATCGGCCGCATCAGCTGTGTCAGCCACGTCGGTCACATCAGCCGCATCGGTCATGTCGGTCACCTCGATCGTGCCGCCGTGCAGCCGGGCGTTCTCCAGCGCGATCGCCGTACCGAGGCCGCTGCCCTGTCCGCTGTCGTCGGCCGCACCGCGCGTGCGGGCCGCGTCCGCCTTGTAGAACCGGTCGAAGACCCGCTCCCGCGCATCGGGCGGCAGCCCGGGGCCGTGATCGGCGACGGACAGGACCACCCACTCCCCGTCCGCCGCCCGGGACGTCCCGAGGGTCACGGTGACCGGCGGGGCGCCGTGCCGCAGCGCGTTGCCCACCAGGTTCGCCACGATCACGTCGATCCGGCGCCGGTCGACCACCGCCCGCACGCCCTCGCGAAGGTCCGTCCGCACCCGGTCCGTCCAGCCGCGCAACGCCAGCGACGCCCGTACGGTGTCGGCGAGGTCGGTCTCGGCCGCGTTCAGCCGGACCGCCCCGGCGTCGAAGCGGGAGATCTCCATCAGGTCCTCGACCAGCCGGGACAGCCGGGCCGTCTCCGCGCCGACGGTACGGGCCGCCCGTGCCGCGTCCGGCGGCAACTGGTCGGCGTCCTCCTCCAGGACGGTCGCCACCATCGTCATCGCCGCGAGGGGCGTGCGCAGCTCGTGCGACACGTCCGCCACGAAACGGCGCGCCTTCGCCTCCTGTTCGCGCAGCTCCGCGTCGGACGTCTGGAGGGCGTCGGCGGTGTCGTTGAACGTCCGTGCCAGGTCGGCGAGTTCGTCGCGCCCGGTGACGGCGACCCGGCTGCCGAGGTCCCCGGCCGCCAGCTCGCGGGTGGCCCGGCCCAGCTTCCGTACCGGACGCAGGACCGTCCCCGCCGCCAGCAGCGCCAGGACGGCGGCCAGCAGGACCACCGGCACGATGCCGGCCCGTACGGAGTCGAGCAGGGCGGCCGTGTCCTCGCTCTCGGCCCGCAGATCGGTGATCGCGTAGACCTCCAGACCGGAGGCCCGGCGGTCCCCGTCGGCGAACATGACGGGCGTACCGACGATCAGGTAGGGCTCGCCCCGCCACCGCACCCGCTGGAACCCCGCGCCGTCACCGGTCATGACGGCGGCGCGCAGTTCGACGGTGATCCGGGACCGCGTGTCGGCGAACGAGTCGGAGGTGGCGGACAGGTCCTGGTAGCGGGCGACCACGATCTTCCCGCCGACGCGCTCCGACACCTTCGCCGCGAACCGGGACAGCGACTGCTGGTCGGGCGGCAGGTCGAAGTCGACGGCCACCGCGCCGACCTGTTTCCGGAAGTCGTCCACGGCCGCGTTCTGGGTGCGCTGGAGGACGGCGGTGCGGGCGTCCCGGTAGGCGAGGGCGGTCGCGGTCGCCGCGCTGACGAGGGCGACGACGACGAAGGTGACGACGAGCCGCACACGCAGGCCGCCAGTGAACCGCCGACGGCGCCGCTGCGGAGTACGGCCCCCGCTCCTGCTCTTGCCCCCACTCCCACCACCCCCGCCGCCCGTACGGCTCACAGCGGTCCGAAGCGGTAGCCGAAGCCCCGCACCGTCTGCACGTACCGGGGCTTGGCCGGTACGTCCTCCAGCTTGGCCCGCAGTCGCCCCACCGCCGCGTCCACCAGCCGCGAATCGCCCAGGAAGGTGTGGTCCCACACCGATTCGAGGAGCTGCTCGCGGCTGAGGACCCGGCCGGGGGAGGCCGACAGCTCCAGCAGCAGCCGCAGTTCGGTGGGCGGCAGCGGGACGGGGACGCCGTTCTTGGTGACGGTCAGCCCGGCGCGGTCGATCACCAGTCCGGCGAGATCGGCGTCCGGACCCCGGCGCGCCGACGGCTCCGCCCGGCGCAGCGCGGCCCGGATGCGGGCCTCCAGCACGGGTGCGGTGACCGGCTTGACCACGTAGTCGTCGGCGCCCGCCTCCAGACCCGTCACGATGTCGTGGTCGTCGCCGCGCGCGGTCAGCATGATGATCGGCAGGGCGGCGGTCCGGGCCCGGATGCGGCGGCACACCTCGAAGCCGTCCATGCCGGGCAGCATCAGGTCCAGCACGGCCAGCTCGACCCTCCCGCCGGCCGGGCCGTCCAGCAGGGCGAGGGCCAGTTCCCCGGTGGCGGCGGTGTCCACGCCGTACCCGTGCCGACGCAGCACGAGCTCCATCCCGTCCCGTACGGACGCGTCGTCCTCGATGAGCAGTACATGCGGCATGGGGCCGATTATGGGCGCGCCGCAACCGTTTCCCCCACCCCGGACGGGGACGGAGGCGCAGGTCGGAGGCATTGTTACGTTCCCATCATGTGGCCATGGACGGGCCATCATCCGCGACGGCGAGCGTGGGACGCATGAACCTCCCCGACACGAACTCCCGTGCTGCCGACACGAACTCCCGCGCCACCGCCCGGCTGCGCCTGGCCACCCTCGTGGCACTGCCCCTCCTCGCACTCTCCGCCGCCTGCGGTGGCGGCTCCGGCGGCGAATCCGGTGGGGCGGACAAGAAGGACACCGCGATCGCCGACGTACCGGACGCGCCGGCGACGGGCACCGCGAAGGACGACGGCGGACCGAGCGCCCCGCCCGCCGGCAAGAGCGCCTTCTACGACGCCCAGCTGAAGTACGTCCAGTGCATGCGCGCCAAGGGCGGCTACAAGGACTTCCCCGACCCCAGGCTCAGCGGGTACCTCGACTGGGACAAGGTCAACGAGATCGGTGCCCAGCCCGGCCGCAACGAGGGCATCAAGGGCGGCAGGAACGGCGTCTGCGTGCCCGAGTTGCAGGCCGCCATGACGGCCGAGCCCGAACGCGACCAGCAGAAGTCCTACGAGTCGATGCTCGCGCACGCCAAGTGCATGCGCGACAACGGCGTCTCCCGGTTCACCAACCCGACCATGAGCGGCGGCAACGCCCAGCCGGGCGGCGACCCGAACCCGGCGTCCCCGTCCATCGACTCGAACTCACCGGCCTACAAAAAGGCCCGCGAGGCGTGCGCGTCGAAGCTGCTCGACGGTCTGGACGGCATGCAGTGAGGCGCGGCACCGCTCTGCGCGCACTCGGCGCGGCGACCGCCGCCGTCGCCGTCACCGGGGGAGTCCTGCTCCTCGGCGACGGCGGCGGCGCGGGCACCCCGGGACGGGGCGACGATCTGCCGCCCGCCACCACGACCATCGTGCGCACCGACCTCGTGCAGTCCAAGACGGTCGACGGCAGGCTCGACTTCGCGCAGCGCCGCCCGGTCAAGTCCGCCGTCGAGGGCACCGTCACGGTGGCCGCCACCGAGGGGCGGACGCTGGCCGCGGGGCAGGCGCTGTACGAGCTGAACGACAAACCCGTCACCCTCCTCCACGGGCCGGTCCCGATGTTCCGCGAGATGAAGACCGGCGACCGGGGCAGCGACGTGCTCCAGCTGGAGCGCAACCTGCGGGACCTGGGCTACGGGGCGGGACTGTACGTCGACGTCTGGTACGGCAAGGACACCGAGGCCGCCGTCAAACGGTGGCAGAAGTCCCTCAACCGCGACACCACCGGCCGGGTGGGCAGGGGCGACGTCGTCTTCCAGTCGGGACCGGTCAAGGTGGTCTCCGCCGACGCGGCGCTCGCCGACCAGGTGGGCCCCGACGGGCCGGTCCTGACGGTCGCCTCCACCAAACCCGTCGTACGGGCGCAGCTGGACCAGACCGACGGCCCGCTCACCTCGTCCGGCACCAGGGTCGAGGTCACCCTGCCGAGCGGGCGGACCGTGGCCGGCAAGGTCGCGGGGACGGTACGCCCGGAGGAGTCCGGGTCCGCCGGCGCGGGCGCCGAGGAGGGCATCACCGTCGAGGTCGTCCTGGAGGGCGGGGCGAAGGCCGCGTCCGGCGAGGACACCGAGGCACCGGCGAGCGTGAAGTTCGTCAGCGAGGCGCGCGAGGGCGTCCTCGCGGTACCCGTCGAGGCGGTCGTCGCGCTGCGCGGCGAGAACGGCGGCTACGGCCTCCAGATCGTCCGGGGCACCACGTCGAGGATGGTGCGGATCGAGACGGGCATGACCGCCGACGGGCAGATCGAGGTCAGCGGCCCGGACCTGCGCGAGGGCCTGAAGGTCGGGGTGGCGGCGTCATGACGGTGCCCCCGGTGGTCGAACTGCGGGCCGCCACCAAGTCGTACCCCGGCGGCGTCCACGCCCTGCGCGGGGTGGACCTCACCGTCGAGGCGGGCGAACTGCTCGCCGTCGTCGGCCCGTCCGGCTCCGGCAAGTCCACGATGCTCAACATCATGGGCACCCTCGACAGGCCCACCACGGGCACCGTCAGGATCGCCGGGTACGACGTGTCCGGGCTCTCCGACTCCCGGCTCTCCGCGCTGCGCGCCCGTCACATCGGCTTCGTGTTCCAGCACTTCCACCTGGCGGCGGGCCGCGACGCGGTGGACAACGTCGCCGACGGGCTGCTGTACGGGGGCGTGCCGCCGGGGGAACGGCGTGCGCGGGCGCGGGAGGCACTGGCCAGAGTGCGGCTGGACCACCGGGGCTCGCACACGCCGGGCGAACTGTCCGGCGGCGAGAAACAACGCGTGGCCATCGCCCGCGCCCTGGTGGGCAACCCCCGGCTGCTGCTGGCGGACGAACCCACCGGGGCGCTGGACACCGCGTCCGGCGAGATCGTCATGGAGCTGCTGCACGAGCTGAACGCGTCCGGCACCACCGTCTGCGTGATCACCCACGACAACGAGATCGCGGACGCGCTGCCGCGCCGGGTCCGCTTCAGGGACGGCGAGATCGTCTCGGACACCCGCTCCGGGGCGAGCCCGGCCCCAGGTACCGATACGGGCTCGGGCACGGGTTCCGACACGGGCACGGGCCCCGGCACGGCTTCCTGTACGGGCTCCGGCGGTGGCCGAGGCACGGGGCCGGGCACGTCCCCCGCCTCCCGCACGGCGGAGGACGGCACATGAGGAACGATCTCAGGCCCTCCCGTCTCTCGCCCCGCGACGTGCTCCGCGTCGGCGCGGTCGGTCTCCGCGCCCGCCGGGCGCGCGTGGTGCTCTCGGCGCTCGGCATCGCCATCGGCATCGCGACCATGGTCGCGGTCGTCGGCCTGTCCGAGTCGAGCCGCGCGGACCTGATGGCCCGGCTCGACCGCCTCGGCACCAACCTCCTCACCGCCGAGGCGGGCAAGGACGCCATGGGGAAGGAGGTCCGGCTTCCCGAGAACGCGGTCGCGATGGTCGAGCGCATCGGCCCGGTGCAGCACGCCACGGCCACCGCCGACATCGACGTCCGCATCCGCCGCAGCGACGTGGTCCCCGAGGAACGCACCGCGGGCGTCACCGCCCAGGCGGTCCGCCGCGACCTGCTGTCCGCGCTCGGCGGCGAGGTGCACAGGGGCATCTGGCTGGACCCGGCCGGCGAACGCCTCCCGACGACGGTCCTCGGCGCGGTGGCGGCGGACCGTCTGGGCATCACCCGCGTCGGCGAGACGATCATGATGAACGACATCCGGGTGGCCGTCGTCGGCATCCTCGAACCGCTCGAACTGGTCCCCAACCTGGACCGGGTGGCCATGGTCGGATTCCCCGCCGCCGAACGCCACTTCGGCTTCGACGGCCACCCCACCACCGTCTTCGAGCGCTCCACGGACGCCTCGGTGGAGGACGTACGGGCGATCCTGGCCCGCACGATCAGCCCCGGCGACGAGACGGGCATCAAGGTCTCCCGCCCCTCGGACGCACTGGCCGCCAAGGCCGCCACCGACGAGGGCCTGACGAATCTGATGCTCGGCCTGGGCGCGGTGGCCCTCCTGGTCGGCGGGGTGGGCGTCGCCAACACCATGGTCATTTCCGTCCTGGAGCGCCGCCGGGAGATCGGCCTGCGCCGCGCGCTGGGCGCGACCAGGGGCGCGATCCGGCTCCAGTTCCTGACCGAGTCGCTGCTGCTATCGGCGCTGGGCGGGGTGACGGGCGCGCTGCTGGGCGCGGCGGCGACGTACGGCTTCGCGCGGTTCCAGGGGTGGACGGCGGTGGTCCCGCCGCAATCCCTGGCGGGAGGCCTGGGCGCCACCCTCCTGATCGGTGCGGTCGCGGGACTCTACCCGGCGATCCGTGCCTCCCGCCTCCATCCGACGGTGGCCCTGAACGCGACCTGAGCCGGCCGGGGGAGCGGCGGCCGGGCGACGGGGCACAGGCCCCCGTCGCCCGGCCGCCATCAGGGCCTTCCGTGTCCGTCCCCTACCAGGGCTCCCCGGTGGAAGGATCGAGTCCCGCATCCTGACGCCGTTTCTGCTCACGCCAGTTGACGAACGAATGCTCCTTCGGCAGGACGACGCTGATCGTCTCCTCCTGGAACTCCTCGTCGGTGAGCAGCCGGTGCAGGAACTCCGCCATCCCGAAGGGGTGAATCTGGAAAGGGGGAGCGGTGTGCCGCCCGCACACGAGCACGGGCCACCGGTCGGGATCGTCGCCCGTGGTCAGCCAGCAGTAGATGTCCGCGCCGCTGGTGACGCCCCAGGCCAGGATGGAGTCCGGGTCCACGTCGAGGGCCGCTCTCCCGCCGCACATCTCCCAGGTGCCGCGGGCGTTCGCGGTCTCCTGCCGCAGACCGGACCCGTCCGAATACGCGTCGGGCCGGGGAACCGGCAGCAGTATGCCGACGTCCCGGCTGAGCCGGCCCGCCCCGTACGTCTTCATGAAGGCGACGTAGTCGGCCGGGAACCGGGTGCCCCAGATCCCCTCGACCTCGCTCCAGTCGATCCGCTCGTCGACGCCGGGCGTCGTCGGGACGACCTGTTCGAGCGCCGTCGTTCCGGGTGTCGTGCTCACTGCCGCTCCCTCTCCTCCCGTACGTCCCCGTGGTGCCACGCCCTGAAAGGGGCCCGGTCTCACGCGACGTCGTACCAGTCCTTGCCGGCCGCCCAGTGCCCGACCCATCCGGCGAAGCCGGGCTCCGACGTGGTGTGGCCGAACTCGGTGCCGAAGGGCACGGCGCCCTCGCCACTGATGTTCCAGATGTGCCCGCGGTGGGGGCCGGTGACGACGAGGTGCCAGTACATGCCGCATCCGTCGGTGCCCAGCACGATCGAGCCGTGGTGGAAGACCTGCTCCAGGAGCGCCTCGATCTCCTCCTCGGACCGCGGGTCGTCCTCCCCGTCCCACCCCCACGCGCCGGTCAGCGGGAAGGGCTTGGCCAGTACCCGCTCGGGGCGGTTGGCCCCCCAGTCGGAGGGCATCTCGGTCAGGGCGACGAGCCCGTAGTACGGCGGCCCCGAGAAGGACCCGTCGCAGATCTCCGCGACGAACGTCCGGTACGGCTCGGGCAGCACGATCCCGTGCGCCGCCTCGAAGGCGCACACCGCGTCCCATCCCAGGGGCGGGGCGCACGAGTCGGTGTCGAAGGCGGCACGGAGCGCCTCCAGGTCGGCGGGGACGGCGTGATCCACATTCATGGGCATGGGGCCCATGGGTATCACCCCCCACTGACATCGCCCGCCGCTGCCCCGGTCCGTCGGCCCCGGCACCGGGCTGCCGGGAACGGGCTAGCGGCCGGTGCGCGGGCGGGGGGTGAGGACGAGCGAGGACAGGCAGGTGACGGCGGCGAACGCGGCCAGGGACCAGAGGGGGAGCAGGGTGCCGATCCCGTCGTCGATGAGGTCGATCCCGTGCCCGACGGTGATGAACCAGCCGACGGCGCCCACGAGGACCATCGGGTACACGCGGCGCTCCCGCAACAGCCTCATGCCGATCCACAACACCAGCGGCATGGCCAGCACGGTGTTGAACACCGCCGCGGTGAACGCCTGGTCCCCCGTGCTCATGGGGGTTTCACCCATGTTCGCCGAAGCCTGGCTCCACAGGGACAGCGACAGGCCGTCGGACAGGAGCAGGTGGGATATGGCCGTGGCGATTACTGTCACGACGAGTGCTTTGCCCACACGCCGAACCCGGGGGGATGAATCCATGATCACACAGTAGGCCCCGGCCCCGCGTCCCCGGCGGGCGGCCCGGTCGACGCACGCATGCCCGCCGGATGCGTACCTGCCGGACCGGTCAGCCGAGGACGAACGGGAGCCGCGCGGCCAGTTCGCCCAGTTCGGCCCTCTCCGCTTCGGCCGGGGCGCGCCGCCCGGTGCCGATCAGCAGCGCGTCCTGGTCGGAGAACGACGGGGGGAACGTCGTACCGGCGATCCTCTCCAGCATCTCGCGGGTCCGGGCGAGCCCCTCGGCGGGCGGCTCCGCGGCGTCCGGGAGATGCGCGATCAGGTCGAGGTGGTGCAGCGTCCACTCCAGGACGTACGCGGAGAGGTAGTCGCCCGTGGTGAGGACCTCGTCACGGGTGCCGACCCGGCCCGCGGGGTCCGCGAGTCCGGCGGCGCGCCCGGCGGCCGAACCGACGTCGTCGAGGTGGAACTTGAGCAGCCACGGCTCCTGGTACGCGGCGGCCAGGCGGACGGTCAGCGCGTCGAGCGGGTCGTCGCCGGTCGGCGGTTCCCCGCCGACCTCCCAATAGGTCACCGCGTCCCGGGTCGGTTCCGTCCCGGCGGGGGTGGCGAGGGTGATCAGGACGTCCTGGGCATCGATGACCAGGTGGCACACCAGGTCCCGCACGAGCCAGCCGGTACAGCCGGACGGCCGTGCGAAGTCCTCGTCCGAGAGCTCGGCGACCGCTGCGAGCAACGCCGTCCAGGAGCGCGAGAAGAGATCCACACCGGCAAACTAGCAGCGCCCGGCCCTCCGCACGGGGCGTCCCGCCCATCGGGAACGGCGGGGCGTCGGGGCCCGGTCGCGGGCGAGGGCGCCGAACGGGTGCTTCGGAGCACCCGTGACGGTTCACGATTTGCCGAAGCGGCAACGTGGTTCGCGGCGGTACCCGTATTCGGCGCATGATCGTGTTCCGGGCCGCAGCCCGCGGCCCACGTCGTGTCACCCGTACCGACCGAGCCCGTACCTGCCGGCCCCGTACCCGCCGGCTCCGTACCGACCGACACCACGGAGGAATCATGCCGCAGTCCACCCGGTCCACAGACCTCACGCATCGACTGGTCGCCTCGCCCGCCGGCCGGATCCACCTGGTGGAACAGGGCACCGGGCCACTGGTGTTGCTGGTGCACGGGTTCCCGGAGTCCTGGTACTCCTGGCGCCACCAGCTCCCGGTGCTGGCCGCGGCCGGATACCGCGCGGTCGCCGTGGACGTCCGGGGCTACGGGCGTTCCTCCGGGCCCGGGGAGGTCGCCGCGTACCGGATGCTCGAACTGGTCGAGGACGCCGTCGCCGTGGTGCACGCGCTCGGGGAGCGGAGCGCGGTGATCGTCGGGCACGACTGGGGTTCGGCCGTCGCCGCGCACTCCGCCCTCCTCCGGCCGGACGTCTTCCGTGCGGTCGGGCTGCTGAGCGTCCCCTACGCGCCGCCCGGCGGACCGCGGCCCAGCGAGGTCTTCGCGGGGATGGGCGGGGACGACGAGTTCTACGTCTCCCGCTTCCAGGAGCCCGGCCGGGCGGAGGCCGAGATCGAACCGGACGTCCACGGCTGGCTCGCGGGCTTCTACGCCGCTTTCTCCGCCGACACGATGCCCGCAGCCGACGCCCCGGACCCGCACTTCGCGGGCCGCGGCGGGGCGTTGCGCGACCGGTTCCCCGCCGACGGGTTGCCCGCCTGGCTCAGCGAGGACGATCTCGACTTCTACGCCGGGGAGTTCGAACGGACCGGCATGAGCGGGGCGCTCAACCGGTACCGGAACATGGACCGGGACTGGGAGGACCTCGCCGACTTCCGGGGCAGGCCCGTCACCCAGCCGTCCCTGTTCATCGGCGGGGGGTCGGACGCCTCCACCACCTGGCTGGCCGACGCGATCCGGGCGTACCCCACCACCCTGCCCGGCCTGGTCTCCTCGCACGTCCTCGACGGCTGCGGCCACTGGATCCAGCAGGAGCGCCACGAGGAGGTCAACCGGATCCTGACCGACTGGCTGGCCGCCCTGCCCGCCTGAGACACGCACCGCACCGCACCGGCCCTCGCGGCGGTCGGGGGGTGGGGCCGGGCCGGGGGATCGTCGTCACTTCGTGAGGACGAGGCTGACGTTGTGTCCGCCGAACCCGAACGAGTTGGCCAGTGCGGCCGACCACCGGCCGGTACGCCGCTCACCGCGCACCACGTCCAGTTCCACGCGCGGATCGAGCTCGTCGAGGTTGCGCGTGGCCGGTACCGTGCCGTCCCTGAGCGCGAGCAGGGCGGCCATGGCTCCCAACGTTCCGGACGCGCCCATCATGTGACCGGTCATCGACTTCGTCGCCGTCACCGCCGCGTGGTCGCCGATCACCCGGCCGATCGCCTCGGCCTCCGCCAGGTCGCCGGACTCCGTCGAGGTCGCGTGGGCGTGCACGACCCCGATGTCCGCCGGGGCCAGGCCGGCGTCGCGCAGCGCCAGTTCCATGGCGACGGCCTGGCCGTCCGCGTCGGAGGCCGTGATGTGGTTCGCGCTCGAACCCACGGAGCTGCCGGCCAGTGCACCGTGGGCGCGTGCGCCACGGGCCCGGGCGAACCCGGCCCGTTCGAGCACCATCATCCCCGCGCCCTCGCCCATGACGAACCCGGACCGTTCGACGTCGAACGGGCGGGACACGGCCTCCGGGTCCGTGCACCGCGTCGACAGGGCCTTCATCTGGGCGAACGCCGCGAGGGTGAAGGGGTGCAGGCACGCCTCCACCCCACCTGCGACGACCACGTCCGCCCGCCCGCCGCGGATCAGGTCCTGCCCCACCGCGAGGGCCTCCGCCCCGGAGGCGCAGGCGCTCACCACGGTCCGGGCTCCGCCCTTCGCGCCCAGGTCCATGCTCACCCAGGCGGCCGGTCCGTTCGGCATGAGCATGGGGACCGCGAACGGTGACAGCCGACGGGCCCCGGCGCGTTCGAAGACGTCGTCCTGTTCCAGCGTGGTGATGACGCCACCGGTCCCCGTACCGATGACGACGGCGAGCCGCTCGGGCTCGACCTGCGGGGCACCGGCGTCCTCCCATGCCTCCCGCGCGCTGAGGACGGCGATCTGCTCGCAGCGGTCCAGTTTCCTGGCCCGGGTCCTCGGCAACAGGGAGGCGGGGTCCACCGTGAGCCCGGCCGCGACGTGCACGGGCAGGTCGGCGGCCCACTCCTCGTCCAGGAAACGCACCCCCGACTTGCCGTCCAGCAGCCCCGACCACGACGACGGCGCATCGGCCCCCAGCGGCGTCATCGCCCCGACACCCGTCACCAGCACCCGGTCAATATCAGTCATGCGAGCCCCTTGGATTGTATGAAAGCTACATATCTCTTGACTTGCTCTCCTGGGGATCATTCCAGTTTTCAAAGGAGGAATCGGGATAGGAGTCGACCGATTTAAAGGCGAGAGATTATGGAGTTCCGACAATTACGGGTGAGCTATTTGTTAGGACATAAGGACGTACGGAGCTAGCATGGGCTGAGACATACTTGCATCCGTCGGTAGTAGTCCCAGGAGGGGTGACGTGGAGCCGTTCACGAAGTTGATCACCATCGACCGGGGCAGTCCCGTACCGCTGTACTTCCAGGTCGCGCAGCAGTTGCAGGAGCTCATCGAGACCGGGGTGCTGCCTCCCGGTACGCGCCTGAGCAACGAGATCGCCATGGCGGACGGGCTCGGCCTCTCCCGCCCGACCATGCGTCAGGCCATGCAGCACCTCGTCGACAAGGGGCTCCTGGCCCGCAGGCGCGGGGTCGGTACGCAGGTGGTCACCGACCGCATCCGCCGCCGGGTCGAGCTCACCAGCCTCCACGAGGACCTCGAACGGGACGGGCGCCGGCCGCGCACCGAGGTTCTCTCCCTGGCGACCGTCCCGGCCGACCGCGACGTCGCCGCCGCGCTGCGGGTGGACGAGGGGGCCGACGTGGTGGCCGTCGAGCGCCTGCGGTTCGCCGACGACGAACCCATCGCCCTGCTCCGCAACCACCTGCCGGCCGGTCTGCTGGAACTGACCGGTGAGGCGCTCACCCGCAACGGCCTGTACCAGCTGATCCGCCGGTCCGGTACGGATCTGAGGAGCGCCACGCAGAGCATCGGTGCGCGCCGCGCCACCGCCGCCGAGGCCCGGCTCCTCGACGAGACGCGCGGTGCGACCCTGCTGACCATGACCCGCACCGCGTACGACAGTTCGGGCAACCCGGTCGAGCGCGGCTCCCATCTGTACCGCGCCTCGCGGTACTCGTTCGAGATGACGGTCGCCGCCCACTGACCGGCACCGGCCGCATGCCTCTCGCCCACGGGGTGGGTCGTACGTCCGTGCGAAGCGGGGGCGCCCCGCGCGGGGTGGGACATTCGGTACGGGGTGGGACAACCGCATGGGGTGGGACAACCGCACCGGGGACGCTCGTCCCCTTCCCGCCGCCCCGCCACCTGGGACCGCGTCCCAGCAGGTCGGGGCGGGGGCCGTCCCATGAGGACGTCATCTCCGCGGCGACTGTGGCGGCCCCCGCCCTCCCTCCCGCAGTCTCGATGTCGAGCCGGCCGGTGCGGTCGACTCACTCAGGACCCGAAGGGGGAGAGCACATGAACATGACCAGGAAGCTCGCAGCCGTGGCCGGGGGCATCGCGCTGACCGGCGGTCTGCTGGTCGGGGCCACGGGGTCCGCCGGTGCGTCACCGGTCACTCCGCAGGCGGCGGCGGACTGCCCGTCCGGCTACTTCTGCGTCTGGTCCGGGCAGAACTACACCGGTCACCGGCAGCAGGTCGCGGGCAAGAACCCGGACCTGACCAAGTACTCGGTCTTCCTGAGCTTCAAGTCGTGGTACAACCACGGCGCTTCCTGCAACTTCAAGTGGTACTCGGGGAAGAACTACAGCGGTTCCAGCGGGATCATCCCGAAGGGGTACAAGAAGTCCGACAGCGTGTCCCACTACATGAAGTCCAACACCTGGGCCTGCTGACCGGCGACCGGTGACCGGCGAACAGTGACCAGTGAGCGGTGACCGGTCGGACACAGGAGGGCGGCACCCCGTCGGGGTGCCGCCCTCGGGCCGTCACCGGGGACGGCGAAAAATCCGGCTCACTCGCTCAGCAGGCGGGCGACCTCGTCCTGGCCGCGTCGGCGGGCGTGCTGGAGCGCGGTCATGCCGGTCCTGTCCTCGATGCCGGGGTCGGCGCCCGCGTCCAGGAGGAGCTTCACGGTCTTCTGGTGGTCGGTGCCGCCGTCGCCGAGGATGACGGCCTCCAGCAGGGCGGTCCAGCCGAGGTCGTTGACGTGGTCGACGTCGACGTCGATGTCCGGGTTGGTGGTGACCTCCCGGACGTAGGCGACGTGACCGTGCTCGCCGGCCGGGATGAGGGAGGTGCCGCCGTACCGGTTGACGATGGTGTAGTCCGGGTCGGCCGCCGCGAGGGTCCGGGCCATGGCGGCACTGCCGGTCACCCCCGTCACCAGCCACGGTGTGTCGTGCTGCTGGTCCAGGGCGTCGGGGTCGGCACCGGCGTCGACGAGGACCCGCGCGGCCCCGACGTGGTCGCCGGTGGCCGCCAGCAGGAGCGGGGTGCGGTCGTTCCCGTCGCGGGCCTCCAGCCCGGCGCCCCGCTCGATCGCCTCGCGCACCGCGTCGACGTCACCGGAGCGCGCCGCTTCGAGCAGTGCCCGGTCGGCGGCCGACCGGGCGGGCGTGCCGGTGGGGGACGGGGCGCCGGTCCTGGCGGCCGAGGGCTTCCGCCCGGCATCGCCGTCGGACTGGGCGCCGCACGCGGTCGCGAGCGCGGCCAGGCCGACGAGCGGGGCGAACAGGAGGGCGGCGCGTCGTGTCGGGGCCATGGTTCCTCTCTCGGCGGTGGAGTCGAGGTCGTCGGGGTCGGGGTCGGGGTCGGAGTCGGAGTCGGAGGGCGGAGCCGCGGGTGGCGGGGCCGGGCGGTGGAGGTCTCGCACCGTCCATGTTCGACGCGTCGAGGGGGCGGCACCGTCGCTGAACCGGCTGGAGATGCGCAGGCATCGGGACGACACCGCTGTCGTCCGTTCGGACGATGCGCGACGCGCCCTCGTACCGACCCCATGAGAACACCCCGGAACCCGCTTCGTATACCAGTCGAAGTGGCATCAGGAGTAAATAGGGAGAAAGGTGAAGTTCTGTCGCGGTCCGATCCTGGAACCCTTGTTCCGCTTAGTCATTTCGTATACAAACTGGGTTCTGGTTCGCATCGAGCGACCGGGGCGATCCGGGCGGCCCGCCACACGGCACCGCCCCCCGCCGCCCCACCTCAAGCCGAAGGAGCCCCCATGACGCCCCCTCCCTCCCCGATGTCCCGACGCGGTGTCCTCGCCGGTGCCGCCTCCCTGGCCGGTGCCGGTGTCGCCATGTCCGCGGGCGTGTCGTCGGCCGCGGCCGACTCCCGCGGCGCGCACCGCGAGGCGGTGGTCTTCCGCAACGTACGGCCCATGGGCGCGGCGAAGCCGGTGGACCTCACGGTCGTCGACGGCCGCATCACGCGTGACCGGGCCCCCAGGGGAGCCAAGGTGATCGAGGGCGGCGGCCGCATCGTCCTGCCGTCCCTGGTCGACGCGCACATCCACCCAGACAAGACGACGTGGGGCGGTGAGTGGGTGTCGCGCAAGCCGGCCGACACCATCGAGGAACTCGCCCAGCAGGACGCGGAGTTGTTCCGCAGCCAGCGCCGCCCGGTGTCCGAGCGGGCGTACGCGCTGATGTCGCACGCCGTGACCCGCGGCACGCGCGCCATGCGGGCGCACGCCGACATCGCCCCGGCCTACGGCCTGGCCTCCGTGGAAGGCGTGGGACAGGCGCGCGAACGGCTCAAGCACGCGCTCGACGTCCAGATCGTGGCCTTCCCGCAGCACGGCGTCATCCGCACCCCCGGCACCGCGGAACTGCTGAAGGAGGCCGCCCGCGGCGGACTCGTCGACATGGTCGGCGGACTCGACCCGATCAGCTTCGACCACGCCATGGACGAGCAGTTGGACCTGCTCTTCGGCCTCGCGGACCAGTACGGCGTGGGCGTCGACATCCACCTCCACGACCGGGGCGAGACGGGCCTGACGGTGCTGCGCGCCATCATCGACCGCACCCGGGCGCTGTCGCTGAAGGGCAAGGTGACCGTCAGTCACGTCTTCTGCCTGCCCGGCCTCTCCGCCGCCGAACTGGCCAGGACGGCCGCGGACCTGAGCGAACTGGACATCGCCCTGACCACAGTGGCGCCGAGCGCGTCGTTGGTCCTGCCGATCGAGAAGCTTCGCGAGCACGGCGTACGGGTCGGACTCGGCTCCGACGGGGTCCGCGACTCCTGGAGCCCCTTCGGCAACGCGGACATGTTCCACCGGACCCACCTGCTCGGCTGGGTCACGGACGTGCGCCTCGACAAGGAACTGAACGCCTGCTACGAGGCCGGTGCGCACGGTGGCTCCGACGTCATGCGGCTGCCCCGCGCCGACCTCTCCCCGGGCTCGCCTGCCGACTTCGTCCTGCTGCGCGCGGAGTGCCTGCCGCAGGTCGTGGTGGACATGCCCGCCCGCGACATGGTCGTGCACGGCGGACGGGTGGTCGCCCGCGACGGCCGACTGGTCTGAGGACCTCCCTTCCCGCCCCGACGGCGTCCCGTCGCCCCGCTCCGCGCATAGGGTGACGGGACGCCCGGCGTACGCGCGGCCCCGACGCCGCGCCCACCCCGGAGCAGGGCGGGAAGGCACAGGGAGGACGGCACACGTGACGGCAGGCACCGGCCGGAAGGAAGACGCGGACGGGGAACGACCGTCCGCGCCGACGGCGCGCACCCCGCTGAGCGAGGTCGCGCGCCGGGCCGTCAGGGAACGCATCATCGACGGCAGCTACGCCCAGGGCGCCCGGGTCGTGGAGCGCGAGATCGCCGAGGACCTCCGGATGTCACGGGTACCGGTGCGGGAGGCGCTGCGGGCCCTGGTGGAGGAGGGGCTGCTCGACCTGCTGCCGCACAGCGGTGTGCGGGTGCGCAGGCTGGAGCGCGCCGACGTGGAGCACCTGTACGACGTGTGGGAGCCCCTGGCCATCCAGGCGTCCCGCCTCGCGGCCCGCCGGGTGGCCCTCGCGGGTTCCGGCGGGCCCGGCATCATGGCGGACCTGCGGGCCGTACTGGAACGGGCGGAGGCCGCGGCCGCCGCCGGGGACCGGACGCGGGAGAACGACGCCGGCACCGCCTTCCACGACGAGGTCGTGGCCCTCGCCGACAACCCGTTGCTCGCCCAGCTCATGCAGCGGCTGAGCGGCCAGCTGCGGTTGCTGTTCGGCCTGAACACGGAACCCGCCCCCATGCGCGCGCAGCACGGCGAGATGTACGAGCGCATCGCCGCCGGGGACGCCGACGCCGCGGGGGCGATCACCCTCCTCCACGTCCGCAGGAGCCGGGAACTCGCCCTGAGCGCGGTGACCGGCTCGACGGCCGCCCCCGGACCGGCGGCGGAACCGGGCCCGCGCCCCTGACCATCGGGACGGCCTGCCGTGTCGGCGTACGTCCCGGGGAGTGTCGCGAGTCGGTGACGGGACGGTCATGACCACCCGACTTCGGGCCGGAGCGGGCGGGAGCTGTTGCAGAGTGGTCCCACAGCTTCCCGCCGGGCCCCACGGGAAAACGGACGGGCCCATGTCGAAAGGTGCACAGACCATGCGCTCGATCCGCGGCGCCAAGTCCCTGCTGATCGCGACCGCGCTCGCCGCCGGGGTGTCACTCCTGACGGCGTGCCAGGGGGACGACTCCGCCGCGGGGACGCCCGGTCCGGCGGAGACCTCGGCGAGGTCCTCGCGGAACCCGTCCGCCGCCGACGGCGCGAGCGGAACGTTCGGGCCGGGCACGGTCTCGTACCTGACGCCGGGCAGGTACTCCATACACGTGTCCGGTGAGAGCCGGCTGTTCGCCGTCTCCGACGGGACCGAGATCCGCGGCGCCGGAACCATCTGCGGCGAGCCCGCCCCGAAGGCCACCGGCCGCTGCACCCAGGACGACCTGGAACGGGCGGGCGAGGGCGGGGTGTTCGCGACGGTCGTACTGGAGAAGGGCGTCGCCACACGGATCACCGAGGTGGACAACCCGGACAAGTCCTCGGGCGAGGACGACGGCCCCACGGCCGAGAGGTGACCGACGCCCCGTGAACCGCGGCACCGCCCCGTACGGTCGTACCGCGGTGCCGCCCCGGTCGGTCAGTCCGAAGCAGAAGCCGAAGTCGAAGCCGAAGCCGGAGCTGAGGCCGGAGCTGAGGCCGAAGCTGAGGCCGAAGCTGAGGCTGAGGCCGATGCTGATGCCGCGGCCAGCATGTCGAGGTGGTCCGCCACCGGTCCCAGCGTGATCAGGCCGCTGCCCGCCCCGCCCTGCTCGGACGCGGCGGGGGCGAGCTCCGCCCGTGCCCGCGCCATCACGTCCCGGTCGCCGACGGCGACGGCGGCGCGTGCGACCAGACACCACATGGCCTCGGACATCAGGTCGCGCGGCGGTGCCGGGGCGGCCCGCAGCGCCTCGCCCGCCTCCTCGACCCGCCCCTCGCCCACCAGGAGCACCGGGCGCACCCAGGGTTCGTACGGCCCCCAGTCGGCGTCGCGGTCCGCGACGACCGGCTCCCCGTGCCGCAGACGCACGCTCAGCAGCGCCAACGGCAGCAGGCCGCCGCGCAGTCCGGGCATCCCCGAGCCGGGCAGGCACCGCGCGGCCTCCTCGTAACCGGCCAGGGCCGCGGCCGGTGGCCCGGTCATGGCGGTCCGCAGCGCCCGGTACCAGGTGGTGAAGACGGCCACCAGCGGCAGATCGTGCCGGGCGGCCAGGGCATCGGCCGCCGCCGCGTGCCGGTCGGCCCCGGCCAGGTCCGCCACCGCGGACCTGGCCTGGACCCGGACGAGATGGCCGAGCACCTCGTACCTGACCAGCTGGTGGCGTGCCGACAGGGCCACCAGCTCCGCCCCGACGGTGTCCCGGCGGGCGGCCAGCCCGGTCCGTTGGAACGTCTGCATGAAGGTGCCGTTCAGGGCGAAGGCGAGCAACGAGGCGTCGTCGAGCCGACGGGCGATCTCCTCCGCGTGCCGGGCCGCGAGGAGGGGGCGGGCCGAGGCTCCGGACACCGCCCCTTCCACTGGCCCGTCCGCCACCCCGTCGACCGGTCCGTCCACCGGTCCGTCCACCGGCAGGACGCCCCGTGACTCCACGGCGACGGTCGCCAGCAGTCGGCAGCGCGTCGCGTCGTGGCCCCCGGACGGCAGCAGCCGCAGGGTCCGTTCCGCCGCCCCCACCAGCCACCGCGCCTGCTCCGGGTCGTCGGACCGGGTCCAGACGGCCGGTACGTCGTACAGCCCGATGACGCGCGCCGTCAGCTCGGGGTCGCCCAGCTGCTCCGCGGCGGCCACGGCCGCGACCCGGTGCCGCCGCGCCGACTCCAGCCCGCCCCCGCCCGTGACCGCCAGGTCCCGCATCAGGCCGGCCGTCGACTCCAGCCGGGTACGGGCCCGGGAGGCCAGGGAACTCTCGTACGCGGCGGTCGCCCGGCTCCACACCAGGTCCACCGCGGACGGGGCGTCGGGGTCCAGATGACCGGCGTGCCGCAGCACGTCCTCCTCCAGCCGACGCAGCCTCGGCCCGGGGTCCACCCCCAGGTGCTCGTGCAGCATGCCGCGCGCCCGCCGCAGGACGGACAGCGCGTCGGCCTGCCTGGCGGAGCGGTACAGCGCCAGCGCGAGCAGCCGCCAGCCCTCCTCCCGCCACGGGTGCTCCGCCACGTGCGCGTCCAGATCGGGGACGGCACCGGCCGCGTCGCCCAGGCCGATGCGGGCCTCCGCCCGGCGCTCCACGGCGTGCAGGCGCAACTCGGCCAGCCGGGAACGCTCCGTGCGCAGCCAGCGCTCGTCCCCGAAGTCCGCGAAGGCGGGGCCGCGCCACCAGCCCAGCGCCTCGGCGAGACGGTCGGCCACCCGGTCCGGCCCGGCGTCGCCCAGCCCGTCCAGCACGGCCTCGAACCGCCACGCGTCGACATCGTCCTTCGGGACCCGCAGGGCGTACCCGGGCCCCTCCGTGACCAGCAGCCGGGGCGGGGTCCTGGGCGGCCGGTCCGGCTCGACGGCCCGGCGCAGATCGCCGACGAAGGTGCGCACGGCGCCCACCGCATCGGCCGGGGGCTCGTCCCACAGGTCCTCCACCAGCCGCGCCACCGGCACGACCCGCCGATGGGCGACGACGAGCCGGGCCAGGACCGCGCGGTGCCTGGGGCCCTTGAGCGGAAGCGGGTCCCCCGCCCCGTTCCGGGCGATCACCGCCCCGAGCACCCCGAATTCCACACGCACCTCGTAGCCCTTCCTTTCCGCCCGCCGGAGCGATCCCGCCGGAGCCGTCCCGGTGGCGTGGCCCTGCTGAATCCGTCCCAACCTACAAGCGCTGATCCGTTGCTGATCGGATCCCCGCAGGGTGGAGGCACCGGACGGGGGCGGTCACCGCCGCCGCGGTCCGGGAAGGATTCGCTCGGAGCAAGGAGAAGCACCATGGACCGCACCGTCCCGGGGTTCGAATACCGGAGGACCCGGGTGGACGAGGGCGTCGAGCTGAACGTCGCCGTCGGCGGCAGCGGGCCGCCCGTCGTCCTGCTGCACGGCTTCCCGCAGACCCATCTGATGTGGCGGCACGTGGCCGCGGACCTCGCGGCCGACCACACGGTCATCTGCCCCGACCTGCGCGGCTACGGCGACAGCGACAAGCCGCGGGAACAGGGGCCCGACACCTATTCCAAGCGGACCATGGCCGCCGACGTCGTCGCGCTCGCGCGGAGCCTGGGGCACGAGCGGTTCGCGCTGGCGGGGCACGACCGGGGCGCCCTGGTGGCGTTCCGCGCCGGACTCGACCACCCGGCCGCCATCACCCACCTGGCCTGCCTGGACGTCCTCCCCACCCTGGACATGTGGGAGGTACTGCACGGCACGACGGCCGCCGCCGGTTTCCACCTGTACCTGATGGCCCAGCCGCCCGGCCTGCCCGAGACGATGATCGGGGCGAGTGCCGACGCGTTCTTCTCCCACTTCCTCGACGGCTGGACCGGCGACCCCGAGGCCCTGCCGGCCGACATCCGCGACACCTACCTGGAAGCATCCCGGAACGCGGTGCCGTCCATCGTCGCGGACTACCGGGCCTCCGCCGGCATCGACGTCGAGCACGACAGGGCCGACCGCGCGGCCGGGAGGCGGCTCACGATGCCGGTCTCGGTCCTCCAGCAGGACTGGGGCGCCGCGCTCGGGTACGAGGCCGCCGCCCTGTGGGGTGCCTGGGCCGCCGACCTGGAACACACCACCGTCTCGTGCGGTCACTTCATGGCGGAGGAGGCCCCGGCCGACATCGTGAAGGCACTGCGCGACCTGCTGGCCCGCAGCCCCGAAAGGAACGGGTGAAGGAGGACGGGAGGGGGGGCTCAGACGGTGGTGAACGCTCCGTCGACGAGTACGGGCGCGATTTCGCAGGCGTCCAGCTCCGTCGCGACGGCGACGTCGTCGGCGTGACCGATGCCGATGAGTTCGCGTCCCGAGGCGCAGTCCGCGACGGCGGCGCCGATGTCCTGCGTCCCGTCGAAGACGGTGGCAGCCATGGCGGCCTCCGGCGAGAGCCGGTCCCGGCCGTGCCGGCGCAGCGCGGCGATCACGGCCCCGGCGCCGAGCAGGTCCTCGAGGGCCGGCCTGAGACCGCCGTCGGGCCGGCGCTCGCCCGAGGCGATCACCGCGACGGGTCTCCCGACCGTTCCGTAACCCCGGTCGGCCAGCCACCGGCCGACAGCGGTCGGGTTCCGCAGCGACCCGGCGACCACGGTCGAGTCCCCGGCCGTCGCGGCGATGGTGGAGCCGTTGGGCGAGGGGAGCACCAGCCGGGGAACGGCGGGAGCGCGGCGCAGCGCGGCCGGGGACAGCGACCACGGCGAGGACCCGGTGACCATGCTCCGGCCCACGGCCAGGCGTGCGCCCACCTCGTCGGCGAGGGCCGCCGCGGTCTCGTCGCGCCGGTGGTGGGGAAACACCCTGGTCCCCGCTTCCACCGCGACCGTCACCGACGTGGTGAACGACAGCACGTCGACGACGACCAGACAGGCGGCGTCCTTCGCGAGGAGGGCCGCCCCGTCAGGGCCCCATTCGAACCGCACGCCGTGGCCCGCCTGTATGAACCAGTTACCCATGGCCGAGATCATGCCAGCATCCGGCGGGGCGCGCGGGCGGGTCGGGGATGCGACGGAAGTGAGGTCAGGGGGCGGGGACGCGATGGAAGAGGGGTCAAGGATGCGATAGAAAGGGGGACTTGACGAGCAGTCGGACACACAACGGGGTGGACGCTTCCCGCCGCCCGACCGGGCGCCGGGAGCGGCGGCCCCGCGGCCGGGGCCCGGAGGGGGAACCCTTCCGGGACGGGGCCGGAACCTATTACGCCGTAATACCAGGACCTATTACGGCGTAATGGGGAACACGGCGTCGGCGAGGGGCGATCCGGGCGGAACCGGCCGGTGTCCCGTCGCGCGGACGACGGTGCCGACCGCCGTTCCCGCGTTCCCCGGTCACGGGAGACGCACCGATACTGCTACTGCCACTTGCAGCACACACGGCTCGCGGTGGACCTTCTTCCACCCGGCGAGACATTTCACAGCGGAAGGCCAAACACGGTGACGACCGTCGCATACCAAGGTGAGCCCGGGTCCAACTCGGCGACCGCTGCCCGCGTCCTGTACCCCGAGGGGCGCGAGCTGGCCTGCACGAGCTTCGAGCAGGCCCTGGACGCCGTGACGTTCGGCATGGCCGACGTGGCGGTGATCCCGGTGGACAACTCCGCGGCCGGACGCGTCGCGGACGTGCACCAACTGCTGCCCGAGTCGGGCCTGTTCGTCATCGCAGAGTACTTCCTCGCCATCCGCTTCGACCTCATGGGCGTTCCCGGTGCGACGCCCGAGGGCGTGGAGTACGTACGCAGCCATGTGCACGCCCTGGGGCAGTGCCGGAAGATCCTGCGCGAGGGCGGCTGGCGCACCCTCGTGAGCGACGACACGGCGGGCGCGGCCCGTGAGGTGGCGGAGCTGGGCGATCCGCGGCACGCGGCGCTCGCCCCGCCGGCCGCCGCGGAGCTCTACGGCCTGGAGGTGCTGCGGTCGCAGGTCGAGGACGACCCGGAGAACACCACGCGGTTCGTCGTCCTCTCACGGGACTCCGTCCTCGCGCCCAACACCGGCGAACCGACGATGACCAGTCTCTTCTTCAGCGTGCGGAACATCCCCAGCGCCCTGTTCAAGGCGCTCGGCGGATTCGCGAGCAGCGGGGTGAACCTCACCAAGATCGAGAGCTACCAGATGGGTGCCGGGCTGAACGCCAGCCGCTTCTACGTCGAGATCGAGGGACACCCCGACGAGTCCCGCGTCGAACTCGCCCTGCACGAGCTGCGTTTCTTCTCGTCCGAGGTGCGCATCCTCGGCGTGTACCCGGCCCACCCGCACCGCCGCCGGGAGCACATCGGCTGAGCGGCGGAGCGAGCACCGTCGTACGGGAAATTTCGTTGCTTCCACCGGGTCGGGCCGCCTACGGTCCGGATCATGCTGCCCCTGGTGGAAACGGATGAGGAGTGGGACGCGATCGTCCCCGACGAGACGGTGATGCGGCCCGGGGCGGAGGATCTCTGCGCGCGCCTCGGGCTGGCAGACGAACCACTGACCCGGTTCTCCGAAGGGTCGCAGCCGGTCTACGCGGTCGGCGACGAGCACGTCCTCAAACTGTTCCCGGGCACCGCCGCGCGGGACGGCGTCGCCGAGGGCCGCGTCCTGTCCCACCTCCAGGGGCGGCTGCCCGTGGAGACGCCGCGGGTGCGCGAGGCCGGGGCGTACGGGAACGGCTGGCGGTACGTCCTGATGTCCCGGCTCCGCGGCGAGAACCTGGCCCATGCCTGGGACCGGGTGCCGCAGGCCGACCGGGAACGGATCGTCGCCGAGATCGGCGAGGCACTCGCGGTCCTGCACTCCCTCGACCCCGGCCCCCTCGCGGACGTCCTCGGCCCCGGCGACTGGGGTGCCTTCCTGGACCGGCGACGCGAGGAGACCGTGGAACAGCAGCGCGGACGCGGACTGCCGGCCGAGTGGCTGGAGCAGATCCCGGAGTTCCTCGCCGCGACCCCGCTGCCCCGCGACCCGCACCGTTCCCTGCTGCACACCGAGGTCATGCGGCAGCACTTCCTGGTCGATCCCGACGGATGGCGCCTGACCGGACTCTTCGACTTCGAACCGGCCATGATCGGGGACCGTGCGTACGACTTCGTCGGGGTCGGCGTGTTCGTCACCCGGGGCGATCCGGAACTGCTCGCCCGGCTCATGGGGGCGTACGGCCGCACCTTCGAGCCGGACCAGCTCCTCGCGTACACATTGCTGCACGTGTACAGCAACCTCTCCTGGTACCTGCGGGAACTGGGGGAACCGGAGAAGCGGACACTGTCCTCGCTCGCCGAGGAGTGGTTCGCCACGGCGTGACGCGGACCGGGCCCTTCCCTTGAACCGGCCTTCCCCCGGCTGTCATGAGTTGCCGGTTCAGTCCGCGGCCGGGGGGCTCTCCGTCCCGGCCGTGCGGGACCAGGAGAGCCCTTCGAGCTGCTCGATGCCCTGGTTGAACTCGACCAGCAGGGTGAGGAACTGCTCGGTCCGCCGGTCCGTCCACCCCGTCGCCCCGATGAGGCGCGTGGTCCCCGCACGGCTGATGGCGCGGTCGGCCTCCAGGCGCTCCAGGCCGAGCGCGGTGGGGCGGAACTTGCGGGCCAGCCCGCCGTCGGGGTCGGGGATGCGTTCCACCAGGCCGTTGCGGAGCATGGCGCTGATCTGGCGGTTGATGGTGGAGACGTCGACCTGGAAGGTGTGCGCCAGCTCCTTCAACGTGAGCGGCTCGCCGATCTCCAGCCGGGTGAGCAGGACGTAGGCCGAGCGTTCCAGGCTCTGACCGATGCGAGGTCCCCGCGCGGCGACGAAGTGCCGGGACAGCAGGGTCAGCTCCCGTTCCAGATCACCCAGCCGGCGTTCTCGCTCACTCATGTCCTCGGACCTCTTCCACCGTCGGTTCCCCCTCATCATCGCCCATGCCGCTTCCGGCACGAGGGCCACATCACCATGTTTGTGCACAGTGCATATCATGTGTACTGTGCATATTGTGTGCACGATGCCCATTGGGTTCGGCGAGGCCGCCCCTGGTGCCCGTGCACGAGGGGGCGCGGCTTCCCGCGACCCCGTACGCACCGCTCGCTCCACGGCGGGAATCCGCCTCGAAAGGACATGGCCATGGAACGCCTCAAGGACAAGGTCGCGGTCATCACCGGCGCGGGCAGCGGCATCGGAAGGGCCGCTGCCGAGCTGATGAGCGGGCAGGGCGCCCGCGTCGTGGTCGCCGACCACGACGCCCGGAGCGCCGAGGAGACCGCCGGGATCGTCGAGGCCGCGGGCGGCCGGGCGCTGCCCGTCACCGTGGACGTCACCGACGAGGGCTCGGTCGCCGACATGGTGGCCGCGACCGTCGGTGAGTTCGGCTCCCTGCACGTCCTGTGCAACCACGTCGGCGGGACGAACCCGCGCAAGGACCTGGACCTGCTGCGCATGGACATGGACGAGTTCGACCGGGCCGTCGCCCTCAACATGCGCAGCACCCTCCTGGGTTCCCGGCACGCGGTGCCCCACATGATCCGGGCCGGCGGCGGCTCCATCATCAACACGGCCTCCGTGGCCGCGCTCGTCGGCGACGTCCTGCAGACCTCCTACGGCGCGGTCAAGGCGGCGGTGGTCAGCATCACGAAGTCGATCGCCGTCCAGTACGGCCCGCAGAACGTGCGCTGCAACGCCATCGCCCCCGGCGCGGTCATGACCCCCGCCCTGGAGAACAACCTTCCCGCGGACGTCGTCGAGGCGCTGAGGAAGGGCAACGCCCTGCCGTACCTGGGCTCTCCCGAGGACATCGGCCACACCATGGTGTTCCTCGCCTCCGACGAGTCCCGCTACCTCACCGGGCAACTCCTCGTTGTCGACGGCGGCATGAGCATGCAGTCCTCCGCGGCCCCCGGCCGCCGCGCCATGCTCCCCGGCTGACCCCGGCCCCTCTCATCGGCTTCCTGCCCCCGGTCCCGGCCCCGACATCGCCCCCGGCTGGCAGGATCGGGACCATGTCGAAGGATCTGTTGCTGCTCCGGGCCCGCGGGCTGTGGGAGAACCTGGCCCGGGTGCCGGTGTCGTTCGCGCCGACGGGTGAGGTGGACGTGGTGGTCTCCCCGTCATCGGGGCTGTGCCCGGCCGGTTGGGTCGGGGTGGTGGCCCTGGGCGGCTCGGCGATCGTGACCGCACCGACCGGGGACGCCGCCGCGATCGTCCGGGAGGCGCTGGGGCGACTGCCGGAGGGGGCCGTCGCGGACGGTGCCCGGGTCCGGGAGGTGCTGCCCGTCACGGGGGTGCTCGGGCCGGCGGCGCTGTCGTACGTGTCCCCGGAGGGCTTTCGCCCGGTGGGAACGGATGGGTCGACGGGAAGGGGCGGGCCGACGGGAACGGGTGGGCCGGTGGTGGAGCAACTGCCATGTGACCACCCGGAGTTGCGGCGCCTGGAACGGTCGGTCGGCGACGACGAGGCCGGAGAGGCCGCGCTGGACGAGATCACGTCGCCCGCTTTCGTGGTCCGCGAGCACGGCCGGGTCGTCGCTGCCGCCGGTTATCGGATCTGGCCGGGCCGGACCGCCCACATCGGTGTGCTGACCGCGTCGGAGGCCCGGGGGAGGGGGCTGGCACGGGCGACGGGTTCGGCGACGGTCGCCCACGCCCTCGCCGCCGGACTGCTGCCGCAATGGCGTGCGCGGCTTCCCGCCTCCCGACGCGTCGCGGACGCGCTGGGCTTCGAGGAACTGGGCTTCCAGTTGAGCGTCGAGATCGCCGGGGACCTGCCCGGGTGATCGTGCCGGGCCGGCCCGGCGGCCGGTTCAGCCGCGCTCGGCCGCGACGATCAGGAAGTTGGGCAGGTGGACGTAGCTCTCGATGCCGGGCGTGGTCGGCCGTGCCTCCTCGGCAGCCCCGGGGTCGAGGCCCGGCTCGGCGAGTTCGCGCAACCGGCAACCCAGGGAGGCGAGTTCGTTGAGGTAGGCCGAGACCGGACGGTGGAAGTCGGAGGCGTAGGGCTGGGGAATCTCGTACTCCTCCAGATACCTGTCCGTGCGGTGGGCGCCGTGGGTGCGCCAGGTGGTCAGGAGCTGTTCGAAGGCGGGATGGTTGACGGAGAAGACGAACAGTCCGCCCGGACGCACGGCCCGCACGCAGGCCCGCATGGCGGGCTTCCAGTCCGGTACCGACGCCAGCACCATGCTGCACACCACGGCATCGAAGCCGCCGATCCGCTCGGGCAGCCGGGCGAGGTCGGCCTGGACGTACCGGATGCCCTGCCGCAGGACCTCCTCCCGCTCCCGGGCGTAGCCGAGCATCGCGTCGGTGGGCTCGACGGCGGTGACCCGGGCCCCGCGGTCGGCGAGCATGCGGCTGAAGTAGCCCTGCCCGCAACCGGCGTCCAGGACGCTTCTGCCGCGCAGGTCGCCGAGCATGCGCAGCAGCACCGGATTGACCAGATGGCGTTTGGCGAAGTCGCCGTCGGGGTCCATCGCCTCCATCGCCTCGCGGGGAAAACCGTTCCACCGCTGGATGGCTGCTTCGTTCGACGGATATGCGGGCACAGCCGCGAGCGTAGTGCGATTTCCCGGGCGGAGCCACGGTCAGGGCCATGGCCGCGACAGCAGTTACGGCTGCGGCTACGGCAGTGACGGCTGCGCGGGCAGGGTCTCGTACCCGGCGAGGAAGAGCCGCAACGAGCACTGGTCCTCGGCCTCGACGAACACCTGCTGCCCCCAGTGGGAGGTGAGGCGGTGCGCGACGTCGATCAGCCGGCGGCGCTCCTCGGGGGAGTACGCGGGGAACCGGACCCAGCCCCGGTCGGCGATCGTGTTGCCGAGCTCGCCGAACAGCACCGCCCGCGCGCGCCGCTCCTCCTCGTCGGTGAGCGGAGTGGGACCGTCCTCCGCGGGCTGCCACCGGACGTTGTACAGGTCTCGAATCACTGGTCGCTCACAGATCGTTCGGATTCGGTCGGGTTCGTTCCCGCAGAGGCTACTCGACGGTGCCGCACCGCCGACCGCCCCCGATCCCGCCGCCGTGGGCACGGGGACGGCGGGCACGAGGGCGGCGGACACGAGGGCGGCGGACACGGGGACGGCGTTGTCACAGCCGTGCGGTAGAACGCTGCTGGCGGACACCGGCAGAGGGGCCGTCGCCACGACCGGCATGCCCCAAGGCACCGAGGACCCCGGAGGCGTGTCGAGAGCCGAGGGAGCACCGCCCCGGGCCCGTCCCCTCGGCCGCCCGGCCCGTACGCAGTTCACCGGACAGGCCCCCGGGCCACTTGGACAGCCAGCAGCAAGGGAGCGACCAGGAATGACCGACCAGGACCCCATGACCACGGTCAACTCACCCGCCGGGTACCGCGTCATCACCGTCGAGGAGGCGGAGGAACGCTTCCGGCTCTCCGACGGGATCGGCTACCCGTACGCCGATTTCGCCGACGAGCAGGAGATCCGGCTGTACGAGGGCGGGCTGCACGTCGCGGGGCACCTGGAACCGGAGGGCGGCGAGGACTGGATCCCGTACAACACCGTCGTGGACGGCGATCTCACCATCGACGGCGACCTGGACTGGTGGGACAACGGCGGCGGCAACTTCCTCGCCGTGACGGGCACTTTGCGGGCCCGGAACGTGTTCCTGTACGGCTGCCCGAACGTGCTGGTGCGCGGGAACCTGGAGGTGACGGGCGGCATTCGCGGCTCGTACGGGGACGACGGCGGCATCCTCACGGTGCGCGGCAGCACCCGCGCGTCGATCGTCATCGGCATGCTGTACTTCATTCTGGACTTCGCCGAGCAGCCGCAGTCCCTCCTCGTCGGCGACCCCTGCCGCACCAACGTCCCCGTCGACTTCACCGACGGGGAACTGGGCGGCATCCTGCTGCCCGAACTGCTGAACAAGCACGGCGAGGCCGACTCCAGGAAGATCCAGGAGGCCATGGGCGAGGGACGCCAGATGCTGCGCGCCGGGGTGCGCCCGAGCCGCGTCATCGCGCTGGAGGAACTGGACTCGTTGCTGGACCGGGCCGACGAGGTCACCGAACTCGACCTCTCCGGACGGAAGCTCCACGGCTTCCCGGAGCAACTGCTCGCCTTCCCCCGCCTGCGCGTCCTGTCCCTAGCGGACAACGCCGATCTCGGCGCACTCGACGCACGCATCGGCGAACTCACCGCCCTGGAAGAACTCGACGTGTCGGGAACGGGGCTGACCGGGCTGCCCGAATCCATCGGCGCCCTCCGGAACCTCAGCGTGCTGGAGATATCCAGCAACCGCTTCACGGAACTCCCCGAGTCCCTCGGCGACCTCGGCCGCCTGGAGGTCCTGCGCGCCGGACATCTGACCTGCCGGCTCCCCGAACGGATCGACCGGCTGCGCGCCCTGCGCGAGCTGGACCTGTCCTGCCTGAACCAGGGGCGCTACTACTGCGACACCCTGGTCCCGTTCCCCGAGGCCGTCACCCGACTGACGGGACTGCGCTCCCTCGACCTGTCCGACACCTGGCTGGAGTCCGTCCCCGACACGCTGCTGGACCTGACCGCGCTGGAGGAGCTGAACCTCAACTCCTGCGCGTCCGCCCGGCTGACCCGGCTGCCCGAACTGGCCCGGCTGCCCCGCCTGCGGGTGCTGCGGCTCAGCGGCCACACCCCGTGGACCGGACAGCCCCCGGCCTCCAGGGACCTGCTCACCGGCATCTGGGACATCACCACCCTGGAACACCTGGAGCTCGACCGCTGGGGCCAGGAGACCTTCGAGGGGGAGAAGGTACGCACCGCGTTCAGGTCCCTGCCCGAAGACGCCTTCGCCCGTACGCCGAACCTCCGCCACGTCGACCTGGCGTTCAACGAGCTCACGACCCTTCCCGAAGCCTTCTTCGCCCTGCGCCACCTGGAGTCCGCGAATCTCCGGGACACCGGGCTCGACCGGCCGACGCTGGACCGGTTGCGCGCCACGTTCCCCGGCACCCGACTCGATCTGAGGGGCACCGGGGGCAAGGAGGTCGTCCACGACCCGAACTGGCAGGCCGTGCACGCCCTGGTCAGGGACGGCGCCGGAAAGGGGCCCGAGGAAGCGGTCGCCGCGTACAAGGAAGCCATCGCGCTCTGCGTCCCGGGATCGAGCTACTCCGACTACGACCGGCTCTACGCCCACTACGCCCTGGTCAACATCCTCGGCGAGCTCGGCGACGGGGCGACGGACGCCGACCGCCCCGCCCTGGACGCCGAACTCGTCCGGTACGCCGAACAGGCCATGTCCCTGATACCCGGCACGATCTGGCACTTCACCGACGAGGGCGCCTTCCAGGAGGAGGTCAGACGCCGCACCGGCAACGCCCTGGCCTGGCACCTGCTGCGCGGCGGCGAACCGGAGCGTGCGCTGACCGCCGTGGAACAGGCGCTGGCCGAGGCGGAGGGCCCGTTGCACGACTTCATCCATGACACCCATGTCCGCATCCTGCTGGCCCTCGGCCGCACCGACGACGCCTATCGGGTGGCCGACCGGGTCCTCACCCGTGACCCCGGGTTCGAGGACCTCGTCGACATCGCGGCGCTGCCCGGGTTCCAGCGGTGGCGGCAGGCCCAGCGCATCGACAGGGCGCTCGGGGACGCCCGATGACCCCCGCCCCTCCCGGACTCGCGGACCCCGGGCCCCCGGGCCCCGGACCTCGCGCACCGGGAGGGACGTCCACGAGGTGACCGCCCGCGCCGCCACCTTCCTGCGGTCCCCGCCACCGCTCGGCCGGCCGTGATCCGCGGCGTGCGCACGGGGCTCAGACCCCCGTGGTGGAGCCGGGGCGGACGATCATCAGCACGACGACGACCGCCCACAACAGGTTGAAGACGCCCGTGACCATGGCCAGCCGCGCCGTCGCCGACCGCGTCGCCACCGCGGTCACAGCGACACCCCCGGCACCGGCCTCGCCCGCGGCACCGGTGCCGGGGCCGGGGCCGGTGCTCGTTCCTGCGGGGTGGGACAGCAGCCGTTGCTGTCCGGGCAGGATCGCCAGCAACAGCAGGGCCGCCGCGGCGGCGGTCAGCACGACCGACGCCAGCAGCCAGGCGTCGGTCAGGACACCGAGCCGGGCGCCGGTGGCGACCCCGAAGACAGGGACGGCGACGCCGAGAACGGTGTACCCGCGGCACACCCGGTGCAGGAGCGCCGCGGTACGGACGTTCTGCCCCTCGGGGCCGCCGCCTTCGGCGTCCGGTTCCCGGATGAAGCGGGGGAACATCGAGGCCGCGACGGTGATCGGCCCGATCGCCAGGATCGCCGCCAGGACATGCGCCGAGAGCAGGAGTTCGGTCATCGGAACCCTTCCGGATCGCCCGTCGGCGGATTGCCCGTCGACGGATCGTCACCAATGGATTGCCCACCTATAGGTTGGCTGCCCATCTATAGGTAGCACGCCCGTGCACGCTTTGGGTAGGCTGCCTGACCATGAAGGCGAGTGCGGTACGCGGGCACCTGGACGGACTTCTGCTGTCCGTGCTGGAATCCGGCCCGCTGCACGGTTACGCGGTCATCACCGCGGTTCATGAGCGCAGCAACGGCGTGCTGGAGTTGCGCAAGGGCACCATCTACCCAGCTCTCAACAAGCTGGAGCGGCTCGGGCTGCTGCGCAGCGTCTGGGAGTCCGAGGGCGAACGCCGTCGGCGCTGCTACGAACTCACCGACGCCGGCCGCCGCAGCCTGGCGGCGGAGCGGTCGGTGTGGAAGGAGTTCACGGCCGCCATCGGCGCAGTGCTGGAGCCGGCTCCGGGCCCCGGGCACGCGACGTGAGGACGCCCGGCGGTGACGTCGACCCCATAGAGGCCCATGTCGCGGAACTGGCCGCGGCGCTCCACGGTCCCGCCCGGGTCAAGTCCCGGATGGTGACGGAGTTCAGGGAAGGGCTCGTCGACGCCGCCTCGGACTTTTCGCGCGGGCCCGAATCCGATCGCGACGCCGCCCGTCGGGCGGTGCACGAGTTCGGCACCGTGGCCGAGATCGCGCCGAGCTTCCAGCACGAACTCACCATCGCCCAGGCCCGCCACACCGCCCGTACGGTCGCGCTGGTCGCCCCTCTGCTGCTCATGTGCTGGTACCTGGCGCAGGCGTGGGACGGCTCCACGGGGCACCGACTGCCCGATCCGGTCCCACTGCTGGTCGCCCATCTGGGCGGCGTCGCGGCCTCGGCCTCGCTCCTGGCGGCGGCGGCCCTCGGTGCCACCGGCGTCCTCGCGCGCCGGTTTCCCACCCCGCACCGGCTGCCGCTCGTCGTCGCCTGGGCCGCCACCACCACGGCGGTGACCCTCGGGGCCGGCGCCCTCACCCTCGCCCTCGCCTCGGCGCTCGCGACGGACTGGCCGTCGAGTCTGGTCGCGGGCGTGGTGGTCGTCGTCTTCCATGCCAGGGTCGCCGCCTCGGCGCGCGCCTGTCGCGAGTGCGCCCGGCTGTCCGTCGCCGCCCCCTGCTGAGATTCCGACGGAACGCGGAACGTGAGGGTGGTGTTCGGTCGGTTGCGGGTGCCGACGGGATTCGAACCCGTGGACGGTGGGGGGGCAGGCCCGCCCTGGTCCCCGTAAGTCGATGCGGGAGGGCCTCACCCGCACCGATCGCAATAGGCCGCTCTGCCACAGCCCCACAACCTGCGGGAACTGCGCAGTCCCGCTGCGGGGAGCGTAGAGGACCGGGCCCGGTGGGGCGAACTCTTTTGCGGGACGCACCTTTTGCGGCGCGCCCCTTCGCCGGGCCCGGTCGCGACGGGCCGGTCGCCGGGATGTCGGTCGTCGGGGTGCCGGGTCCGGTCGCCGGGGTCGTCGGGTCCGGGCCTCACTCCCCGGCCGGAGCGCTGCCGCGCACGGCTCCGGTGGCCCCGCTCACCAGCATGGCCACCAGCCGGTCCACCTGCTCGCGCGGATCCGGCGCGCCGGGCCAACCGGTCATCAGGAGGTGGTGAACGGCTCCGACCAGCGCGAGCGCGACAGCGGTCGTGTCCGTGCCCTCGGCGACGCGGCCGAGGCGCCGCTCGGCGTCCAGGTAGCGCGCGATCGCTTCCTGGACGGCCGTGAACCCCGGTGCCCCGCCCTCCAGTTCCTGCCGTATCCGGAGGGCGGCGGCCGGGCGCGTCATGGCCAGGCCGGCGATCACGGGGCCGCCGGAGTCGAACAGCGCGCTCGCGACGCCCATGAGGTTCGCCGTCACCGTGCCCGAGCCCGCCAGGCCGGGAAGCTCCTCGGCCAGCCGCGCGGTGCGCGCGAACCTGTCCAGGCACAGCTCGGCGACGAACTCGTCCAGCCCGGCGAAACGGGCGTGCAGCATGCCTTTGGCGCACCCCGCCTCGGTGGTGATCGCCCTGCTGGTCAGGGCACCCGGACCATCCCGTTCCAGTACGCGTTCCGCGGCGGCGAACAGCCGCTCCCTGACGTCGGGCATCGCCACTCCACGCGGTGACATGAGCCCCTCCCGATGCTGTCGTCGTCCGCCCCGGCCACTTTGGGGATTGCCGGTATGGGCGTGTGCCCATACTGTATGGGCACACGCCCATCATAGGCTCGCCCACCCGGCGCCCGACAGGAAGGCACCCGATGCGCAACGTCGTCAACACCGAACAGGCCCAGGCGTGGAACGGCTACGAAGGCACGTACTGGGCCCGCAACCAGGACCGTTGGGACGCCGTGAACGCGGGCTTCGACCAGCCGTTGCTCACCGCCGCGGCCATCGACGGGCACGACCGGGTGCTCGACGTCGGATGCGGATCGGGGCGGACGACGCGGCTCGCCGCACGCCGGGCGGTGAACGGACGGGCCCTCGGCGTCGACCTGTCGGGCCCCATGCTCGAACGCGCCCGCGCGAGCGCGGAGCGGGAGGGCCTCGGCAACGTGACGTTCGAGCACGCGGACGCCCAGGTCCACCCCTTCGGACCCGGCGCCTTCGACGTGGCGACAAGCCGCTACGGGGTGATGTTCTTCGCCGACCCCACGGCCGCGTTCGCCAACATCGGAGGCGCCCTGCGCCCCGGCGGCCGGCTGGCGTTCATCTGCGCCGCGGACGCCGACCTCAACGGGTGGGTGCGGGCCATGGCGGCGCTGCGGGACCACCTGCCCCTCGGGGACTTCGGAGCACCGGGGCGCCCCGGGATGTTCTCCCTGGCGGACCCGGACCGCATCCGTGAGGTGCTGTCCGGAGCCGGTTTCGTACGCACGGCTCTGCGCCGGGTCGAGGCGTACGGGGACTGGGGGCGGAACGCCGAGGAGGCGGCGGCCTTCCTCCTGGGCACCGGCCCGGGGCGCCACCTGACCGGTCAGGTGTCCCAGGACGCCCGGGACCGCGCCCGCGAAGCGCTGGAGGAACACCTGCGCGGCCACGAGGAGAACGGGGCGGTCCGCCTGCTCAGCACCGCCTGGCTGGTCACCGCGACCCGCCCCGAGTGATCGCCCCCGACCGCTCGCCGCTCCCGGGGGAGCCCATGACCATCGCTACTTCATCATGCCGAAGTGACGGACCCCGGCCGGTCGGCGCCGGTGACCGGTCGTGGCCGCAGCGGGACCCCGTCGGGCGGTGTCCCGTACGAGGCGCGGGCCCGGAGCAGGGTGGGCAGATGTTCCCTGCTCCAGGCCCGCGCGGCCGCGATCAGCGGGAACAGGCTGCGCCCCAGCGCCGTCAGCTCGTACTCGACCCGGGGCGGGCTCTCGTCGTACGCGGTGCGGGTCACCAGGCCGTCGCGCTCCATGGACCGCAAGGTCTGGGTGAGCACCTTCGGGGTGATGCCCCGCAGGGGCGTCCGGAGATCGCTGAACCTCCGTGCCCCGCCCTCCAGGCAGAGCACGACCATCCCCGTCCATTTGTCGCCGATCCGGATCGGCATGGCGTTGGACGGGCAGATGGGGTCGAACATGTCGGGATCCAGCGGCTCGGTCATGGATGCGAGGGTAGCCTCAGTATCTTTGAGGTAACCAGTATCTCTTGGATACCGTCCTTCTCGGTGGCGGAAGTCGCCGCCGGGAGGGGCATGCATGAGTGAGATCGTTGTTTTTGGGGCCGGTGGTCGTGCGGGCCGGGCCGTCACCGCCGAGGCACGCGCCCGCGGGCACCTGGTCACCGCGGTTGTCCGCGACCCCGAGAAGCACGCCGCCATCGGGACGGACGGCGTCCGTGTCGTCCGCGGCGACATCGGTGACCCGCGTGCGGTGGCCGGGGTGAGCAGCGGGCATGCCGCCGCGGTGCATGCGGTGAGTCCGTTCTCGGGACCCGAGCAGGGTTTCGACGACCTCGACCCCGAGTTCTTCGTCCGGGCCGCCGATGCACTGCTGCGGGGTCTCGCGGAGGCCCGGGTGCCCCGGCTCGTCGTGGTCGGGCTGTTCGCGAGCCTCGAAACCGGGGACGGCGGGCTGGTGATGGACGATCCCGAGCTGTTCCCGCCGCAGATCCGGCCGTTCGCGCTCGCGCACCGGGCCGGGTTGGAAAGGTTCCGGGCGGCAAGGACGCCGGTCGACTGGCTCGTGCTGACCCCGCCGGCCCTGCTGGAGGCGGGCGCTCCCCGGACCGGCCGCTATCGCGTCGGGGGCGAAGTCGTGCCGGAGACGGGTCCGGCGCATCTGTCCTACGCGGATCTGGCGGTGGCGCTGCTGGACGAGATCGACGCTCCGAGGCACCACCGCGCCCAGGTCTCGGTGTTCGACTGAAACACGGTCAGGGGGCGGGGGAGCAGGGGATCAGCGGAGAGCCGACGGCTGATGGAGCCGCTGACCCGGGTGCGCGAGGCGTGACGCCGTTCCGCAGGCGCCGCAGGCACCGGAGTCCGGTGCCTGCGGAACGGCAGGAGTACGGGGCGCTCAGCCCAGCCGGGTCGTGGCGTACGCCTCGATGGCGTCCCGCTGGTACGCGGCCAGGCCCGGCGCGATCGACTCGTACGCCGCACACCATTGCTCGTTGTCCACGCAGGAGCGCCCGATCGCGCGGTACTCCTCGACGGAGACCGCACGGAGCACGGTCAGCGCCCGGTACTGGGCATCGATCTCGGCCTGTGCCGGGGCGGCGTCGGCGGGCACGCCCGCGACCAGCAGCTCGGCCAGCCGGATCATCTGCGCCGTGCGCTCGCGGTGCCCGGTCTCGATCTGCGTCTCGCTCATCGTCGAGGTGTACCGCTCGATGTCCTCGGCCAGCCCGGGGAAGTCCCGCAGGCTCTCCTCGTACTGGGCGGGCCGGACGCCTTCGAAGAGGTTCTCGGGCCGGTTGATGGCGGTCATGGCTCTGCCGTCCTTCCTGGACTGCTCCAGTTCGGCGATCGTGCGGGAGACGGTGTCGGCCAGGGCGTCGAGCCGGTCGCGTTCGGCGAGCAGACGATGGTGGTGCCCCCGCAGGGCCTCCACCTCGTCGATCTGCTCGGCCAGGACCCCGCCGATCCCGGGCAGTCCCAGGCCCAGCGCCCGCAGCACGAGGATCTGCTGCAACCGCAGCAACTCGCCTTCCTCGTAGTAACGGTGGCCGTTGGTGCCGATCCACGCGGGTGGCAGCAGCCCGATCTCGTCGTAGTGCCGCAGGGTCCGGGCCGTCACGCCCGACATCCGGGCGACCTCCGCGGTCGACCAGGCCATCGCCACCTCCGTCTCCCCCACGAGTGTTTCGCCGGGCCGGTTTCTCCGGCCCTGGTCAGGACGGTAGAAGCTTCCGCTGCGGCAGTTTCAAGCCCGAGCCCCGAGCCCCGAGCCCCGAGCCCCGAGCCCCGAGCCCGAGCTTTGAGCCCCGAGCTCCCGGGCGCCGATCACTGAGCCCGGGACCGCCGCCGTCCCGGCCTCCGTCCGGGGCCCTCGCTCACCAGTCCCGGGTGGCGATCAGCTCCTCCACGTCCGCATCCGTGAACCCGTAGGCCGTCGCCACGAACCAGAAACTCTCGCCTATGTCCTCCCGGGCAACGGTCTCGATCTCGCTCCCCGCCGCCTCGAACTCGCTCTCCAGGAGGTTGAACTCCTCCGTCGCCGCCTGCGTGAGCACGTACAGGGCCGGCAGGTCCGCCGGCTGCTCCGCCTCGATCCGCTCGCACAAGCGCAGCAGGATCGCCTTGCCCTTGTCGACGACGTGATCCGGGAAGTACTCGTCCGCGTACATCTGGTGCAGGAGGAGGTCCTCGTTCACCTGCTGGTTCGTGATTGGCATGGCGCCTCGTTCGCTCGGTGGAGTCCGACGTGCCGATCATGCATCACCCCACTGACAACCCGGTGGTGGCTGCTCCGGCCGACCGGCGGACGAGCGTCCGGAACGGCGTTCGTGCTCACCGGCCCGGCAGCGTGCGGACGAACGCGTCGCGAAGACGGGTGTGCTCAGTGGTCATGAACCGGTGCAGGGTCCGGGAGGCGAGGGCGACCCGTGGCCTGCGTGCCGGTCTGATCGGGCCGTGGCACGGCGCGCTGGGGTTGCTCGCCGCCGCGCTGCAGTTCGGTTCGGCCACCCTCGCCCGCTGGGTCGTCGACAGCGGTGGGGTCCTCGGCCTCCTCGGTCTCGCGGGCTGGCTGATGTGGGTCGTCTGGATCGTCGGGTACGGCGTCGTCCTGATCCGGCGTGAACCGGATGCCTCCGCCCGGGGGTTCGGCGGGGGAGTCCGTCGGGCGAGTGCGTGACCGCCCGGCCGCCGCGGGCGCCGTCGGGCGCGTCCCGGCCGGGGAGGGCCGCCGGCACCCCGCGGAGTCGGGAGGCGCATGCGGCGGGGTGGGGGAGATTGCCGTTGTGGCCGCCGGGGAACTCCACCGGGTCGGTGCCGATGAGGGCGGACGGCTCCCGGGCGCAGCGGTGGTCGAAGACGGTGTGCGGTGTGGTGCGGCCGCCGTGGCGGCGGTCACGCCCACAACATGACCAATCGCTTTAGATGTATTGAAATGGATGGGTCGGGGGTGGCTGGTCACGGGCTCACGGATGGGGGCGAGGAGCATCCGCCGGACCGGAGCCGAACGGGCGCGGACCGGAGGCGGATGGGCGTGGCCCGGGGCCGGATGGGTGCGGGCCGGAGGCGGGTGAGGAGCGGTGGGCCGCTCGCCGGGGTTGTTCGATGAGCACCTCGACGCCGTCCAGTATGCGTTCGAGCCCGAATTCGAAGAGCGTGCCGAGTTCGAGGTCGAACCCGTCCTGGTCGAAGAGCGTGGACAGGACCGGATAGGCGCCGGTGGTCTGGATCGCCTCCATCCGCGGCTCGTTGGAGGCCAGCCACTCCTCGGGGGTCATGCCGGTGTCCTGCCGCGCCTGGGTCTCCAGCTCGATGGCGGTCGCGATGCCCTGGGCGTACCCGAGGAGGGAGAGGTGGACGTGGAGCATCTGGTCCGGAGTGAGCCCCAGCCCGTTCACGGCGCTCAGTATCCGCTCGGTGTAGCGCATCGCATGGGGCGAGGCCATCGGCCGGGTGAGGGCGGCCAGGGCTCGCGCCAGCCAGGGGTGGCGTTCGTACCGTTCCCACAACCACCTTGCCTCCAGGGTCAGTCGCTCGCGCCAACCGGACGGCCGCGGCCCCGTCGGTTCCTCGCGGAACACCTCCTCCGACATCAGCCGCACGAGTTCGCCCTTGTTCGGCACGTGCCGGTACAGGGCCATGGTGGAGACCCCGAACTCGGTCGCGACCCGGCGCATGGAGAGGGCGGGGAACCCCTCCGTGTCGACGAGCGTGATCGCGGCACGGACGATGCGTGCGCGGGTCAGGGCCCGGCCGGGTACGGCGTGTTGGGCCCGCACCGGCTCCGCGACCACCGTGCCGACCCCGGGCACGGCCCGCACCAGACCCTCCTGGCCCAGCGCGGCGAGCGCCTTCGTGGCGGTCGCCATCGCGACGCCCCACTCCCGGGTGATGTGCCGGGTGGAGGGGACGCGGTCGCCGGGGGCGAGTTCGCCGGAATCGATGCGACGACGGATGTCCCCGGCGATACGGAGATAGGGCGGATCGGCTGCCATGCCCACACCGTACTAGTGCACTGGGAGGGCATTCTGCCTGGTTACTTCCGGATCGGTGCCGAGTGCACTAGGCAGCTGTTTGCGGCGTACGCGCCGACCCGGTTCCGTACCGCTCCATGGAGAACACACCCGGCCCCCGCGCGGGCCGCAAGGAATGGACCGCGCTCGGGGTCCTGATGCTGCCCCTGCTGCTGGTCTCGATGGACGTGTCGGTCCTCTACTTCGCCATCCCGTACATCAGCCGGGATCTGGAGCCGAGCGCCACCCAGCAGCTGTGGATCCTCGACATGTACGGGTTCGTGCTCGCCGGACTGCTCATCACGATGGGCGCGCTCGGCGACCGGATCGGCCGACGCGTGCTGGTGCTCGGGGGCGCCGCGGTCTTCGGCGCGGCCTCGGTCGTCGCCGCGTACGCCCACTCGGCCGACCTGCTCATCGCCGCGCGCGCACTGCTGGGGCTCGGCGGCGCCGCCCTGATGCCCTCGACGCTCGCCCTGATCCGCAACCTGTTCCGCGACGGGAAACAGCGCGGCCGGGCAGTGGGGCTGTGGACGGCGGTGATGACCACCGGCATCTCCCTCGGCCCGGTGGTCAGCGGCCTGCTCCTCGAACACTTCTGGTGGGGCTCGGTCTTCCTGATCAACCTGCCCGCGATGGTGCTGCTGCTCGTGCTGGTGCCTTTCCTGGTACCGGAGTTCAGGGCAGCACAGCCGGGCCGCTTCGACCTGCCGAGCGCGGCGCTCTCGCTCGCGACCCTGCTTCCGGTCGTCCACGGGATCAAGGAACTGGCCCGGCACGGATACGAGCCGATGCCGGTTCTCGGCATCGCCGCGGGGCTGCTGCTCGGACTCGTCCTCGGACGCCGCCAGAAGCGTCTCGCCCACCCGATGATCGACCTCGGCCTGCTGGGACGGCGCGCCTTCGGCGGCCCGGTGCTCGCCGACCTCCTGGCGATGTTCGCCACGGTGGGCATGGCCGTCTTCCTCGCCCAGTACCTCCAGTCCGTCCTCGGCATGAGCCCGCTCGAAGGCGCGCTGTGGAGCACGGTCCCGGCCGTGGGCGTCGCCGTCACGGCCCCGGCCGCGGCGGTACTCGCGCAGCGCGTCGACCGCGCCCGTGTCATGGGCGGTGGCTTCCTCGTCTCCGCCTGCGGGTTCCTCTGGCTGACCCAGGTGCGCACCGATTCGGCCCTCTGGTTCGTTCTCGTCGGTGCCTCGGTCTACGCGGGCGGCCTGGTCGCCGCCATGGCCCTGGCCAACGAACTGGCCCTCGGCGCCGCCCCGCCGGAACGCGCGGGTTCCGCCGCGGCCGTCCTCGAATCGGGCCAGGAACTGGGCGGAGCCCTGGGCATGGCGATCCTGGGCTCCGTGGGCGCGGCGGTCTACAGCCGCGACATGACCGGCGCCCTGCCGGCCGGGGTGCCGGACGCCGGGGCGGTGCGCGAGACCCTGGGCGGCGCGACGGCGGTGGCGGCCCGGCTCCCGGCCGGAACGGCGGACACCGTGCTGACGGCCGCGCGCGATGCCTTCACCCGCGGCATGGGTTCCGCCGCGATCGGAGCGGCGGCCGTCATGGCCGCGGCCGGTGTCCTCTCGCTCGTGCTGCTGCGCGGCGCGGCCGGGACGGGGCACCCGGGGACGGAGGGTTCGACCACGGGTGAGCATCCGGAAGGGGCGGACAACGAACCGGAGCCTGCGGTGCCCTGACGTACCGCGATTTCCCGGACCTCGGACCGGGGCAGGGGCTCAGGACCCGGAATCCGGGCCGGAGCCGCGGCGCAGTGCGCGGGAACACCAGCCGATGACCGCGGCGTTGACCACCGCCCCGAGGGCGACGGCGACGACGAACATCGCGGCGTGGTCCGGCAGCACGAGCAGTACGAGACTGGCCGGGGCGGTGGCGAGCAGCGGGATGACGCCCGCCATCGACTCGCCCGAACTGTCGTGGACGGTCACCACCACCGCCCACACGGACAGGGCGGCGCAGACCGCGAGGTACACGAGGGCGACGACATCGCCGAGAACGTGGCGCAGACGGCGGAAAAGGGATCGGCCGGAACCGGTCACGGCGGTGGACTCCTCGGTGGTGGTGAGTGCGGTACGGGGTAGCCGAAGCCGAAGCCGAAGCCGTTGCCGGCGCTGTTGCCGATACCGGCGACGCGGTGTTCGGCAGGCGGGCCGTCAGAAAGGGCCGCCGGGCGGATTGGGACGGGCGAGGCCGAGGTCGTACGCGAGGATCGTCGCCTGTACCCGGTCGCGCAGCCCGAGCTTGCGCAGCACCGCGTTCACATGGGACTTCACGGTGCCGATCGCGATGCCGAACTCCTCGGCGATCTCCGCGTTGTTGAGCCCGGACGCGACCATGGTGAGGACGGACCGCTCCCGGCCGGTCAGGCCGTCCAGCCCGTGGGAACCGCTCCCGGCCGGGAACCCGTTGCCCGCCCCGGACGCGTAGTGGCCGATCAGCCGCCGGGTCGCGGACGGGGCGAGCACGCTCTCGCCGGAGGCCACCACCCGGATGCCGCCCAGCAGTTCGGAGGTGTGCACGTCCTTGAGCAGGAAACCGGACGCCCCGGCGCGCAGCGCGTCGAACACGTACGCGTCGAGGTCGAAGGTGGTCAGCACCAGGACCCGGCACGCGTCCTCCCGCCCGGTGATGATCCGGGTGGCGGCGATGCCGTCCATCCCGGGCATCCGGACATCCATGACGACCACGTCGGGCCGCAGTTCCTCGGCGAGACGCACCGCGGCGGCGCCGTCGCCCGCCTCACCGACGACCGTCATGTCCTCCTCGGCGTCGATCACGGCGGCGAACGCCGCCCGTACGACGGCCTGGTCGTCGACGACCAGCACACTGAGACTCATCGTTCCCTCGCACCGGGGCTCATCGCTCCCGCTCCTCGTCGTCCTGTTCCGGAACCCGCATACCACCGTCGGCTCCCGTCACACCGTTCCTTGCCGCACAGCCCCCGGTCGGCCCGTCCCAGGTCGGCCCGTCCCCGGTCGGTCCGTTCCCGGCCGGCCCGTCCCTGGCAGGTCCGTTCCCGGTGAGTGGCAGCCGGAGACGGACCGTGCCCGGCGGGCCGGTGGTCAGTGTGCCGCCGAGCGCCGTGACCCGCGCCGCCAACCGCTCCCGCACGGCGGGACGGTCGGTCCGGGGCACTCCGGTGGCCGTGAGCGTCAACGCGTCGTCGTCCGCGTCGACCTCCAGCACCGCGGGCTCCTCGCCGCCGGCCGCGAGCACCGTCTCGGCGGCATGGTAGGCGGCCAGGTCCACCTCGGTGGGCAGCCGCTCCGGCACCCGGTCGGTCAGCCGCACCTCGACGTCACGGCCGGTGGCCCGGCACTGATGGGCGAGCAGGTCGAGGGCCTGGAGGGTGGGCTGCGGCCGCAGCCCCGGACCCGGCCCGGCCTCCCGCACCGTGTCGAGCAGGGCGCGCATCGCGGCCAGGGCCTCCCGGGCACGCTCGGCGGTCGCCTCCAGCCGGCCCGCCTCCGCCTCCGCGACCACGTCGGCGGTGCGCGCCAGCACCGTGGTCTCCAGCCCGGCGGCGATCCGGCGGCGCTCGGCCCACGCGTCCCGGACGGCCTCCCCGGTCCAGGCGGCGAGACGCTCCTCCCGCACGTTCCGGGCGGCCCGGTCGCGCCGTCCGCGCAGGGCCCCGCCCCACCGGGCCGCGCCGACGGCCACCGATGTCCCGGCGACCGCCCACCCGACGACCGCCCAGACGGGAAGCGTCGTGCCCCGCTCCAGGACGGCGGCGACCGCGGCCCCCGCGTGCACCGCCACGGCCGCGACCGGACCGGCCCGCAGCAACGCGCGCGGGCGGCGGGCCCCGGCGGGGGACGGACCGGAACCGGAAACGGAGTACGGGTCTGCGGGGGACGGACCGACGGCGGTACGGGCCGCGTCCTCGGCGAGCACCGCGCAGATGGCGAGCACACTCAACGCGGGCGGCAGGACGACCGGCCCCGTGTAGTCGCCCGCGGCCATCGCCACCGGCCAGAGCGGGGCCAGGACCAACAGGGCGGCGAGGGCGGCACGGGGCGCCCGGCGCGACCACAGCAACGCGACCGCCTGGGCCGCGGCCAGCAACGCGAAGAACACCCCCGCGGACACCTGTGCCCCGCCCCGAACGGTCTCCGCCCGGACGACCAGCACCGGGAGCAACGGTTGCAGGCACAGGCCCGCGGCGGCCGTCACCTGCGCCGGGCGATGGTGCCGCGACGCGGACCGTTCCACCGGGGCGGCGGTCCGGCCGGGCAGGACCGCGCGCACCTCCCAGCCGCCGTCCGCCGTCGGCCCGCTGGTCAGCGTGCCACCGGCCTCCCGGGCCCGGGACCGCAGAAAGCCCTGGCCGCGCCCCGAGCCGAGGCCCGCACCGTGCGCCGGTGAACCGGCGGGCGGCGCCGCGCTGGTCACCACGACCTCCGTACGGGCGTCGCCGTACCGGCACCGTACTTCCGTGTGCGCGCCGGGTGCGTGCCGTGTCACGTTGGTCAGCGCCTCGCGCACGATGCCGTGCACCGCGTCCGCGAGGGCGCCGTCCGGCAGCGGGTCGATCTCGCAGTCCACCCGCTGGTCCAGCCGCCGGAATCCCGCGACGAGGTCCAGCAGCCGTTCCTCCGGCGACGGCAACTCCTCCCGAGAGGGCGCGGGGGATCGTACCGCTCCGAGCGCCCGGGTCACCTCGCGTCCGGTTTCGGCCGCGAACTCCAGTGCCTCGTCGGCCAGTTCGGGGCGGCGCCCGCGCAGCCCGAGAGCCGCTCCCGCCGTGACCACCACGGCCGTCAGATGATGGGCGCTGACGTCGTGCAACTCCCGTTCCATGCGGCGTCGTTCGGCCATCGGGAGCCGGTGGCGTTCGGTCTCGGCCCGGTTCAGCGCCTGTTGGGCCGCCCGCCTCGCGCGGCGGGTCCGCCGCGCCAGCAGGCCGGAGCCGCAGGCGACGGCGTACAGCAGTGCGGTCAGGACCAGGTCGAGACCGTCGGGGTCGTTGAGTCCGTGCAGGCCGAGACCGTGCCACGACTGCCAGACGGCGAGCGTCACGACGCACAGCACGGCGGTGAAGGCGTCGCGCTCGACCGCGACGGCGAACAGGGCCAGTGCGACACCCGCGGTCCCGAGTACCGCCACCGCCCCGACGGGCAACGGCCCGGCCCCCAGCGCACAGGCCGCGGCGACCAGGACGAGGGCGGCCACCGGACGAGTACGGCGCAGGGCGAGCGCGGCCGCCACCGGGCCGGCGACCAGGGCCGCCAGGAGAAGGGCGGAGGCGGACGGGACGGCCCCGCGCACCAGCCCGGCGCCGGGCCACACCACCGCCTGGGCACAGATCAGCAGGACCGGGAGCAGCCGGTCGTCGGTTCGCTTCATGACGGAACCAGGCTATGTCCGCAGGTGAGGGGCCCGTCTCCGGCTGGAGGCGGATTCCCTTCCCGGTCTGTCTCTATCTCCGGTTCGACACGGCAATCATCCCGCGGTGCGAGGCCCGCGCGGAGTTCCGGACCATAGGCTCGACCACATCGGAACCGACCGCATCGGAACCGACCGCACCAGTGCCCGATCGCACCGGAAACGCACGAGCGCCGGAAACGCACGAGTACCGGAAACGCACGAGCGCCGGAAAGCGAATGAGCACCGGAAACGAACGAGTACCCCCTTCCACCGCATCCGGAATTCAGAAGGAACCACCATGTCCAAGCGCATTCTCATGTCTTCCCTCATCGGTGCCACCGCTCTCGGAGCGGTGGCCGCGGGCGGCCTCGCCATGGCGTCGACCGCCACGGAGCCGACCCTGGAGAACGGCTCGGCCCGCTACACGGCCCCGTCCGGCGGCGCTGCGGGCACACTCGTCTTCACCGCCGACGTGAGCGACGATTCGGGCGTCCGGGGTCTCAAGGTCCTTGCCTGGCCCGCGAGTTCGGAACTCGACCCGACCGAGGCGGAACTCCGCTCCGTGGAGGACGCCACGTGCCTGCGCACCACGGCCGAGACCTCCCGCTGCACCTACACACTGCGGATCACCGAGAAGGAGTCGGCCGAGGCGCCCACCGGCACCTGGTACGTATCGGCGCTGGCGACGGCCGAGGACGGCGACACGACGTTCGTACCCCGTGCCGCCACCTTCGAGATGACCGAAGGGCCGGTCGACGCCCGGTCCCGGTGACCTCGTCGGCATACGTCGGGTTCTCCCGCGACTGTGCCGACCAACGGTGGCGTGCCCTGAAGTCGGTTCTCGGCCCGGTCGACGGGCAACAGCACGTCGTCGACCCGGCCGAGGCCGCGTGGCGAGCCGTCAGGGTGTGCCGTGCCTGTTCGCGCGGTCCTGCCGGGGCGGATGAATGCCTTGCCGGAGTCGAGGCCGACAGAGTTGGGCGGTGCCCCGGAGCCGGCGTCGTCCCGGAGGGCGAGTCGGCGTTCCCGCTCCTGTCGGACGTGTCGTTGCGATGGGTGGAAGAGCTCGCCCCACGTCTCGACAGCCGACGCGCCTCCACCGCCGTACTTGCGCCGACGCCGGCCGGCCCGTGCGAAGAGGGCAAACCAAAGAACGATGACGATACTGCCGATCGTGAGCAGCAAGTGATGTCACCTCCTGGATGCCGGCGTCCGCCCGCCGGCAGTCGGTGCCACCCACCGGGCGGCAGGCCGATTGCCCGGCCGATGGTGCGGGCCGAGTCACTAGAATCACCGGATGACCTGGAGCGAGGCGGAGTACGTCGAGTACTTGCAGAGCGAGCGCCGCGCCTATGCGTGGGTGATGCAGCGGTACGGCAACCGGACACCGGAGAACGCCTGGGCGGAGGCTCTGGACTGGTACCCCTACGAACCGGCCGACGCACCGTTCCGCGGACTCGTCTTCCACGACGAGTCGTGGCACTGGGCGATGCTGGCGATTCACGGGGACCGGTACACCGTGGACCATCCCGAGCTGGCCGCCCCGCCGGCCGAGTACCGGGCCCTCGGGTGAACGCCCGACCACCGCAGGGGTTTTGTCCCCGGGGGTATGGGGCCCGCGTTCCGGGACGGTGAAGGGGCGCATCTCAACGCACGGTCTCGGGGGAGTTCTCCCCGGGCAGCGTGCGCAGGGACCGGAGCGGTGACAGGAAGTTCGGGAGGAAGCTCAGTGTCATACCGCCCGCACCGATCCACAGCGTGGCCGTCGCCCCGAGCGCGGAGCCCGAGAATCCGCCCAGCAGCCCGCCCAGGGGAAGGCCGCCCCAGGACACGAACCGGACCGTCGCGCTCATCCGGCCCAGGAGACGGTCGGGTGTGAGGGCCTGCTGGAAACTGGACTGGGCCACGACGCGGACGACCCCGCCCAGCGATAGGGCCGCGAGCCCGACCGCCGCCGCGTACACGCTCCAACCGGGCCGCGCCAACGGCATCAGGGCCGTCAGCGGGCAGGTGACCAGTGGGGCGAGCCATACCACCGGGCCCTGCCCGACCAGCTTCGAGAGCCTGGTCGCCAGCAGCGCGCCCAGCAACGCGCCGCACCCCATCCCCGACAGAACGAGCCCGATGCCGAAGGACCCGAGGCCCAACTCCTTCTTCAGGAAGACCAACAACATGGTCTGGTACATCGCCAGGGAGAGGTTGAACACCGCGTCTCCCGTCATGGTCGCGCGCAGGACGGGATGCCCGAGGACGAACTTCATCCCCTCCCCGACGTCCTGACGCAGCCGAGGGCGCTGACCACCGGTCTCCGGCTTCTGCTCGCGCTTCCGGATGCGGAACGCGAGGAGACCCGATACGGCCATTCCCACCGAACTCACCAGGAGTGTCGCGGGGGCTCCGATCCAGCCGACCAACGGGCCCGCCGTCGCCGGTCCGCCGATACTGGTCACCGAGCGTATCGCCGAGAGTTTCGAGTTCCCCTCGACGAGATTCCCGCGCCCCACGAGATGCGGCAGATAACTGATGTGGGCGACGTCGAAGAAGACCGTCAGCACCCCATGGGACAACGCGACCGCGTAGAGCCACGGGATCGTCAGCAGACCGGCCCACCACGCCACCGGTACCGTCAAGAGGATCAGCGACCTCGCGGCGTCGGTGCCGATCATCACCGAGCGCTTTCGCATGCGGTCCACCCACGCCCCGGCCGGCAGCCCGACCAGGAGCGAACCCACCGTGGTCATCGCGGTCAGCAGGCCCATCTGGAACTCGTCGGCGTCCAGGGCCACGAGCGCGACCAGGGGCAGCGCGAGGAAGATGACACGGTCGCCCAGCTGCCCGAGTGCCGTGGCTGCGAACAGCCGCCCGAAGTCCGGATCGCGCAGGAGTCCGGGCCAGGAAGAATTTTTCATGCACATCACCTGCTGTCGAATGTTGTCGAACTCGGATTTCCGCTCCGGCAGGGGCGTTCGGCGGATGTCCCCGCCCGGCGTCCCCGATGCCCCGTCCGATGCCCCCGTTCGACGGCTTCGTCCGATGGTTCGGTTCGATTGCTCCGCCCGACGCGGCGGCTACGACCGGTCGATCCCGAACTCGTAGGCCACTTCGCGGCGCACATCGGGGATGACGATGTCGGCGGTCTCCACCGGCCGCCCGTCGGTGTCGTAGATGATCCGTTCGATCCGGAGCACCAGGTCCCCGACGCCGATGCCCAGCAGATTCGCCTGGGCCCGGGTGGCACGGGCCGGGCGGGGCAGCTCGACCACGGTCTCGACGACCACACCGATGGAACGCATCCGCTCGACCACGCCCTTGCCCGCCAGGGGCCCCATCTCGGGCAGCATGATCGGCGTTCCGTCCGTGAGGGCCATCGGCTCCCACGACTCGGAGAGCTGGACGGGCTGCCCGTCGGCGAGGAACTCGTAGTGCGTGTTGACGCAGAGGTCCCCGGGCCCGATGGCGAGCCGTTCGGCGATCGCTCCGGGGGCGGGGACCCGCACCTGGCTGTGGGCGTCCCAGGCACCGGCCCTGCCCCGCTCCTTCATGCCGGTGAGGCAGGGCGGCCCGCCCCGGCGCCCGAGGTGTCGCGAACGCACCATCCGCAGGCGCTCGCGCGGCGTGCGGACGTAGGTGCCCGAGCCCGCGCGTCCTTCGAGGAGCCCCGCGATGATCAGGCCGTCCACGGCCCGCTGCACGACGTTGCGCCCGACCCCGTACTCCTCGGCGAGTTTTGCCCGGGACGGCAGACGCTTCCCGACCGCCCACTCCCCCGCGAGGACCCGGGCGCGCAGCGCGTCGGCCACTGCGAGGTAGGGGGCCTCTCGGGGCATGGGTGGATCCTCCGGCTTCTCGACGGTTCCCGTCGGTCCTTCTGGCGGTCCCTCGCCGGCTTCCCGGGGTGCGGCAGCCGGTGGTTCGGGCGGCGTTGGCAAGCTACTGCACCGGGCGAAAGCTACTGGAGCAGAAACACGCTCGGTGCGCGGGCGACCTCCTGCGGCAGCGTGCCTGGACCTGCGCCGACTCGGCTGATTTCCCCCGGGAGTCGACGCATCCGCTCCCGGTCGGGGACTCCGTCCGGTATACGAGTACGAGTACGGGTGGGAGAAAGCGCGGAGTGAAAGGGGTGGGGTGGGGGATGGCGCGGATGCTGTACGCGATGCGTGTTGTGATCGCCCTCCTGGCGGGGGCCGCGACGTTGCTGACGATCCGTGGCGTCGTCCCGATGTCCGTCGGTGGCCCCGAAGGCGAGGATCCGGGGGACTGGACGATCCTGGCCGCGTTGACCTGCGTGTTCCTCGCGATTTCGTGCTCGCGCATCGCTCGGCGGATGTACCGGCGGACCCGCGCGTTGCCACCGAACATCGACGAGGTTCCCGGCATCGCCGGCCGCGGCGCGCGAGAACTCGGTGAGGATTCGGAGGGTTTCGCACCGGCCCTGACCGGCATCGCCGTCGCGTGCGCGGTCGCCCTCGTGACCGAGGGTGGGAGGGCCGGAACAGTGGCGGCCTGCACCGGGGTTCTCGTCGCCCTCGCCGCCGTCCTCGTCACGCGCGGCCGGATGCGTGAAGCGCGGAGGATCGCCGCCCGGCACGACCGCATCGCGCGCGTCAGGGGGCAGGGCACCAAGGTGCGGGCCGAGGTCCTCGGCGTCGGCCACGGTTCGTCCTGGAGCCACGGCGGCCCGGTGCTCACCGTGGAGGCGCGCTTCGAGACGCCCTCCGGAACCCGCACCGTCGTGGAAACGATCGCGACCGCACCCGCGGACGTCCCCGCCGTGGGCGGCAGCGTCCTGGTCTGGTACCTCGACGGCGGCGCCGAGTTCTACCTGGAGGAGGACCCGGACAGCCCGCACGAGCCGGGCGCCGCCGAGCGCTACAAGGAACCCGAGACGTTCTGAACACCGCCGACCGCTGCCGCCGACCGCCGACCACCAGGCACGAGGCACGAGGCACGAGGCACGGCCGTGCGGGCGATCGGCCGGTCGGGGCGGGTACGACTGCGGGTGTGGTCAGACCGAGTGGACGAGTCGGCCGCCGACGTAGGTCCGTTCGACCCGCGCCGACGCGATCTCCTCGGGCGGGGCCGCGAAGATGTCGCGGTCCA
>NZ_JBEXPY010000019.1:0-144560 GCF_040612315.1 Streptomyces sp. NPDC006435
TCCCGGGTAGGCCCCCGGGGCCCCCCCCCACCCTCGGCCCGTCGGGCGTCCCCCCCGCCCCCCGGTGGGCGCGCTGGTGGGGCCGGCCCGACGGCTGTTCGGGGATGTGGCGCTTCCCGGGCGGGGAGGGCCGATCAGGCGGTGGCCTTCAGGAGTTCGGCCCAGGCCTCCACGGCCGGGCGCTCGGTGAGGTCCGCGACGGCTATGTCGATGCCGTGCGCCTCGCGCCAGCGGCCGACCAGGGCCATCAGGCGGATGGAGTCGAGTCCGTAGTCGACGAGGTTCTCGTCGTCGGGGATGTCGTCGACGGGCTCGCCCAGGATGTCGGCGATGTCCTCGCGCATCTGCTGCAGGGTCAGTGCCACGGGTCAGATCCCTTCCAGGACGGTGTCGGCGGTGGTGACGACGGCGCACCGGCCGGCGGCCCAGCGCAGGGCCATGGCGTGTTCCTCGGCCGAGAAGTCCGCCACGGCGTCGGCGACGACGAAGGCCTGGATGTCGCGCATCCAGGCGTCGCAGGCGGTCATCAGCACGCCGATGTGGGCGTAGACGCCGGTGACGACGAGCTGGTCACGGCCGAGGGCGGTCAGCCGGTCCGCCAGGTCGGTGCGGGCGAAGCCGCTGTACTTCCACTTGGTCACGACCACGTCGTCCGGGCCGGGCGCGACGGCTTCGGCGATCGCCGCGGCCGTGGGGTCGTCCGGCAGGCCGGAGCCCCAGAAGTCCTGCTGCAGGCCGCGTTCCTCCCGGGTCTGCCCGCCCGGCTGGGCGGTGTAGAGGACGGGGATGCCGAGTTGCGCCGCACGCTCCTTCAGGGCGGCGACGCCCGCCAGGAGTTCCGGGACGGGGGACGCCTCGACGTCGTAGGCGGAGAGGAAGTGGTTCTGCAGGTCGTGCACGAGGAGGACCGCGCGGGCCGGGTCGACCTTCCAGTCGACCCGGTTCGCCGGCAGATCCGCGGCGGCGGGCATGGGGTACGGGGTGATCCTGGGCAGGGCCATGTGGGTGTCTCGTTCAGTCCTGTGCGGGGGCGGACGGCCGGGGAGCGGCCGGTTCGGGGGCGGTGGCGGGGGGTTCGGGGGCGGTGGCGGGGGGTTCGGGGGACGGGGCGTCCGTGCCCGCCGTGCGGGCGGCCGGCTCCGCACCTGCGTGGGCGGCGGCCCGGAGGTCCTTCTTGGAGATCTTGCCGACCCCGGTCTGCGGGAACGCGGTCACGAACTCGACGCGGTCGGGCACCTTGTAGGCGGCCAGGCCCCGTTCGCGGACGAAGCGTTTGACGGCCACCGGCTTCAGCGGCTCGGCGCCGGCGCGCAGGATGACGTAGGCGCAGGTTCGTTCGCCGAGGTAGGGGTCCGGTTCCCCGACCACGTTGGCGTCGTGGACGGCGGGGTGGGCGAGGATGTGGTTCTCGACCTCCTCCGCGGCGATCTTCTCGCCTCCCCGGTTGATCTGGTCCTTGGCCCGGCCCTCCACGACCAGGTGGCCGGTTCCGGTGCGGCGGACGATGTCGCCGGTGCGGTAGAAGCCGTCCGGGGTGAAGGCGCGGGCGTTGTGCTGGGGCGCGTTCCAGTAACCGCGGATGGTGTAGGGCCCGCGGGTCAGCAGGTGGCCGGAACTGCCCGGGGGCAGGTCCTCGTCCGCGTCGTCGACGATGCGGATCTCGTCGTCCGGGGAGATGGGGCGGCCCTGGGTGGTGACGACGGTCTCCTCGGGGTCGTCGAGGCGGGTGTAGTTGACCAGCCCCTCCGCCATGCCGAACACCTGCTGGAGCGTGCAGCCGAGGGCCGGGCGGACCCGCCGTGCGGCCTGCTCGCTGAACTTGGCGCCGCCGACCAGCAGGACGTCCAGGCTGCTCAGGTCGTACGGGGTGGTGGGCGCCGCCTCGGTCCAGATCAGGGCGAGCGGCGGGACGAGACCGGTGATGGTGACGCGTTCCCGTTCGATCAGCGGGAAGGCCGTCTCGGGGCTGGGGCGGGGGCAGAGCACGACCCGGGCTCCCGCGTACAGCGCGCCGAGCGTGCCGGGCGAGGACAGCGGGAAGTTGTGGGCGGCGGGCAGGGCGCACAGGTAGACGCTGTGCTCGTCCACCGCGCAGATCTCGTTGGAGCCGCGCAGCGAGTAGATGTAGTCGTCGTGGGTGCGCGGGATCAGTTTGGGGATGCCGGTGCTGCCGCCGGAGAGCTGGAGGAAGGCCAGGTCCCCGGGTTCGGGCCCGTCGAGCGGCACGGGGTCGGTGTGCACCGCGTCCAGCGGCTCGAAGGGGCCCGCGTCCGGCCCCGCGACGAACACATGGCGCAGGGTGGGGACTTCGGCCCGGACCTTCGCCGCCAGCTCCCGGTAGTCGTAGCCGTCGTGCTCCCCGGCGATCACGTAGGCGGCGGCCCCGGTGAACTCGCAGAAGTAGCCGATCTCCGACTCGCGGTGCGCGGGCAGCGCGAAGACCGGCAGTGCGCCGATCCGGAAGAGGGCGAAGATCACCTCGAAGAACTCGGCGATGTTGGGGAGTTGCACGACCACCCGGTCGCCCCTGCCGATGCCCCGGGCGAGCAGCCCGGCGGCGAGCCGGTCGGCCCGGACGTCGAGTTCGCCGTAGGTCCGGCGGGTGCCGGCGGCCGGGTCGACGATCGCGACGCGGTCGGGGTGGGCGGCGGCGCGCCCGCGCAGCACGGCGCCGAAGGTCTCGCCGCGCCAGTGGCCCGCCGCGCGGTAGCGCTCGGCGTACTCGGCGGGCCAGGTCGGGGTGGGGTGGACGATCACAGCCGGGCCCCCACGGCGCCGAGGAAGGTGCGGAACTTCGCGGCGGTCTCGGCGGTCTCCGCCTCGGGATCGGAGGCGGCCACCACACCGGCACCGGCGTACAGGCGCAGCGAGGTGGGTTCCGCCTCGGCGCAGCGGATGGTGACGACCCATTCGCCGTCGCCGTCGGCGTCCCCCCAGCCGACCATGCCGGTGAAGAAGCCCCGGTCGAAGCCCTCGCTCTCCCGGATCACCCGGCGGGCGGTGTCGGTGGGGGTGCCGCAGACGGCGGGGGTCGGGTGCAGCGCGCAGGCCAGTTCGAGGGCGGCGGTGTCCGGGGAGCGGAGCCGGCCCGTGACGGTGGTGGACAGGTGCCACATGGTGGCGGTGCGCACCAGGGTGGGCCGGACGGGGACCGTCAGGTCGGTGCAGTACCGGGCGAGGCTCTCCTCCACCGCGTTGACCACGACGGCGTGTTCGTGCAGGTCCTTGGCGGATTCCAGGAGGGCGGCGGCGCGTCGTACGTCCTCGGCGAGGTCGTCGCTGCGCGGTACGGAGCCGGCCAGCGGGTTGGCGACCACGCGGGAGCCGTGCCGGGACACCAGCAGTTCGGGGCTGGCGCCGAGCAGGGTGCGGTCGGGTCCGGTGGGCAGGGCGAAGGTGTAGCCGGAGGGGTCTCGGCGGGCCAGTCGCTGGAGCATGGCGGCGACGTCGAACGGGTCGGTGGCGTCGATCCGCAGGGTGCGGGCGAGCACGACCTTGCTGAACTCGCCCTTCCACATGCGCTCGACGGCGGCGGCGACGGATGCCGCGTACTGCTCGGGCGCCGGTTCCTGGTGGACCGTCATGTCGGTCCGGGAGGGCGGGTCCGCGGGCAGTGCGACCAGCGGGTCGGCGGTCAGCGGCGGCGCGGTGTGCAGGACGGCCGGCACGGCGAGCGCGGCGGGGGCGTCCTGGTCGAAGGGTATGGCGCCCATGACGAGGGGGGCGGTGTGCCCGGCGGAGCGGGCCGCGGCGAGGGTGGCGGCCACCCGCAGGGCCGGCGGGCGCTCGTCGTGCGGCACCTCGCTGTGCACTCCTTCGCCGAGCAGGGTGCGTGTCGGGGTGCCGAGGAAACGGGCGCCCGGGACATAGGAGTTGAGCAGGCCGGTGGCCACGCCCACGGCGGGGTGGTCCGGCTCGGCGAGGGTGTGGGACGCGGCGACTTGTGGTGCCGTCGACACGATGGCTCCGTTTCTCGCACGTCCGGCTGCGGGCGCGGGCGCGCGGTGCGGGGGGTTCGGGGGTGTTCGGTGCGCGGGATGTGCGCGGGGAGGACGGTCAGCGAAGGGTCGCGCCGCCGTCGACGTAGAGCTCCTGCATGGTGATGTGCCGGGCCGGGTCCGACACCAGGAACAGGACCGCCGCGGCGATGTCGGACGGGTCGGCGATCCGGCCGAGCGGGATGCCCGTGCGGTACGCGGCCGGGTCGCCGTCGATGACCCGGCGGGGCGCCTCGGGGTCCTGCCACAGCGCGCGTTGCATGGCGGTGTCGGTGGAACCGGGGGCGACCACGTTGCACCGGACGCCGGTGCGGGCGAGTTCCAGGCCGAGGCATTTGGTGTACATCGCCGAGGCGGCCTTGGACGCCGCGTAGGCGCCCATGTGCACCCGGGGCACGCCGGCGGCGTTGGAGCCGACGGTGACGATGCTGCCGCGGCCGCGGGCCGCCATGCCCGGGGCGACGGCCCGTGCGGTGTGGAAGACCCCGGTGGTGTTCACGGCGAAGGTGGCCGCCCAGTCCTCGTCGGACAGTTCGGCCGCCGGGCCGGGGCGCAGGATGCCCGCCACGTTGACCAGGATGTCCAGCGGGCCGTGCCGGGTGGTGACCGTGTCGACCACGGAGTGCACGGCCGCGGCGTCGGTGACGTCCATGGCGTACGGGGTGATGCCGCCGGGTTTCGACCCGCCGTCGACCACGGCGCGTTCGGCCGTGGCGTGTTCGGTCGCGAGCGCCTCGACGCCCTCGGCGCGGCGGTCGGTCGCCGCCACGTGGGCGCCCTGTGCGGCGAGCGCACGGGCGACGGCCGCGCCGATGCCCTGGCCCGCTCCGGTGACCAGGGCACGGCGGCCGGCGAGAGTTCCGCTCCCGCCCGGGGCGCCGTTGTGGCTCCCGGTGTTTCGTTCCGCCATGGGCACGGAAGCGTCGGATATGACTTCGGACACGACTGACCCCCACTTCGTAAGGCAAGCCTAACCTTATTCGAGCAAAGTTGACAGCCACCCGTCATTCGACCGGCGACCTCGGCTTTCTATGGTTAGGCTAACCTCACTTCATGCACATACGGCATTCCGAGGTCTCCCGCTCCGACGGACAAGAGGGCGGAAACACAGGGACGTTGACGGTGGGGGCCGAGCGGCCCTCCCCCACCGCCCCCGTGGCCGGAACGGAACGCCGTCCCGCAGCCGAGCCCTCCCGGCGCCGCACCGGAGCGGTGATCGCCGGTTTCGCGGCCGCCCTCGTCCTGCTGTGCGGCGTCTCGCTGTGCGTCGGCGCGGGCGAGGTCGGTCCGGGCGGGGCGCTGGACTATCTGCTGAATCGTCACGGTGCCCGCTCGGACAGCCGTCTGGCCCTGGTCATCGGAGATCTGCGGCTGCCCCGCACGCTCACCGCCGTCCTGGTCGGGGCGGCCCTGGGCGTGGCGGGCTGTCTGCTCCAGGCCGTGACCCGCAACCCGCTCGCCGAGACCGGCCTGCTGGGCGTCAACGCGGGCGCCTCGCTCGGTGTGGTGGCCGGCATCGCTCTGCTGGGGCTGAATTCCGGTTACGCCTACCTGGTGTGCGCCTTCGTCGGCGCGGTGGTCGCCAGCGGTCTGGTGCTGCTGATCGCGGGCCGGGGCAACGGCAGCTCCCCCATGCGGCTGGTGCTCGCCGGTTCCGCGCTGGGCGCCACCTTCGGCGGGCTGACCAGTGTGATCCTGGTCAACTCCGCCGAGACCTACGACCGGTTCCGGTTCTGGGTGCTGGGCTCCCTGGCCGGGGTGGACGGGTACGGGGAGCTCGGCCGGCTGCTGCCCGTGCTCGTCGTCGGTTTCGTGGTGGCGCTGCTGGTGACCCGGCCGCTGTCGGCCCTCGCCCTCGGCGACGACCTCGCCCGCGGCCTCGGCCACCGCCCCTCGGTGATCCGCACGACGGTCGCGGTGGCCGTGACCCTGCTCACCGCCGGCGCGGTCGCGCTGGCCGGGCCCATCTCCTTCCTCGGCCTCCTCGCCGGGTTCCTGGCCCGGGCACTGGCCGCCACCCGGCCCGCCGCCCGGGTGGTGCTGGCCGGGCTGATCGGTGCCGGTGTGCTGACGGTGGCGGACGTGGCGGCCCGGGTGGTGTCCCGGCCGTTCGAGGCGCCGGTGTCGGTGATCGTGGCGCTGATCGGCGCGCCGGTCCTCATCGGCATCGTGCGCTCGCGGCAGTTGACCGCGATGGGCATGACCGAACCGGCCGCCGACGGCGCCCCCTCGAAGCCGGGCCGGACCCTCGTACCGGCCGGACTCACCGGCGCCCTGCGGAAACTGCGGCCCGCCCGGACCGCCAAGAAGGCCGGGGCGCTCGCGTCGGGCACGGCGGTCCTGCGCCGCGGCCCGCTCTCCCTGCTGGTGCACCGGCGGCCCGCGCTCGCCGTGCTCGCCCTCGCCGCGCTGGCGGTGGTGGCCGTCGTGCTGTCCGCGTACGCGGGCCAGAGCGACATGGGCGTGGTCCGCACCTTCCGCGCGGTGTTCGGGCAGGGCGACCGCTTCGACGTCCTGCTGGTGCAGAAGTTCCGGCTCGGCCGGATCGTCGCCGGGCTGGCCGCGGGCGCGGCCCTGGGGCTCGCCGGCTGTCTGACCCAGACGCTGGCCCGCAACCGGCTCGCCACCCCCGAACTGCTCGGCGTGAACGACGGTGCCACCGCCGCCGTGCTGCTGTCGGTGACGCTCAGCGCCACCGGCACCTTCGGCGACTGGTGGGCCGGGCCGCTCGGGGCGCTGGCCGCCGTGCTCGTCGTCACCGCCGTCTCCGGCGGCCTCGGCACCCGCGGCTACCGGGTGCTCGTCGTCGGCCTCGCGATGTCGGCCCTGGCCTCCGCCGTCACCCAGGTGGTGCTGTCCCGCCGCTCCCTCAACTCCGCCGGTTCGCTGTACGTCTGGACCTCCGGCAGCCTCAACGGGCGCGGCTACTCGGTGGCGGTGCCCGTACTGATCGGGCTCGTCGTCCTCGTCCCGGCGGCCCTCGCGGTGGCGCGGCACCTGGCCGTGCTGCGCTTCGACGACGTGACCGCGACCTCGGTGGGCGTCCACCCGAACCGGGTGCGACTGGTGTGCATGCTGCTGGCCGTGGCCCTCGCCGGCCTGGCGGTCGGGGTGTGCGGCCCGGTGGCGTTCGTCGCGCTGGCCTCCCCCGTCATCGCCACCCGGCTCGCCGGTCCGCTGCGGGTGCCGCTGGTCGCCTCGATGCTGACCGGTGCGGTGCTGACGGTGGCCGCCGACACCGTGGGGCGGATCGTCTTCTCCGGCTCCGAACTGCCGGTGGGCGTGGTGACCACGGTGCTCGGCGGGCCCTTCCTGCTGTGGGTGCTGCTGGGCCGGTCCGCCGCCACCCGGGTGTGAGCCGCCACCGCCTCCGCACGAGCCGCACGACTCCCACGACCCGCACGAAAGGCAGACGAACGTGACCGCTCTCCCCAGCCCCGCCCTGCGGACCCTGCGCGACGGGGTCCGGGCCGGGGTGCCGGACGCCGAGGCGGAGTTCTGGCTCCGCGCCGGACGGACGGGCACCCCGCTGGTCGAACCCGACCCCGAGGGCGACCCGGCCCACCGCCTGGTCACCTTCGTCTGGCGGGACGACCCGGACCGGCCCGCCACGGACGTCCTGCTCCTGGTGCACACCGTCACCGACCGGGACCGGCACGCCGGTGACCTGACCCGGCATCTGATGCGGCGCGTCGAGGGCACCTCCGCATGGGCGCTCTCCCACCGGCTGCGCGCCGACCACCGCGCCTCGTACCAGTTCCTGCCCGGTCACGGCACCCGTGAGGAACTGCTGCGCACCGACCGGGTGTCCTGGCGGGCCGCGCTGGACCGGGCCCTGCCCGATCCGCTCGGCCCGGCGCCCCTCCTGCCGTCCCACGGCGGACGCCGGCCGGCCTCGGTGCTGTCGCTGCCCGACGCCCCGCCGCAACCGTACGTCGCCGACGACGGCCCCGTGCCGCGCGGGACGTCGACGGAGCACGAGGTCGACGGCCGCCGGGTGACCGTCCGGCTTCCGGCGGGGCACGGGGCCCCGGTGGCCCCGCGGGCGGTCGTCGTGCTGCTCGACGGCGAGATGTGGGGGCCGGTGCTGGACGCCGGCGGCATGCTGGACCGGATGCACGCCGCCGGATCGCTGCCGCCGACCGCGGCGCTGTTGGTGGACACGATGAGCGCCCGGATGGACGACCTGAGCTGCAACGGGGCGTTCGTGGACTGGCTGGCGGACACCCTGCTGCCGTGGGCGGAGGCGGAGTTCGGCGCGCCGGTGCGGCCGGGGCGGACCGTGGTGGCCGGGCAGAGCGCGGGCGGACTGACCGCCGCGTTCGCCGCGTTCCGGCGCCCCGACCGGTTCGGCCTCGCGGTGTCGCAGTCGGGGTCCTTCTGGTGGCCGGACGACGACCCCGACAGGGGCGCGGAGTGGCTCACCCGGCAGTACGCCTCCGGCCACCGGCGGCCGGTCCGGCTGTGGCTGGAGGTGGGCGTCCAGGAGTGGATGCTCCTCGCGGAGAACCGCCGGCTGCGCAACGTGCTGCGCGCCCGCGGCTACGACGTGACCTACCGGGAGTTCAACGGCGGCCACGACTACGCCTGTTGGCGCGGCGGCCTGGCCGACGCCCTGGTGGACCTGCTGGGCGGCCCGCGACGGGCGGGGAACGGCTGTTGACCTCAATCATGGTCGAGGTTGCAGGGTGGTCCGCATGACCACCGACACCGTGCCCGCCGCGGACATCGAAGCCATCGAACGGATCGTCGCCACCGTCGAGCGCACCCAGCGTGCCAAGGACGCGGACGGCTTCCTCGCCCTCTTCCACCCCGACGCCCTCTGGACGACCGCGCACGGCAAGGTCCTGGTCGGCCTCGACGAGATCGCCGCGTTCACGCGCGCCGTGCTGCCGGCAGCGGACTGGGACGGCCAGGTCACCTACGAGGTCGTGCACACGCGGTTCCTGCGGCCCGACGTGGCCGCCGTGAAGATCCGCCAGGTGTACCACGCGCCCGAGGGCGACTCGGAGGGCTCGCCGCTCTACGTCATGACCCGACGGGACGACGGCCATTGGCTGCTGCACGTCGGCCAGAACACCGAGGTGCGCACCGGCTGACGTGCCACGGGCGCCCCGCGATCGGCTCGCGGGGCGCCCGTGCGCGGGGCGGCGGGCCGTCAGGGGGCGGCCATCGGTTCCGGGCTCCCGGCTCCGCCGGATGCCCCGTCGTCCAGCTGCGGGGGCTGCGGTGCCGTGCGCGGAAGCCGCAGGGCGAGCAGGGCCGCCAGGGCCACCAGGGCGGCCGTGGCCCACACCGCCGTACGGAACGGACCGGCGTCCATCGTGGTCCCCGCACCGTGCGCGCCGCCGCCGACCAGGGCCGCGCACAGTGCGATGCCGAGGGCACCGCCCAGGGTGCGGACGATCTGGAAGAGACCCATCGCCTGGCCCATGTCGGGCGGCGCGACGGTCTCGAACCCGGCGATCTGCACGGTGAGCACGGCCGTTCCGAGCACCAGCCCGATCAGGAACATCAACGCCCGCACCGCCCAGCCGTTCTCCGCCGTGCCCGGCACCGCGAGCGCGCCGAACACCGCGGCGGCCAGCAGCAGTGCGGTCACCACCAGGCGGCGGGGGCCGAGCCGGGGCAGCAGCCGGTCCACCGTCTGCGAGGCCAGCATCAGGCCGATCGCCTCGGGGAAGACGCTCAGCCCGGCGTCCAGCGCGGAGCCGCCCAGGGCGGCCTGGAACAGCAGCGGGACGACGAACAGCACGCCCATCAGCCCGGCCGCGGTCAGGGCGGCCAGCGCGGCGGCCGTCCCGTAGTACCGGTCGCCGAACAGCCGCAGCCCCAGCAGGGGTGCCGGGGCCCGGCGTTGCTGGACGACGGTCGCCACCAGCAGTGCCGTGCCCAGCACCGCGCCCAGCACGACCGGGGGGTCGGACCAGCCGTGCGCCGGGCCGAAGCCGAGCGCGTAGGTGAGCAGGCCGAGGGCGGGCGTGGCGAGCCAGAAGCCCGCCCGGTCGAACGGGCCGGCGGTGCCCTCGACGTGCTCGCGCAGCCCGATCGCGCCGAGCAGTACGGCGGCCACGCCGACCGGCACGTTGACGAAGAACAGCCAGTGCCAGGAGAGGTGTTCGGTGAGCAGGCCGCCGAGCGGCGGACCGAGGGCGGGCATCAGGGCCGTCGGCACGATCAGCACCTTCGACAGTTTGACCCGCTCCGGCGGGGCGAACGCCCGGAACAGCAGCGTCATGCCCACCGGGGTCAGCAGTCCGCCCGCCAGGCCCTGCAACGCGCGCGCCACGACCAGTGCCGGCAGGTTCCAGGCCAGTCCGCACAGCGCGGAGGCCGCGGTGAAGACGGCCAGCGAGCCGAGGAAGACCCGTTTGGTGCCGTACCGGTCGCCGAGCCAGCCGGCCACCGGCAGGGCGAGCGCCAGGGCGACCAGGAACGCCGTCTCGACGGTGTTGGCCGCCGAGACGGGCCGGTCGAAGTCCTCGGCGATGGTGTAGAGGGCCGGGTTGACGATGGTCGAGTCCAGGCCGTTCATGCACATCGCGGCCACGTAGACCAGGACCACGGCGAGCCGGGGGCGGATGCGCGGCGTCGGCAGCAGTCCGCCCCGACCGGTACGGGATTCGGGTGCGGTCACCGGGACAGCAGCCCGGTGTCGTGCGCGGTGATCCGGTCCAGCGCCTCCTGGCGCGGGCACGGCCCGTGGACCGCCGTCCAGCCGGCCGGCACGTCGGCGAACTCGGGCCACAGCGAGTACTGGCGCTGTTCGTTGACGAGGACGAGGAAGGCGTCGGCCCCGCCGTCGGCGTCGAAGGGGTTGACGGGTGCGTCGCTGTTCACGGCCATCGGGGGTGTCACTTCTCCAGGTCGGTCAGGCGGTCGGCGACCACGCGGGCGATGTGCGCGATCGGTTCGGGCAGGGTCATGTCCTTGTGCGAGCAGGCGACGTCCGTGTTGTCGATGCGCCCGTTCACGTACGGCGTCCAGGTGTCCGGGGTGAGGGTGTCGTCGATGGTGTCGACGGTCGCGCGGAAGAACAGCACGTCGGCGTCGAGGCGCCGGTGGTCGAAGCCCCGGACGAGGTGGTTGGTGTTGAGGTAGATCCCGGCCAGCGACTCCAGCGTGCCGGTGGTCAGCGCGGCCAGCGGGCTGCCCTCGCGCTGGAGCACCTCGATCACGTGGTCGGTGGTGAGCGGCTTGCCCTCCATCGCGTCGGGGCCGTGACCGCCCATCGCCAGCAGGGACTCCATGGCCTCTGCGTGGTCGGGCACGGGCAGGTCGCGGAAGCCCTCGGCCGGGTAGGCGTCGAGGATCGCGAGCAGTTCGACCTCCTCCCCCAGGTCCTGGAGCCGGGTGGCCATGGCGTGCGCGATGATGCCGCCGGTGGACCAGCCGAGCAGGCGGTACGGTCCCGCGGGCTGCACCTCCCGCATCCGGGTCACGTAGTGCGCGGCCAGTTCCTCCAGGGAGGCGGGCAGCGGCTCGTCGGCGGTGGCCGGGCCGACGCCCTGCGCCTGGAGGCCGTAGATCGGCACGTCGGCGGGCAGGTGGCGGATGAGTCCGGCGTAGCACCAGCTCAGTCCGCCCGCCGGGTGGACGCAGTACAGGGGCGCGCGGTCGCCGTCGCGGGCGGGCCTGAGCGGCAGCAGGACGTCCAGCGGGTCGTCGTGGCCCGCGCCGTCCGGGGCCGCGTCCAGGGCGGCGACCAGGGCTGCGACCGTGGGCGACCGGAAGACGGTGCCGATGGAGACCTCGGTGCCCAGGGCCGCCGTGACACGGGCGGCGAGCCGGACGGCGAGCAGCGAATGGCCGCCCAGGTCGAAGAAGTTGTCGTCGACGCCGACCCGGTCCGCGCCGAGCACCTCGGCGAACAGCGCGCACAGCTGCTCCTCGCGCGGACCGCGCGGGGCGCGGCCCCGGGCGTCGCCGACGGGACGGCCGGGCGCGGGCAGCGCCTTGCGGTCCAGCTTGCCGTTGCTGGTCAGCGGCAGCCGCTCCAGTTCGATCACGGCGGACGGCACCATGTGCACGGGCAGTTCGCGGGCCGCGTGCTCGCGCAGCCGGGCCGTCAGGTCCGGGTCGGCCCCGGCGGCGGGTACGGCGTAGGCGACGAGCCGCTTGTCGCCGGGGACGTCCTCGCGGACGACCACGGCCACGTCGGCGACCCCCGGGCGGGCGGCCAGGACGGCCTCGATCTCGCCGAGTTCGATGCGGAAGCCGCGGATCTTCACCTGGTGGTCGGCGCGGCCGAAGTACTCCAGGGTGCCGTCGGCGCGCCGGCGGGCCAGGTCCCCGGAGCGGTACATGCGGGTGCCGCTCTCGCCGAACAGGTGGGCGTGGGGGTCGGCGACGAAGCGGGTCGCGGTGAGGTCGGGCCTGCCGAGGTAGCCGGCCGCCACGCCCTGCCCGGCGACGTACATCTCCCCCGTGACACCGGGCGGTACCGGCTGGAGCCGTTCGTCGAGGACGTAGACGCGCAGGTCGGGGATGTTGACGCCGATGGTGGAGGAGGTGGCACCGGCAGCGGTGGTCCGGTCGAGGGGGAAGTGGGTGACGTGCACGGTGGTCTCGGTGATGCCGTACATGTTCACCAGGACCGGCGCGTCGTCGGCGTGCCGGGCGTACCAGTCGTCGAGGCGGCCCAGTTCCAGTGCCTCCCCGCCGAACACCACGTAGCGCAGGGCGAGTTCGTGTCCGGGGTGTTCCCGGTCGGCGGCGGCGAGCTGGTAGAAGGCGGAGGGCGTCTGGTTGAGGACGGTCACCCGCTGCGCGGCGAGCAGCCGCAGGAAGGCGTGCGGGTCACGGCTGGTCAGGTGCGGTACGACGACGACCTTCCCGCCGTGCAGGAGGGCGCCCCACAGCTCCCAGACGGAGAAGTCGAAGGCGTAGGAGTGGAACAGCGTCCACGCGTCGTCCGGGCCGAAGCCGAACCAGTGGTCGGTGGCGGTGAACAGCCGGGTGACGTTGTGGTGGGTGACCACGACGCCCTTGGGGCGGCCGGTGGAACCGGAGGTGTAGATGATGTACGCCGGGTCGTGGGGGGTCAGCGGGCGGACCCGTTCCGCCTGGGTGAGCGGGCCGGTGGCGTGTGCGGCGGTGTCGCCGTCGACGGTGACGACCGGCAGGTCGTGGCCGGGCAGCCGGGGTGCGGTGGCGGTGTCGGTGACGACGGCCGCGGGGCGGGCGTCGTCCAGCATGTACGCCAGCCGGTCGGCCGGGTAGTCGGGGTCCAGCGGCAGGTAGGCGGCGCCGGCGAGGGAGACCGCGAGCAGGCCGGTGACCAGTTCGGCGGAGCGCGGCAGGGCGAGGGCGACGACGGAGCCGGGGCCGATGGAGCGGGCGGCGAGCAGCCGGGCCAGGCGGTGGGCGCGGGCGGAGAGTTCGGCGTAGGTGAGGGTGGTGTCCTCGTGGCTGACGGCGATCCGGTCGGGGTACCGGCGGGCGGCCTCCTCGTAGCGGTCGGCGAGGGTGGCCGGGGCGGCGGGGGCGGTGGGCAGCGGCTGGGCGTTGCCGTCGACCAGGGCGCGGCGGCGCTCGTCCCCGCTCAGCAGCGGCAGCAGGCCGAGGGGGGTGTCGGGGGCCTCGGCGGCGGCGGTGAGCAGCCGGGCGAGGCGGTCGGCGAGGGCCTGGGCGGTGGGGCGGTCGAACAGGTCGGTGCGGAATTCCAGGAAGCCGCCGATGCCGCCGCCGGTCAGTTCGCCTGCGTTGAGGGTGAGGTCGAACTTGGCGGTGCCGGAGGTCATGGTGGACAGCCGGGCGGTGGTGCCGGGGCCGAGCGGGAAGGCGGCGTCCGGGACCGACTGCCAGGCCAGCATGGTCTGGAAGAGGGGGTGGCGGGCGAGGGAGCGGGCCGGGTTGAGCGCCTCGACGAGGTGGTCGAAGGGCAGTGCGTCGTGCTCGAACGCGGCCAGGGTGCCGGTCCGCACCCGTGCCAGCAGTTCCCGGAAGGTGGGGTCGCCGGAGGTGTCGGTGCGGAGCACGACGGTGTTGGTGAAGAAGCCGACGAGGGCGGCGGTGGCGTCGTCGTCGCGTCCGGCGACGGGGGTGCCGAGCGGGATGTCGGTGCCGCAGCCGTGCCGGGTGAGCAGGGCGGCCAGCCCCGCCTGGACGGCCATGAAGACGCTGGTGCCGGTGGTGCGGGCGAGGGCGGCGAGGGCCGTGTGCGCGGCGGTGTCCAGGGCGAACGGGACGGTGTCGCCGTCGGTGGAGGAGACCGGCGGGCGGGGCCGGTCGGTGGGCAGGTCGAGCTGGTCGGGCAGACCGGCCAGGGCCCGCTTCCAGTGGTCGAGCTGGGCGGTGGCGAGCGGGGTGGGCCGGTCGGGGGTGCCGAGCCGGCGCCGCTGCCATGCGGTGTGGTCGGCGTACTGCACGGCCAGGGGGGCGAACTGCGGTGCGTGTCCGGCGAGTCGGGCCCGGTAGGCGGTGGCGAGGTCGTCGGCCAGCGGGGTGGTGGAGGCGCCGTCGCCGGCGATGTGGTGCAGCACCAGCATCAGGGTGTGCCGGTCGTCGGCCTCGGTGAACAGGGTGGCGCGCAGCGGGATCTCGTGGGCCAGGTCGAAGGCGTGGCGGGCGGCGGCCGTCAGGTCCTCGCCGTCGGCGGCACGGTGCGTGCGGGGCCGGGCCGCCGGGTCGTCGGGGGCCAGGATGTGCTGCCGGGGCAGGCTGTCCGGGCCGTCCCCGGGGACCGGGTAGACCGTCCGCAGGGTTTCATGACGTGCCGTCAGGTCGGCGAGGGCGGCGGTGAGCGCGTCCTCGTCCAGGGTTCCCTCGACGGTGAGGACGAGCGGGATGTTGTACGTCGGGGAGGGCCCCTCCAGCCGGTGCAGGAACCACAGCCGCTGCTGGGCCGGGGACAGCGGCAGTTCGCCGGTGCGGGGCACCGGGGCCGGTGGTGTGTCGTCGGCGGGGGCGCCGGTGTGGCGGGTGCGGACCAGGGCGGCGAGGGCGGCCGGGGTGGGTTCGCGGAACACGTCGGCGACGGAGACGGGCACGTCGAAGGCCTCCCGCAGCCGGGCGGCGAGCCGGGCCGCGAGCAGCGAGTGGCCGCCCAGGTCGAAGAAGGAGGCGTCGGGCGCGGCCTGTGCCTCCTGGCCGAGCAGGTCGGCGAAGAGTCCGCGGACGACGTCGGTGTGCGGGTCGGCGGGGTGGGTGCCGGCGGCCGGGGCGGTGGTGGTGGCGAGCGGTGCGGGGTCGGGCAGCGCGCGGTGGTCGAGCTTGTCGTTGGCGGTGCGCGGCAGCGCGTCGAGCAGGGTGACCGCGGCCGGGACCATGTGCGCGGGCAGTTCGGCGGCGAGGTGGTCGCGCAGGGCGGCCGGGTCGGCGGCGGCGCCGGGGCGCGGGACGGCGTAGGCGAGCAGCCGCTTGCCGCCGGCCGCCTCGCGGGCGATGACGGCGGCCGCGGCGACGGCCGGGTGGGCGGCCAGGACGGCCTGGATCTCGCCGAGTTCGATGCGGAAGCCGCGGATCTTGACCTGGTCGTCGGTGCGGCCGAGGAATTCGACGGTGCCGTCGGGGCGGCGGCGCACCAGGTCCCCGGTGCGGTACATCCGGCCGCCGGCGTCGCCGTGCAGGGCGCCGTAGGGGTCGGCGACGAAGCGCTCGGCCGTCAGGTCGGGGCGGCCGAGGTAGCCACGCGCCAGGCAGGCGCCGGCGACGTACAGCTCGCCGGGCACGCCGTCGGGGGCGGGGCGCAGGGCGGTGTCGAGCACGTAGAGGCGGGTCGCGCGGACCGGGCTGCCGTCGGATCCGGGGCCGGTCCAGTGGCAGGCGTCGACGGTGGTCTCGGTGGGGCCGTACAGGTTGAGCGGGTGGACGCCGTCGGTGGTGGCGAGGCGGTGCCACAGCGGTGCGGGGACGGGTTCGCCGCCGACGACGAGGACGGCGGGCCGGTGGTGGCCGTCGGCGAGCAGTCCCTCGGCGAGGAGCGCCTCGGCGTACGAGGGGGTGACGTCCAGGTAGTCGACGAGGTGGGTGTCGACGTGGGCGGTGAGGGCGGCCGGGTCGCGGTAGGTGGCGTCGTCGAGCAGGTGCAGTTCGTGGCCGTGGACCATCCACAGCACCGGGTCCCAGGAGGCGTCGAAGGCGAAGGAGGCGCTGTGGGCGACCTTGAGCCGGGTGCGGCCGGTGCGGGCGACGGCGGGGGCGATGTGGTCGGTGCCGTGTCCGGCGTACAGGTTGGCGAGGGAGGCGTGGGTGACGACCACGCCCTTGGGGCGGCCGGTGGAGCCGGAGGTGTGGATGATGTAGGCCGCGTCGGTGGGCGCGGGGGTGGCGGCGGGGCGGTCGGCGGGTGCGTCGCGAAGGGCCCGGACGGTCCCGGGGGCGTCGATGTCGATGACGGGCAGGCCGTGTCCGGGCAGCCCGGCCAGTGCCTCGGTGGTGCCCAGGACGCAGGCCGGGCGGGCGTCCTCCAGCACGGCGAGGGTGCGGGCGGGCGGGTGGCCGAGGTCGAGGGGCTGGCAGACGCCGCCCGCCTTGAGGACCGCGAGCAGGGCGGTGATCATGCCGGTGGAGCGGGGCAGGGCGAGCGCGACGGGGGTCTCGGGGCCGACGCCGTGCGCGGCGAGGTGGTGGGAGAGCCGGTCGGCGGCGGCGTCCAGTTCGGCGAAGGTGAGGGTGTCCGTGCCGCAGCGGACGGCGGTCTCGTCGGGGGTGCGGGCGGCCTGTGCGGCGAACTCCTCGGGGACGGTGGTGGTGCGGGGCTCCTCGGAGCGGCCCGCGGTCGCCCGGCGTATCCCGTCCTCGTCGAGCAGGTCGAGGGTGGCGACGGGGCGGTGCGGGTCGGTGAGCAGCAGCGCGGTCAGGTTGTCGAGGCAGCGCAGGAGCGTGGTGCCGTGCCGTTCGGTGTCGGCGGCGGTGTAGCGGTCCGGGGCGGCCTCCAGCACCAGGGTGATGGTGTCGTCCGGGCCGGGCCAGGCGCCGACCGCGAGGTCCTCGACCGGGCCCGCGGCGAGGTTGCGGACGGTGCCGGACGGTCCGCCGAGGTCGAGCGGGGCGCCGTCGTGGGGCTTGATGTTGACCATCGGTCCGGTCAGCGGTGCGGTGGGGGCGGTCAGGCCCAGGTCGCGGCGCAGGTCGGCCTGCGGGTAGCGCTGGTGGCGGCGGACCCGGCGGATCTCCAGCACGACGCGGCGCAGCAGTTCGGCCGCGGTGTCCTCGGGGCGGACGGCGAGGCGCAGCGGGAGGACGTTCACGGTCATCGCCGGGGTGCGCAGCGCGGCGGGGGTGCGGCGGTTGGTCACGGGCAGGCCGAGGACGACGTCGCGGGTGCCGGTGAGCCGGTGCAGGTGGACGGCGGTGGCGGCGACGACCAGTTCGGCCCAGGTGGCCCGGACGGTCTCGGCGGCGCGGGCGACCGTGCCGGCGGGCAGCCGGGCGGCGTGCCGTCGCGGCCGGGCGGCCGGGGCGGCGTCCCGGTCGGGTCCGGCGGGCGGGGCGAGCGTGACGGGGACGGCGCCGGCCATCCGTCCGCTCCAGAACTCCCGGTCGGCGGCGTACTGTTCGCCGTTCAGGTACGCCTGTTCCTCCGCGACGAGTTCGCGCAGCGGGGCGAACCGGCACTCCGGGGCCTCCTGTTCGCCGGCCGCGTACAGCTCGGCGACCCGGTTGCCGATGAGCGTCAGGGCGTAGGCGTCGACGGCCATGTGGTGGATGCGCTGGTACCACCGGTACGAGGTGTCGCCGACGCGCAGCAGGGCCTGGGTCATCAGGCCGTCCGGTGCGTCGAGGCCGACGGGCCGGGACAGGTCGGTGTCGATCCAGCGCCCGGCCTCCTCCTCGGGTGCCCCGTGGCCGCGCAGGTCGATCCGGTGCAGCCGGAGGGTGTGGGCGGGGTCGGGGTACTGGGCGGGGGCGCCGTCCGTCTCGGTGATCCGCAGCCGCATGGTGTCGGCCTCGGCGACGGTGCGGCGCAGCGCGCGTTCGAAGCGTTCCTCGTCGAGGGCTCCGTCGATCTCCACGACGTCCGCGGTGTGGAACTCGGTGCCGCCCGGGGCGAGCTGTTGGGCGTAGTGGATGCCGCTCTGCGCGGTGAGCAGGGGGAACGACTCCGGACGCTCGTTCATCTGGGGACAACTCCTCGGTTGTGAAAGCCTTGCCGCGCAGTGGGCCGCCAATGACTTAGGCAAGCCTAAGCTAAATACTCGCACGGCATGTCCGCGTGTGAACTTCACGACGCGGGGCAGTGCGACCGCACCCACCGGAAGAGGAACCGATGACCGACCCGTACGACGACGCCGCGCCCGCCCTCCGGGACGTCAAGTCCCGCATACGCAAGGGGATCGAGCAGGAGGGCGACGCCCTGCTCGACCTCAGCCGCCGCATCCACGGCCACCCCGAGACGGCGTTCGACGAGCACCGGGCGGCCGCCTGGTGCGCCGAACTGCTGGGCGCGCGGGGCTTCGCGGTGACCGCCCCGGTGTACGGGCTGGACACCGCGTTCGAGGCCACCGCGGGCAGCGGCCCGCTCACGGTCGCGGTGGTCTGCGAGTACGACGCCCTGCCGGACCTCGGGCACGCCTGCGGCCACAACCTCATCGCCGCCGCCGGGGTCGGCGCCGCGCTGGGCCTCGCCCCGCTGGCGGACGAACTCGGCCTATGTGTACGGGTGCTGGGCACCCCGGCGGAGGAACGCGGCGCGGGCAAGGCGCTGATGCTCCGCGAGGGCGCGTTCGACGGCGTCGACGCCGCCATGATGGTGCACCCGTGCCCGTTCGAGGTCGCCGACTTCCGGTCGTTCGCGCTGGGCACCCTGTCGGTGACGTACACCGGCCGGTCCGCGCACCCGAGCCTGAATCCGCACGAGGGCCGCAACGCCGCCGACGCGCTGACCGTGGCCCAGGTGGCCATCGGCCTGCTGCGCCATCAACTGCCGCCGCAGTGGCGGGTGCACGGCATCACCACGGAGGCCGGCAGCTCCCCCAACGCGATCCCGGACCGGACGCGCGCCGAGTACGAGCTGCGCGCGCTGGCGGCCGAGGACCTGACGGAGCTGCGCGACCGGGTGGAGGCGTGCTTCCGGGCGGGCGCGCTGGCGACCGGGTGCGAGGTGACCCTGGAGCGCCCCGAGCCCGACTACCTGGACTTCCGGGGCGATCCGGAACTGATCCGGCTGTGGACGGCCAACGCCCGCGCGCTCGGCCGTCCGGAGCCCGTGGAGCGGACCCCGTTCGCCTGCACGGACATGGGCAACGTCTCGCACGCGGTGCCCGCCATCCACCCGGTGCTCGACATCAGCGGCGGGGCCTGCGGCCCGCACGAGGCCGCCTTCGCCGAGGCCGCACTCTCGCCCGCGGCCGAACGGGCGCTGCTGGACGGGGCGACGGCGATGGCGTGGACGGCCGCGGACCTCGCCGGGGCGCGCCGGGACGGCGAGCGCACCGCCTGAGACGTGCCGGACGCGGGCCGGCCGTACGTCGAGCACGGCCGGCCCGCACCGGGTGACGCGACGTCAGGAGGCGTTCAGGGCCTTGGTGATGTCCTTGACGACCTCGTCGGCGGCGAGCGGGCCGCCGCGGGTCGACCAGACGGAGCCGTTCACCGTCACCACGTGGCCCTCCTTGACCGCGTTCAGCTCCTTGTACGCGGCCTTGGACTGCACCTCCTTCAGCGCCTGCTCGCCGTCGGAGGTGAGGGTCGACAGGAACAGCCAGTCGCCGTCGATCTCGTTGATCTTCTCCAGGCTCAGCGACGGCGTGTGCGCGTTGCCGTCCTTGTTCTGCGTCTTGGGCCGCTTCAGGCCCATCTCCAGCGCGATGCCGCTGGCGAACTGCTTGTTCTCCATCCAGCTGGGCCCGTCCGGGTTCCAGCGGACGATGGAGACCTCGGCGCCCTTGTTCCCGCCGAGCTTCTCGCCTGCGGCCTTCGCGGCGCTCTCGTGCTCGGAGATGACCTCGTTGGCCACGTCGAGCTTGTTCAGGGCGTTGCCGATGCCGCGCAGCGACAGCTTCCAGTCGTCGGTCGGCGCCATGGTGACGAGGGTGGCGGGGGTGATCTCGCGCAGCTGCTTGAGCACCTGCTCGTCCTGCATGTCACCGGCGAGGATCAGGTCGGGCTTGGCGGCGACGACCTTGTCCATGACCGGCTGGAGCAGGTTGCCGACGATGTCGATGCCCTCGACCTTGTCGGCGAGGTAGGCCGGCGGCTTGTTCAGGCCCTGGCCGTTGGTGATGCCGACCGGCTTCACGCCGAGCGCGAGCACCGCGTCGAGCTCCTCCTGAGTGAGGGTCACGATCCGCTTGGGATCGGCCGGGACCTCGACGGCGCGGCCGGTGGCGTCCTTCACGGTACGGGTGGCCGATGCCGCGGAGTCCTTGCCCGATGCCCCCTTGGTGTCCTTGTCGCCGGAGTCCGCACCGCAGCCGGTCACGAGGAGCGCGGCCGCACCGATCGCGGCGGCGACCCGGGCCGCGCGACGCGGCAGGATCAGGGAGGAACGGCTGGACAGGGTCATGGGAACTCCACGGTTCACGGAAACGTACGAACTGCGCGGAGGGCAGGCCGATGGCTCACAGCCGCCTCAACACCCCCCGCCGCGATGACTAAGGTTAGCCTTACCTCATGCTCACCGGGCAAGGGGCCCTCGTCATTTCGAAAGGGCGGTCCAGATGGAACTGCGCACCGAGCAGCTCATTGCCGGATATTCCGGGCGTACGGTTGTCGACCGCGTCGACGTGACGGCACCTTCGGGCCATGTGGTCGCGATCGTCGGGCCGAACGGCTGCGGGAAATCGACGTTGTTGCGCTCGATGGCCCGGCTGCACGCCCCGGAGTCGGGCCGGGTGCTGGTCGACGGCGAGGACCTGTGGCGGATGCGGCAGCGGGAGGCCGCGCACCGCATCGCCCTGCTCCCCCAGGCCCCGCAGGCGCCGGAGGCGGTCACGGTGGCGGGCCTGGTCCGCTACGGGCGCCACCCGCACCAGGGCCTGTTCCGCCAGTGGTCCCGCGACGACGAGCGGGCGGTCGAGCGCGCCCTGTCCGCCACCGGGACCGCCGCGCTGGCCGACCGCCGGGTCGAGGAACTCTCCGGCGGCCAGCGGCAGCGGTGCTGGCTGGCCATGGCACTGGCCCAGGAGACCCCGGTCCTGCTGCTCGACGAGCCGACCAGCGCACTCGACATCGGGCACGCCGTCGAGGTCCTGGACCTGGTGCGGCAGATAGCCGCCGACGGCCGCACCGTCGTCATGGTCGTCCACGACCTCGCCGCCGCCGCCCGGTACGCCGACACGCTGATCGCCATGCGGGACGGCCGGGTCCTCGCCTGCGGCACCCCGCGCGAGACCATCGACGCCGAGCTGGTGAGGGAGTTGTACGGCGTGGAGGCCGAGATCCTGACGGCCTCGTCGGACGGATCGCCGGTGGTGGTACCGGTGGCGACCCCGGCCGCCGTCCCCGCCTGACCGGGCGGCGCCGCCCGCCCGCACCGGCGTCCGCGGCGGCGTGCACGACCGGCGGCGGGCGGACCGGGTGTGCGGGCCCCCGGGAGCTCCGGGCACACTCTGTATGTCGCGTTACCGCCAGCAAAGGGATGATCCACGCATGATTACGCTCAAGAAGGAAGACGGCCCGGCGGACCTGGACGGAGTGACCCATCTGTCCATAGGGGTGTCCTGGGACCCCACCGCGGGGAGCAGCGGCGGAGTGATGGGGATGCTGCGCCGCAAGTCCGGGACGGACCTGGACCTGATCGCCATCGCGATGCAGGGCGCGGACCCGGTGCGTCTGGCGGGCCTCGACTCCCTCGACCCGATGGGCAACGGCTCGCTGCTCCACAGCGGTGACAACCAGACCGGGCGCGGGGACGGCGACGACGAGACGGTGACGGTCGAGTTCGCGCGCCTGCCGGAGAACATCACGTCGATCGTGTTCGTCGCCGCCGCGTACAAGCGGGGCAGCTCCTTCCAGAAGGCGCGCAACATCAGCTTCAAGGTGTACGACGCGACGGGCGGCAGCTCCCAGCAGGTCGCCGACATCTGGCCGAGCCTGCTCACCACGGACAACGGCTGCGCGGTGGCCAAGGCCATGCGGGTCGGCAACGCCTGGAAACTCGAAGTGATCAACACGACGGGGAAGATCAAGCAGGGCAGCGAGCACGCGCTGATGCGCTTCGCCATCAGCAAGTAGCCCCGGCCGGCCCACGCGTCCGGCGGCGGACGGTCTACGGCCCCGCGTCGCGGTTCCCCCGGCGGACGGCGATCGCGAGGGCCGCCGCGTACAGACCGAGCACCGCCACGAGCAGCGGGTAGTAGAGGGCGGGCAGCGCCGTCATGCCCAGGGGCGGGCCGAGCGGGGAGAGCGGCAGCAGCAGCCCGGTGACGGCGAGTCCGGCGGCCGCCCTGCCGACCGGGCCGCCGCCGCGGCCCCCGGCGGTGCGTCGGCCGGTCCGCAGGAGAACCATCACCAGGGCCTGGGTGAGCAGGTTCTCGGTGAACCAGCCCGAGTGGAACACCGCCTCGTCGTCCGCGCCCCCGGGCCCGTACAGGGCGAGGGCGAGCACCCCGAAGGTGGCCAGGTCGGCGACGGCGTTGAGCGCCCCGAAACCGGTGATGAAGCGGAGCAGGTCCCGCGGGCGCAGCGCCGTCGGGCCCCTGAGCGCGGCGGGTGCGGGCCGGTCGTAGGAGAAGGTGAGCTGGGCGGCGTCGAAGCACAGGTTCTGGACGAGGGCCTGGGCCGGGAGCATCGGCAGGAAGGGCAGCAGGAGCCCGGCGAAGAGCATGGCGATGACGTTGCCGAGGTTCGAGGACAGCGTGATGCGCAGGTACGTCGCGATGGTGACGCCGCTGTGCCGACCCGCCGTGATCGCGTGGTCGATCGCGGTCAGGTCCTTGCCGCGGCCGGCGAGGATCACGTCGGCGCTCTCGCGGACCATGTCGACGGCGTCGCGCGGGCAGATCCCGACGTCGGCCGCGTGCAGCGCGGGCAGGTCGTTGACGCCGTCCCCGAGGAATCCCGCGGTGCGGCCCGCGGCCCGCAGCGTGGTGACGATGCGGGCCTTGTGCTCGGGGGTGCAGCGGGCGAAGACGGTGGTGCGGTCGGCGAGTTCGGCCAGTTCCGGGCCGGTGAGCCCGTCGATGCGGTCGGCCGTGCACACCTCCCCCGGGTCCAGCCCCAGGTCCCGGCAGGCGCGGGCCGCGGTGCCCGGGTGGTCGCCGGTGAGCACCTTGACGGCGACGCCGCGGTCGGCGAGGACGCGCAGGGCGCCGGCGGCGGAGGGGACGAGTTCCTCGCGCAGGGCGACGAAGCCGACGAAGGTCAGGCCGCGTTCGTCGGCGGGGGTGTACGGGCGGTGCCTGGCGGGGCGTTCGGCGGTGGCGACCGCCAGGAGCCGCAGCCCGTCGTCCGCCCGGCCCGCCGCGAGCCGGAGCAGCCGCCGGCGCCGGTCGTCGTCGAGGGCGCACCGCTCCAGCACGCTCTCGACGGCGCCCTTGACGACGAGCGTGTCCGTGCCGAGCCGGCCCGGTACGCGCACCACTGCGGTGGAGAGGCGGCGGGCCGGGTCGAAGGGCACGGCCGCGATCCCGTCGTGGGCCTGCGCGTCCTGCACGTCGGCCGCGTCGAGGACCGCCTCGTCCAGGGCGTCGGGGACGGGCAGGTCGGCGAGTTGCAGCGTCCACCAGGCGTTCACGGCGGCCCAGCGCAGGACCTCGGGATCGTCCCGCCCCTCGGCGTCCAGTCCGCGCACCACGACGGGGCGGTCCCGGGTGAGCGTGCCCGTCTTGTCCAGGCACAGCACGTCGACCGCGCCCAGGTCGTGCAGCGCGGGCAGCCGTCTGACGATCACTCCGTGGGCGCGGGCGAGGAGCGAGGCGCCGCGGGCCAGACAGGTGGTGACGACGACCGGCAGCATCTCCGGGGTGAGCCCCACCGCCACCGCCACCGCGAAGGGCAGCGTCTCCAGGCCCCGGCCGCGCAGGGCGGCGTTCGCCATCAGCACCAGCGGCGGCGTCACCAGCATGAACCGGATGAGGGTCCAGGAGATCCCGTGCACGGAACGGTCGAAGGCGCTCGGGCCGCGCGGGTGCACGAAGTCGTGCGCGGCGGCGAACCGGGTGCGCGCCCCGGTCGCCACGACCACCGCGGTGCCGCTGCCCGACATGACGCTGCTGCCCTGGAAGCACGACTGCGGCTCGCCGAACGGCCCGTGCTCCGGCGCCCCGCTCCCGGACCCGCCCGGCGCACCGCTCCCCGGCCGGCCCGGCGCGTCGACGGGGTACTTGGCGACCGGGGCCGACTCGCCGGTCAGCGCCGCCTGGTTCACGCTCAGGCTGTTCGCGCGCAGCAGCCGTACGTCGGCGGGGACGAGGTCCCCGGGCCCGAGCCGGACCACGTCCCCGGGCACCAGCTGGTCGACCGGGATCTCGCGCGGCACCGGGGCCGCGTCCGGCCCCGTGCGGCGCACCACCGTGGCGGTGGTCGCCACCAGTTCCCGCAGTCCCGCCATCGACCGGTCGGCCCGGTGCTCCCCGGCCGACCGCAGCGCGCAGCTCACCACCACGAGCACGGTGATCACACAGGCCGGGCCCCAGGACGCGACGGCCACGGACACCAGTCCCAGGCAGAGCAGCACCGCGGTGAACGGGTCGCGGAGGCTGTGCAGGAACCGGCCGGGCCACGACACCGTCCGCCGGGCGGGCAGGGTGTTCTCGCCGTACCCGGCCAGGCGTGCCTCGGCCTCCTCGTCCATCAGGCCGTGGGGTCCGCTGTCCAGTGTGCGCAGCACCTGGAGCGAGGTGGGGCCCGCCGGGGTGCCGCCGGCCCCGGGGGCATCGGCCGGTGCCGGAAGGGCCCGCGACGGGAACGGCACCACCAGGCCCCGCCCCTCGGTCGCGGAGGTCTCAGGCACCGGTCCGGCGGAGTGTGCGCGAGGGCGTAGCGGCGGCGCGTGCGGCCAGCCGGCCGACCATCATCCGCACCACGGCCACCACGTCGGGGTCGTCCACGAAGTACACCATCCGCCGGCCGTCGCGGCTGGAGCGGACGAGCCCCGCGAGCTTCAGTTTCGTCAGGTGCTGGCTGACGGCGGGCAGCGCACCGCCCACCCGCTCCGCGAGTCCGGTCACGTCGCTCTCGCCCTGGGCCAGCGCCCACACGATGTGCAGCCGCGCCGGGGACGCCAGCAGTCCGAAGGACGCGGCAGCCTCCGCGAGCACCTCGGCGGGCGGGTCCTCGAAGCCGTCGACGTCCGTCACCACCGTCGTCCCCTTCTCTTCCCGGATCGTTTGCGGGCCCAAGTCTAGGCAGTGCCCGACGGCCGCCGTCCGGCCGCACGGGGACGCGGGACCGCCGCGGAGCAACCACCCCCGCCCGCCCCGCGTCCTCACCATCGTCCGTACAGTTGCGCAACCATGCAATGCACTCGCCGGCCGGGGCCGTTCCCGCCCCGGTGCGGCCCGATGAGGGGAATGACGAACGTGGGCATCATCAGCTGGATCATCCTCGGCCTCGTCGCCGGAGTCATCGCCAAGATCCTGCTTCCCGGCCGCGATCCCGGCGGCCTGATCGGGACCACCCTCATCGGTGTCGCCGGTGCCTTCGTCGGCGGCTGGCTCTCGGCGCACTTCTTCGACCGGCCGGTGGAGAAGGAGTTCTTCGACCTGACCACCTGGGGAGCGGCGATAGGCGGCTCCCTCGTCCTGCTCATCGGTTACCGCCTCCTCTTCGGCAACTCGCGGAACTGACCGGGGAGCGCACTTCCCCGGGCCGGTGCCCCACCGGCCCGCGCCCCGTGGACGCGCCGCCCGGCCCGGCGCGGCGCCCCGGGGCCGCGTTCTCGAACATCCGATCATGCACTCCGGTGCCGTGACCGACCGCTCGGCCGCCGTCGTTACCTCTGCGGAGTTCCCGCAACGGGCGACTTCGCCGGAGCGACGACGGGTGGTGCGGACGGATGCGTGCAACAGGTGCGGAGGTGCGGCCGACGTGCCGGGTCGGTACGCGGCGCGAGGCGTCGTGCGTGTCGCACCGCCCGGGAGCGGCCGGCGGCACCGGGCCGGAACGCGCGTGATGCTGCGTCTGCCCGCGCACCCGGACCACCTCTCCTGGGCCCTGCCGTCGATCCGCGGATCGGTGCAGGCGGCCCGGGACCGTTCCGGCCAGTGGCTGCACCGGGCCGGCATCGCACCGGACTCCACCCTCTTCGACGCGGCCCTCCAGGTGGTGGCCGAGCTCGTCTCCAACGCCGTGCAGCACGCCGACCTCTCACCGGACGTGCAGGTCTCCCTGGCGCTGGAGGGATACCTCCTCACGATCTCCGTCGGGGACCAGGACCCGCGTCCGGTTTCCCTGGAGGGCCTCGCGCCCCGGCAGGGCCTCGCGATGGTGTCCGGCCTCGCGCGCGACTACTCCGGCGACGTACGGACCGAGCCCGCCTGCGACGGGCCCGGCAAGAGCGTCATCGTCCGGTTCGCGCTGCTCGGCGCGATCGAATGAGCCGGGGCCCGGCCCCGGCCGGGTTCCCGCCGTGCCCGGCCGGGTCAACAGGGGAGGGGCCGTCCCGCGCGCATGACGCACGGTACGGCCCCGGCCCGGCCGGGCGCGGCCCCCTCCGGTACCACCGGAAGGAGCCGCGCTCCCCTCCTACGGCCTGCCCACCCGCTGCCTTCCGGACGTACGCCTCCCGGCCGTACGCCTTCCGGCCCTCCCCGCGGGCCCCCCGGAGGACGGGGACGCGTCCGGGTCCTCCCACTCCTCCCCCAGCATCAGGACGGGGTCGAACATCACCACCGCCGCGGCCACCACCAGGAACACGGCCGGTCCCAGCAGCATCGGCACGAGCAGTTCCGTGCCGGTCATCCCGCCGCCGCCGTGCGACCCGTGGCCCTCCCCGAGTTCCACGTTCAGCGCGGCCATGCCCGTGTAGTGCATCGCGGCGACCGCGACCCCGAAGATCAGGCTCGCCCGGAGGCTCGCACGGAACCCGTACGCGGACATCGCGGACCACAGTGCCGCCGTCGCCGCGACCACCGCGATCACCACGGACAGCACCACCAGGGGCACGGAGTAGCTGATCCCCGACCCCACGTGCATCGCGGCCATGCCCAGGTAGTGCATGCCCGCGATGCCCAGTCCCATCAGCAGCCCGGCCGTCAGCAGCGCCGGCCGGCGCGCCCCCAGGTAGCTGACGGCGAAGATGCCGATGCCCACGACGACGACCGCCACCACCAGGCTCGCCGCGGTGAGCGTGCCGTCGTAGGTGACGGAGGATTCCGCCACGCTGAAGCCGAGCATCGCGATGAAGTGCATCGTCCAGATGCCGACGCCGATCGACGTGGACCCGAGCGCGAGCCATCCCGCCTTCGCGACGCCCTTGCTGTGCATCGACCGGTTCGTGCACCGGAGCCCGAGGGCCCCACCCAGCCAGGCGACGAGGAACCCGGCGACCGGAGTCACGAGACCCTGACTGAAACCATCCACGGTCGCGGACGCCATCGCTCCGCTCCTCCCTTGCCCGACCCGTGCGCGAACTCCCCTTCGAAGCCCCGCCCGACGACGATAAGCGGACGCGATGGCCGAAAACCCACCCTCATGCATAACTGAATCATCACGAAAGACAGTGGTTGATCTTGAATCCGCCTTCATGTGATATCGCGCACGGAAAAAGCGCCCATTCCGATCGACGGTGATTCCGTTTCGAGATCTGACGGGAAGTCACCGGCCGGGCGCCTCCGCGCCGCGTCCACCGGCCGACGGCGCGGACCGGCGGTTCGGCGGTTCGGCGGTTCGGCGGTTCGGCGGTTCGGCGGTTCGGCGGTTCGGCGGTTCGGCGGTTCGGCGGTTCGGCGGTTCGGCGGTTCGGCCGGCGGTGAACTCCCGCTTCCCGCAGGGCTCGTGCGCGTACCCTCCGGACATGGCTGATCACCGCTCGGTCGACGTGGGAGGGGTCCGGCTGGCCTACCGGGTGTCGGGCCCGCCGGACGCCGCCCCGCTCGTCCTGCTGCACGCCCTGGGGGAGAACGCCGGCGACTGGGACGCGGTGGCGCCCGTCCTCGCCCGCGACCACCGGGTGCACGCCCTCGATCTCCGCGGCCACGGCCGGAGCGACCGGCCGGGCGACTACTCCCTCGAACTCATGCGGGCCGACGTGTCCGGGTTCCTGGAGGCGCTGGGGCTCGACCGGGTGGACCTGGTCGGGCACTCCATGGGCGGTGTCGTGGCCTACCTGCTCGCGGGGCGGCACCCTCGGCGGGTGGGCCGGCTCGTCCTGGAGGACGTCCCGGTCCCGCTCCCCCGGGAGCCGACCGTCCCGACCCGGCCGGACGACGACCTGGACTTCGACTGGGCGGTGGTGCCGGCCGTCAGGGGGCAGATCGACCGGCCCGACCCCCGGTGGCCGGGGCTGCTCGGCCGGATCACCGCCGAGACCCTCGTGGTGGCCGGGGGCCCGCTCAGTCATGTGCCCCAGGACGGGGTGGCCGAGCTGGCCCGTCGCGTCCCCGGCGGCCGGCTGGTCACCATTCCGGTCGGGCACCTGGTCCACCACGCGGCGCCCGAGGAGTTCACCGGGACGGTCGCGGCGTTCCTCCGGGGCGCACCGGCGCCGGTCGGTCCCGTCAGCGCTCCGGGCCGGGCCCGTCCGTCTCCGCCCGGAGCGCCTCCCGGGTAGCGGCCCCGTAGACGCCGCGCGGATCGTCGATGCCCCGTATCCGCTGGAAGCGGAGCACGGCGTCCTCGACGGCAACCGAGAAGACACCGTCGTACGGGCCGTTGTACAGGGCGAGCCGGGCCAGTCGCCACTGGAGTTCGGTCACCTGCGGCCCGCTGCTGCCGAGCGCCGGCGCCCCGTCGTCGGGCAGTCGCGAGCGCTCCGGTGCCGCTCCGGCCGACGGGGTGCCGGCGCCGCTCGTCCCGGGGCCGGGCGTGCGACTCGGAACGGGCGGGGGCGTCCCGGGGGCGGCGGGCGCGATCGTGCTCCGGGTGGGCGCCGGGGCCGTGAACCGGGCGGGCGCGTCCTCGTCGGCCCCGGCCACGCGGCGCTCCTCGGCCGACGGTGTCGTCAGGGGCACCGCGATCCGGCGGGTGGTCGGCGGGCGGTCGGGACCGGAGGCCGCGGACACCCCCATGAGGACGGCCGAGGAACCGGCCACCGTCGCCGCCACGAAGGCGAGCACCCGGCCGAACGCCCCCGCCCCGGCCCGGGTCCCGCGCCCGCGGGGTCCCGGCTCCTCCTCCGCGTCGGGCGACCGTACGGGAGCGGGGGCGGGCACGGGGTCGGCGAAGAGGTCCAGGATCTCCTGCTCGATCGTGTCCTCGGTGCTGTCCGGCGGCGCCACCCGTCCGAGTACGGAATTCGCCTCGGGGTGCCCGGTGCCGTCGTGGTGCCACGGGTGCTGCTGTGCGGTCATGTGCCGGTCCTCCAGGCACGTCGGTGGTGTGGGCGTCGTGTCCTGTGCCGTGTCCCGCACGGGACGGGCGCGGGCGGGGGTCATGCGGAGCGGCGGTGGGGCGGGGCCCCGGGCGCGGTCCGTCGGCGCGACGCCCCGCGGGAGCCGTCGAAGGAGAAGTCCTCGGTGTGGATCCGTTTCCCCGGGACCCCGGCCCGGACGAGTGCGGTGACGGCCGCCCCGGTCATGGCCGACGGTCCGCACACGTAGACGTCGCGCCTGACGAGACCGGGGACCAGACCGCGCAGCGCCTGCGGGGCGAGCGGGTTGAAGGAGGCGTCGGACGGGCCGAGCAGGTAGTGGAGGTCCGCCCCGCGGTACGCGGCGATGGCTTCCAGTTCCTCGCGGAACACCAACTGTTCCTCGCTGCCCGCGCGGTAGAGCAGGGTGATGTCGCCCGGCCCTCCCGGCAGCGTCTCGAAGAGCGTCCGTATCGGTGTGATGCCGACGCCTCCCGCCAGGAGCAGGACCTTGCGCCTGGTGCGTCTGCGCGCGGTCATCGCGCCGAACGGCCCGGTGGCCAGGACCCGGGTGCCGGGCTTGAGCCTCCGGATCCGCCGGGTGTGGTTCCCGACCGCCTTGACGGTGATGCGGATCGTGTCGTCCCGCACGGGTGCGGAGAGGGAGAAGGGCAGGGCGGAGTGCCAGATCCTGCGCTGCAGGAAGCGCCACCGGAAGAACTGCCCGGATTCCGCTTCGAGGGCGTCCAGCCCGGTGCCCCGCATCAGCACGGAGACCACTCCGGGCCCCTCGGTCCGCACCTCCAGGACGCGCAGGTCGTGGCGCATCGCCTGGCGGACCGGGACGACGAGCCGGTACTGGACCAGCAGTGCCGCGACCACGGCATGGAGCGCCACCCACACGCAGAGCACGAAGCCGTTGTCCCCTATGTCCGGTCCGGTCATCTGGTGGGCGACGCCGAGCCCGGCCCCCACGTAGGTGAGCAGGTGCACCGCCCGCCAGATCTCGTGCGGGACACGGCCTCGTACACCGCGCGCCGACACTGCGCCGACCGCGCAGAGCAGCACCGTCCCGACGCAGGCGAGCGCGATGCCCGTCGAGCCCAGCATGTCCAGCGCGGAGGTCAGCAGGTCGCTCCCGCTGCGCGTCGCGTATCCGCACAGGGCGAGCACCCCGTGCGCCAGGCACGACAGGATCACCCAGCGCCCGCCCCACGCGTGCAGCCGCGCGAGCCGGTCGGCGCCGACGCCGTGCTCCACCGCCGGTACCCGTGCCATCAGGAAGAACATGACGAGGACGCCGTACCCGGCGAGCAGGCCGGTGAGATGGGCGAAGGCCGCGAACAGTCCGTCGAGCCGGGCCGTGGGCTCCGTCCCGGCCGCCCAACGGGCCGTGACGGCAAGGGCCCCCGCGGCCAGACCCGCCTGGAGCGACGCCGGGGAGATCCGCGGCACGAACGCCGTCCGGGGAGCGCGCATCCGCCTCACGAACCGCTCCGACCACACCCGTACCGTCGGTGCCGGCGACTGGCGGTGCCGCGTCCGGGCTGCCGCCGTCCGCACGGTGCGGTGGGCGGCGTGCCTCGCGCCCGGCACCGCGCCGGGGGACGACGGTGCGGTGCCGAACACGTTCCGGGGCCGCGTGAGGATCCCCTTTCCCATCGGGCGAAAGGAGCTTTCTTCTGTTTCGGTACGGAGCCGGGATTCCACGGTCCGAACATAGCCGTCCGCCCGGGGCGGAAAGTCCGTCCACGGCGCCCGGGAAAGATCCTTAAGGTTCTCTTCAGTTTCGCTTCAAGGACGGCTAAGCCTTTTTCCCGAACGCGTGACGCCCCTGGCAATAAAGTGATGTGACGGCGGCTCGGAAGGTTTCGGGAAACGGAAGTTTCCGGAGCGCGGAAAGTCCGGGACCAAAAGCCCGGCACGGAAAACCCGGTGCGGAAGGTCCGGCGCGGAAAGCCCGGATCGGATCACCGGGACCGGCCCGCGTCCACGGGGCAGCGCTCAGCTGCCTTCCTCGATCTCGACGAGCGGAGCATGTTGATACCAGCTGCAGAAGACCGAGATCTCCCGGGAGTCCTTGGTGAAGGACACCCGGATCCACTGCGGGTGCTTCCAGGTCTGCATCCGCCAGCCCGATTCGGGGACGGCCGAGACCAGTTCCGCGTCGTTCTGCTTGATGTTGAAGACGACCCGGCCGCCGTCGACGGTGTAGCCCTTCACGTTCCCGGACCCGCCCGTCGGCCGGTCGGCGGCGGGCGGCGCGGAACTCGGCGCGGTGCTTCCCGGCCCGTCGGTCGGCGGCTTCGTCCCGGTCGCGTCGTCACCGCCGCCGCCGCTCGCGGACGGGCCGGGCGTCGGGGACTTCCGGGGGCGGTACGTGGCGGAGGGCCGGGGATCGGCGTTCTCGTGCTCGGCCTGCTCCACGTCCACGATCGGCAGGGCGCGCGGCGGGTCGTAGGCGGTCCCGGACATCACGGTGTGGACCCCCCACCAGGTCAGCGTGACCGCCGCCCCCGTGGAGAGCACCCACGCTATGCCGTTCACCAGTCCTCGTCGCATCCGGAACATCTTGCACCATGCGTCTTCCTGGCCGGTACAGCGGGGAACACTTCGTTGAATAGCATACGATTTCCCCCATGGCTGGTGTGCTCGTCGTCGAGGACGACCGTTTCGTACGCTCTGCCCTCATCCGGCACCTGACCGATGCCTCCCATGTCGTGTGGAACGTCGGTACGGCCCTCGAGGCGCTGCGCGAAGTCTCCCGTTCCCGGTTCGACGTGGTCATCCTGGACCTCGGGCTGCCCGACCTGGACGGCGCCAAGGCGTTGAAGATGCTGCGCGGCATCACCGACGTGCCCGTGATCATCGCGACCGCCCGGGACGACGAGGCCGAGATCATCCGGCTGCTCAACGACGGCGCCGACGACTACATCACCAAGCCGTTCTCCGTCGAGCACCTCTCGGCGCGCATCGCCGCGGTGCTGCGGCGCGCCGGCACGGGCCGCACCGGCGAGGCGCCGCCGTCGCAGGTGCTCCGGGTCGGCGGCCTCGCCATCGACCCGCTGCGCCGGCAGGCGACCCTGGACGGCGTCCAACTCGTCCTGACCCGAAGGGAGTTCGACCTGCTCGCGTTCCTCACCGAGCGGCCCGGGGTCGTCGTGTCCCGCAAGGAGCTCCTGGCCGAGGTGTGGCGGCAGCCGTACGGCGACGACCAGACCATCGACGTCCATCTGTCGTGGCTGCGCCGGAAGCTGGGCGAGTCCGCCGCCAGGCCGCGTTATCTGCACACCTTCCGCGGGGTGGGAGTGAAGCTGGAAGCCCCGCTGTGAGATGGGCCCTGGTCAGGATCTGTCTCGCGGTCACCACGATGGTCGTGGTGGCCTTCGCCGTCCCGCTCGGTCTGGTCATCCGGGAGATGGCGTCGGACCGGGCGTTCTCCGACGCCGAGCGGCAGGCGGCCGCGATCGGCCCCACGCTCTCCATCACCGCGGACCGGGAGCAGTTGACCCGGGCCGTCATGTCCACCGAGGCCGGTGCGCAGGGCCGGGTGACCGTGCACGTCCCGGGCGACGACACCCGCGCCGCACTGGAGATCGGCCGCTCCCGGGCGACGGACGGGGAGATCGCGGCCACCCGCGAACTGGGCCGTGAGTCGGTCGCGAAGGTGCCGGGCGGCTCGGCGCTCATGACGCCCTTCGCGTTGCGTTCCGGGAGGACCGCGATCGTCGAGGTGTTCGTGCCCGAGGACGAGGTCGGCAGTGGTGTGACCACCGCCTGGATCATGCTCGCCGGGGTGGGCGTCGCACTGGTCGCCGGTTCGATCGCGGTCGCGGACCGGCTGGGCGCGCGCATGACCCGGCCCGCCGCCCGACTGGCGAGCGCCGCCCATGAGCTGGGCGAGGGCAGACTCGACGTGCGGGTCCCCGAGAGCGGACCGGCGGAGCTCGAACAGGCCGCCGTCGCCTTCAACTCCATGGCGGACCAGTTGCTCCAGCTCCTCGCCAACGAGCGGGAGCTCGCGGCGGACCTCTCGCACCGGCTGCGCACTCCCCTGACCGTGCTGCGCCTGAACACCGCCTCGCTGGGCGGCGATCCGGCCGCGGACCAGACGCGGGCCGCCGTGGACCAGCTGGAGCACGAGGTGGACATGATCATCCGCACGGCGCGCGAGGCCAGGCCGCAGGCGACGGCCGCCGCCCCCGTGGCGGGCTGCGACGCGGCCATGGTGATCCGGGAACGGATGGAGTTCTGGTCCGCGCTGGCGGAGGACGAGGGGCGCGGGGTCCGGGTCGCCGGTGTCGACCGTCCGGTGCACGTCCCCGTCGCCCGCGCCGATCTGGTGGCCGCCCTCGACGCACTGTTCGGCAATGTGTTCCGGCACACCCCGGAGGGCACCGCCTTCTCGGTCGACGTGCACGGCGGCGGGTACTCGGTGATCGTGCTGGTCTCGGACGCGGGTCCGGGCATCGACGACCCGGAAGCGGCCCTCACCCGCGGCAACAGCGGTGCCCGGAGCGGTTCGACGGGGCTCGGTCTGGACATCGTGCGACGGCTGGCCGAGGACACGGGCGGCGACGTGCGCATCGGCCGCTCGGTGCTCGGCGGCGCGGAGATCCGCATCCGCATCCAGCTCGACGGCCGGCGCTCCGGGCAGGGGCAGCGGCGCCATCGCGGTTCGGGCCGGCGCGGGAGGCGCGCCGTTGCCGGGACCGTGCCGGGACGGTCCCGGTCCGGTCGCCGCTGACCCCGGTCCGGGCCGTCGGGTGCCGGGCGCACGGGACGTCAGGCGGACAGTCGGCCGGACGGGCGGGCGGCGCCCCTCGCCGTCCTGCGGGGGTGGACGTCGACAACCCGGTGGCCGGCGTCCCAGGCCCGCACGGCCGCGCGGGCCGCGTCCGCGAGCAGGCCGAGGGCGACCGGATCCTTCGGGCCCCGCACGGCGACGGCCCGCATCGCCCGGTGCTGGGCGATGCGAGCGGCGCGTATGTCGAATTCCAGGGTCGAGCCGTTTCGTCGGGCCGCGGGACGGGGCCGCGGGGAACACGTACGGGGGCGGGGTGGCGGGGGAACACGTACGGGACGGGCGGCGGGGAGACGGACGGGGGTGATCCGCCCGTGCCCGGTGCCGGTCCGGGCGGTCACCGCGCCCGCTTCACCACGGCTGTTCCGCACAGCCGTTTCACCACTGCCGTTTCACCAGGGTCCGCCGCCGGCCGGTCCGGAGTACTGCCCGGAGTACGGGACGGCGGGGAGCAGGTGCGCGGCCCCGCCGTCGCCGGGGAGGTCCGGGCCGCGCAGGGGCCGCCGGGGGCCGGCCGGTGCGGGCAGCAGATCGAGGTGCCCGGGCGCGCGGTCGCCGTGCCGCTCGTACTCCGTGACGGGGTAGGGGTCCTCGTCGTGCACGGGAAGGGCCGTCGGGACGAGTACGGGTGGGGCCGGCAGCATCGGGATCGGTCCGGAATCGCCCATGGTCGTGTCCGTCCACCGCTGTGCCGGTGTGAACGCGTGCCGCGGCGCGGGGAGTTCGCCCTCGTGCCGTTCGGCGGGGGCGGCCGCCGCGACGGGCCCGATGCCCGTCGGGGGCACCCTGTCCCCCGGCGCGGCGTATTCCCCGGTCCCCTCGGCGCCGGTCGGACCGACGGTCTCGGCGGGTCGGCCCCGGCGTCGTCCGCTCGGCTCGCCGGGCACCGTGACCGCGTCCCAGCGGTCCTCGGTCTCCGACGCGGCGGGGAGCGGGGTCCTGCCCCTGCGGCGGCCGGTCGGGCCGGGGTGCTCCGTGCCGGGTCCGGGGGTCTCGGCACGGGTGCGCTGGTGTCTGCCGCCGCGGGTGCCCGTCGTCCTCCCGGGGAGCGTGCCCGTGCGCGGGCCGGGGATCCCGGCCGCCGGCGCGGGGGCCGTCTCCCGTGTGCCGAGCGGTACTTCGAGGACGTAGACCCCTTCGTCCTCCCCCGTCCCCCCGTGCGCCTGCACCACTCCGCCGTGCGCGGCGACGATCCCCCGCACGATGGGCTGGTGGACGGGGTCCCCTCCGGCGTACGGGCCGCGGACCTCGATCCGTGCGGTGTTCCCCCGCTGTGCGAGGGCGACGACGATCGCCGGGACGGCGCTCCCGGAATCCGTGGTGCGGGCCAGCCGGTTCCGGCCCGCCGAGTCGACTCCCGCGACGTCCGCGAGGAGGTGGGCGAGTGCCGTCGTGAGCCGTTCCGCGTCCGCCTCCGCCCCGATCGGCGCCGTGTGCACGGTGAACCGGGCCCGGTTGGCGCCGATGAGTTCGGCGGCCGCGGCGACGCCGGCTTCCACGACACCGTCCAACCGCACCTGTTCCATGCGCAGTTCCTCGGCGCCCGTGTCGAGTCGCTGGCTGCCCAGGACGTTGTCGAGCAGGGCCACCATCCGGGCGTGCCCGGCCGCCAGCCGGTGCATGGCCTGGCCGGCCTCCGGCCAGAGGTGGCCCGCGTTGTCGGCGGCCAGGGTGGCGAGTTCGGTGTGCATCTCCGTCAACGGTCCGCGTACCGCCTCCTCCAGGGCGGCCGTCAGCTGTTCGTTCCGGACGGACAGGCTCGCCCGGTCCTCCCGGTGCCGGTCCAGTTCGTCCGCGTGCCGCTCTTCACGTTCGGCGAGTTCGGCGCCGTGGGTCAGCACCAGCTGTTCGCAGGCGCTGCGGTCGGTGAACGTCATCACGGCGCCGACGAGCTGGCCGCCGTCGCGCACCGGAGCGGTGGTGATGTCGACGGGCACCCGGGTGCCCTCCTTCGTCCACAGCGCCTGCCCGCGCACCCGGTGCTTGCGACCCGAGCGGAGGGTGTCGGCGAGCGGCGACTCGTCGTACGGGAACGGGCCGCCGTCCGCCCGCGAGTGCAGCGCCAGGGAGTGCAGTTCCCGGCCGCCGAGCCGGCTGGCCCGATAGCCGAGGATCTGTGCGGCGGCGGGGTTGACCAGGACGATCCTCCCGTGGACGTCGGTGCCGACGACCCCCTCGGTCACGGCGCGCAGGATCATCTCCGTCTGCTGCTGCGAGCGGGTCAGTTCGGCCTCGGTGTCGAGGGTGCCGGTGAGGTCCCGCAGCACGAGCATGAGCAGTTCCTCGCCGGTGTGCGCCCGGTACGGGTCCCGGTGGCCGGTCCCGGTGTCCAGGTAGACGTTGGTGATCTCGGCGAGGAACTCGTGGCCGTCGGGGCGTCGCGCGGTCGTCCGGGCGGGCTTCGTGCGCCCCCACGCGTCGGCGTCCTCGGGCAGCAGCATCGAGCCGGGGAGCAGGCGCGATTCGAAGCCGGGCAGGATGTCGAGGAGCCCGCGGCCGACGAGGGCGGTGCCGGGGGTCTCGAACATGCCGAGGGCCACGGCGTTCGCGTCGACGACCGTGCCGTTGCTGTTGACGATCACGAGGCCGTCGGGGAGGGCGTCGAAGACGACGGCGAGACGGTCTGCCCCTCGGGGTGGTCTGTTGTTCACGACGACGCTTCTCTCCTGAACCACGGTGTCCTGCCTGCCCGTCCGCTCGCACCGGTGCCGGTGCCGGTGCCGGTGCCGCGCCCGCCGACACCGGTACGGGCGGGCGCGGGTGGGTGATTGCCTACGGTCCGCCCGTCGCCGGGGCCCTGCCGCGGGCCCCGGGCGCGGTCGGTACGGTCTCAGCGTCCGCCGGTCGCTCCGCGGCGGCGGCCCAGGGCGAAGACCGAGGCCGCTCCGATCGCCAGCACGGCGGCTCCGGCGACGGCGATGACCGGGGTGGTGCTGTCGCCGCCGGTCTCGGCGAGTTCGACTCCGGTCTTCTCGGCGGCGCTGTTCGCCTCGGGCGTGTTGCTCCCGCCCGTCGTGGTGCCGGGTGCCGCCGCGTCCGGCTTCCCGCTGCCCCCGTCCTTGCCGGCCGGGGCCGGCTTGTCCTGGCCGCCGTGGCCCCGGTGCGTGACGGAGGACTTGCCGGCCCCGGCCGCGATCTCCTCGTCGGTGGGGGCGGTCGCCTGCTGTGCGGGCCCCTTGGCGCCGCTGTCCTTGCCGAAGACCACGTCCGAGCAGGTGTAGAACGCCTCGGGGGAGTCGGAGCGCTGCCAGATCGAGTAGATGAGGTGGCGGCCGGACCTCGCGGGGACATCGCCCCGGAAGACGTAGTCGCCGTTCTCCATCCTCGGGTCGGCGACCTCCACGAAGGGCTTCGTCTCCAGGTCCGACCACTTCAGCGGCTTCGTCGGGTCGTAGGAGTCCTTCGTGATGTACAGCGCGAAGGAGCCCTTGTGCGGGGCGGTGCCCTTGTAGCGGAAGGTGTGGCCGCCCGCGGACATCTTCGTCGACGGCCAGTCCGCCCGCGGCAGGTCCAGGCCCCGGTACTTCTCGTTGGCCGCACTGCACAGCTTGCCGTCCGGGATGATCTGCTTCGACTTCCCGGCCGCGTTCGCGATGTTGACCGCGTTCCAGTCGTAGAAGGCCTGCTTCCCGCTCGCCGCGACGGCCGCCTTGCACGCCGCCGACCGCGGCGACTCCACACCCTCCGCGTAACAGGCGGAGACCCGGCTCACCGGATCCGTCATCGACCCGTGCGCCGCCGCCGGAGCACTCAGCGAAACGGTCAGGAAAAGTGCTGCGGAACCGGCTCCGGCGCATGCTGCGGCCTTGCGGTAAAACGTCATGGGACGAACTCCTCAACCCTGCGGTGGTGTTTGGGGACGGGGGTACCGGGCGGTCTCCCGGTACGGAGTCCTGCGGTCCGGCGATCAGCAACCTAACCCTCGAAACCCGGATATCCGGCGGGTGGAAGCCTTATCGGGCAATTCTTATGGATGCCTTAAGGCATTCCTCAGACTGCTATTACTTCGCCCGTTCCCCGCCGTGCGGCGGCCCGGCACGGAGGGATTTCCTCACGGCCGGGACGCCTCGTCCGGCCCCCTCCGGGGCGGGGGCGCGGACTAAACCGTGCGGCGGTGATGTTGTTCCTGGTCGGTACCGGTTTGCGAAGATGTGGGCCGGACGGAACGGGAGGCATGGCTGTGCACGGTGAGTACAAGGTCCCCGGCGGCAAGCTCGTCGTGGTGGATCTGGACGTCGAGGGCGGGGCGCTGCGCAACGTACGGGTGGCCGGGGACTTCTTCCTGGAACCGGACGAGGCGATCCTCGCGATCGACGAGGCGCTGGAGGGCGCCCCGGCCAACACCGACACCGCGGGCCTCGCCGCCCGTATCGACGCGGCGCTCCCCGCCTCGACCGTGATGCTCGGCCTCACCTCCGAGGGCGTCGCCGTAGCCGTGCGCCGGGCCCTCGCGCAGGCCACCGAGTGGAGCGACTACGACTGGCAGCTCATCCACGAGGCCCCGCAGTCCCCCGCGCTCCACATGGCGCTCGACGAGGTCATCACCGCCGAGGTCGCCGCGGGCCGCCGCCCGCCCACGCTCCGGGTCTGGGAGTGGGCCTCCCCCGCCGTGATCATCGGCAGCTTCCAGTCCCTGCGCAACGAGGTCGACCCGCAGGGTGCCGAACGCCACGGCGTCACGGTCGTGCGCCGGGTGTCCGGCGGCGGGGCCATGTTCGTGGAACCCGGCAACACCATCACGTACTCGCTCTCCGTCCCGGAGGCCCTGGTCTCCGGGCTCTCGTTCGCCGACAGCTACGCCTATCTCGACGACTGGGTGCTCGGTGCCCTGGCCGACATGGGCATCAAGGCCTGGTACCAGCCGCTCAACGACATCGCCACGGAGGCCGGGAAGATCGCGGGCGCGGCGCAGAAGCGGGTGGTCGGCGGGGACGGCGCCGTGCTCCACCACGTGACCATGTCGTACGACATCGACGCCGACAAGATGCTCGAAGTCCTGCGGATCGGCAAGGAGAAGCTGTCCGACAAGGGCACCAGGAGCGCGAAGAAGCGGGTGGACCCGCTGCGCCGCCAGACGGGACTGGCGCGCGAGGCCGTCATCGAGCGGATGATCGACTCCTTCCGCACCCGGCACGGGCTCACCCGGGGCGAGGTGACGGACGAGGAGATGGCGCGGGCCGAGGAGCTCGTACGGACGAAGTTCGGCACCGAGGAGTGGACCGCCCGGGTGCCGTGACGGAACGGAACGGAACGGAACGGAACGGGACGGGTACGGGTCCGGGGCAGGACGGAACGGGACGGGTCCGGGGCGGTTCGCCGGTACGGGCCCGTCCCGCCGCATGACGGACCGTCCGCCGCATGACGGGTCCGGGGGCCTTCGGCGACCGACGGTCTCAGCTCTCCGGCCCGGCAGGGGGGGAACTACCGCTCCGTCGCGGGGAGTTCCTCCTCGCCGGTGCCCGGTCCGTCTTCCCCCGCGCCCGATTCCTCCTCGTCGGACCGGAGTTCCCGTCCGGCGGGCGGGATCTCCTGCTCGGTCCAGATGATCTTTCCCTCGGGCGTGTAGCGGGTGCCCCAGCGGTGGGTGAGCTGGGCGACGAGGAAGAGGCCGCGACCGCCCTCGTCCGTGGTCCGGGCGTGCCTGAGACGGGGCGAGGTGCTGCTGGTGTCGGAGACCTCGCAGATCAGGACGGACTGGCGCAGCAGCCGGAGCCGGATGGGGCCGGTCGCGTAGCGCACCGCGTTGGTGACGAGCTCGCTGACGATCAGCTCGGTCGTCATCTGGAGCTCCTCCAGACCCCAGGTGCTCAGCAGGCGGGCGGTCCGGGCCCGGACACCGGCGACGGCGGCCGGGTCGGAGGGCACCTCCCAGGAGGCGACGTGGTCGGCGCCCAGTTCGTGCGTACGGGCGAGCAGCAGGGCGACGTCGTCGGGCTGGGGCACGGGGACCAGCTGTTCCACGACCGTCGCGCACAGCGCGTCGAGGGACAGTCCGCGCTGGGCCAGGGCCCCGCCGAGGCGGGACATGCCGAGGTCGGCGTCCTGCTCCCGGCCCTCGATGAGCCCGTCGGTGTAGAGGCCGATCAGGCTCCCCTCGGGCAGTTCGGCCTCCGCCGTCTCGAAGGGCATCCCGCCCAGGCCCAGCGGGGGTCCGGCGGGCAGTTCGAGGAAGGCGACGCGCCCGTCCGGGGAGACGACGACGGGCGGCGGGTGGCCGGCGCGCGCCATGGTGCAGAGCTGGGTGACCGGGTCGTAGACGGCGTACAGGCAGGTGGCGCCGAGCACCGGGGTGCCGCGCGTCCCGTTCTCGGGTTCCTCCTCGCTGAGGCGGAGCACGAGGTCGTCGAGGTGGGCCAGCAGTTCGTCGGGGGGCAGGTCCATGTCGGCGAGGGTGTGCACCGCGGTGCGCAGCCGGCCCATGGTCGCGGCCGCGGCGATGCCGTGTCCGACGACGTCGCCGACGACCAGGGCGACCCGGGCGCCGGACAGCGGGATGACGTCGAACCAGTCTCCCCCGACACCGTCCTTGGCGTCCGCCGGGAGGTAGGACGAGGCCACGTCCAGTGCCATGCCGCCGGGCAGGGTGTGCGGGAGCAGGCTGCGCTGGAGGGTCAGGGCCGCGGCGTGCTCGCGGGTGTAGCGGCGGGCGTTGTCCACGCACACCGCGGCCCGCGCCACCATTTCGCGGGCCGGGAGCACGTCGTCCGGTTCGAAGGGGGCGGGGTTCACCGACCGTACGAAGGTGACCAGGCCGAGCACCGTGTCCCGGGCCCGCATCGGTACGCAGATGAGGGAGTGCAGTTTGAACTCCCGGATGCTCGCCGCCCTGGCCGGCTGTTCGGCCGTCCAGGCGTGGCTGTCCGGGTCGAGGACCGGGACGAGGACGGGCTCGCCGTCGATGAGGAACCGGATGTCGTGGGGCGGGGGCATGAAGTCGACCCGGTCCCCGATCCGGCCCACCGCCTCCGGGCAGCCCTCGCGCACCGAACTCATCCCGGCCCGGCGCATCTTCGGCCGGAGCGAGGGGTCGACGGCGCGGGAGCGGGCGAGGTCCGCGCGGGACAGTCCCGGGCCCAGCGGCCACGGGGCGGGTTCGTCGGGGCTGGCGACCGGTTCCAGCAGGTCCACGATGACGAAGTCGGCGAAGCGCGACACCGCGAAGTCGGCCAGCTCCTGGGCCGTGCGCATCACGTCCAGGGTGGAGCCGATCGCGGCCCCGGCGTCGTTGACCAGGGCCAGGCGCTGCTGTGCCTTCCACCGGTCGGTGACGTCCAGGACCATGTAGCACATGCCGGTGACGTTGCCGTCGCCGTCGGTCAGCGGGAAGAACGACGTGGAGTAGGCGCGCTTGCGGCGCGGATCGGCCCAGCTCCAGCCCAGGTACTCGTAGTCGATGACGGGGACCCCGGTGTCCAGCACCCCGCGCATCAGCGTCTCGATGGCGTCGGCCTCCAGCCCCGGCAGCACCTCGCTCAGCCGGCGGCCCAGGCGCTGTTCGCGCGGGACGCCGCCGAAGCGTTCCAGGGTGTCGTTCATCCACAGGTAGCGCAGGCTCGGGTTCAGCACGGCCATGCCGATCGGGGAGCTGGTCAGGAAGGCGTCCAGCACGGACTGGCCGACCGTCCACTCCGGGCGCCGTTCGCGTCCCGAGACCAGGAAGCACTCCCGCCCGTCCAGGTGGAAGGAGGCCGAGACCCGCAGGTCCACCTCGATCCGGCGGCCGTCGCTCCGCCGCACCTCGGCGACGCCGCTCCATCCCACGCCGGCCCGGCACCGTTCGGCGATGCCCGCCACCCGGACCGGGTCCTCGGGCATGGCGAGCAGAAAGCCGGCGGACCGCCCGACCACGTCCACGGCGCGGTAGCCCAGCAGTTCCTGCGCGCTGTGCGTCCAGCCGACGATCGTGCCGGTGCCGGCGACCACCGCGGTCGCGTCGTTCGCCGCGTCGTGGGTGTGCCGGGGGGCGCTGGGCGGCACCGGTTCGGGGCAGGGCTCCGGCTGTGGGCCTGCACGCGCCATACGGTTCACCACCCATCCATTCCACATCCATGGTCCCGGTTTTCACGCTCCGGTGCGAGCGACCGCGACCGGGCGGCCGTGGCGGCCGGGCCCGCGCGGGCGGGTGCGCGGCCGGGCGGCGGGTGGATGCGGAGCGGGCGCGCGGTGGTCAGCCGGCCCCGGGGACGGCCGTGGCGGCGGGTGGCCGGAGCTCGTACCACCGCCGGTCCGCCTCCAGCTGCGCGGCGAGGGAGATCAGCCGTTCCTCGCTGCGGGACGGGCCGAGCAGCTGGGCGCCGACGGGCAGCCCGGCGCCGGTGAAGCCCGCCGGCACGTTGATGCCGGGCCAGCCCAGCACGTTCCAGGGCCAGGCGTACGGGCACGCCTCGGTCATCGCCAGGTCGGTGCGCCAGGCGCTGAGCCCGTCGAACCGGCCGATCGGGGGCGGCGGCAGCGCGGTCGTCGGGGTGAGCAGCACGTCGTAGCCGGTGCGGGAGTGGCCGGTGCCGGTGCGGGAGGTGCGGAAGAACGCGCCGATCCGGTGGTGCTGGCGCACCTCGCGTTCCCTGGCCGCCCGCACCACCCGGCCGCCGAGCCGGGCGCCGGTGCGCAGCGCGCTGCGGGTGCGCGGGTCGAGGAGCGCGGGGTCGGGGTGGCGGGCGGCGAGTTCGGCGATCCCGGCGGTGGCCCGGGGTACGAAGCCCAGGCCGATCAGTCCGTAGCGGGGCCGGGCCTCCTCGACGTCGTGACCGAGCCGGGCGAGGGTTTCGGCCAGTGCGGTGACGGCGCGGCGCACATCGGGGTGGGGTTCGGAGCCGGTGAAGGTGAACGGGGGGCGCCAGGCGATCGCCACCCGCAGTCTGCCGGGGTCGCGGCGGGCGGCGGCCGAGGCGTCGACGGGCGGCGGGCGGTGCGGGTCGTCGGGGTGGGTCCCGGCGACCGCGTCGAGCAGCAGCGCGGCGTCGGCGACGGTCCTGGCGAGCGGTCCGTTGACGGTCAGGCCCTGGAAGGCGTCGCTGTGCGGGTGGCCGGAGATCCGGCCGCGCTGGGGCTTGATGCCGACGAGATGGGTCCAGGCCGCCGGGATGCGGACGGAGCCGGCGCCGTCCGAGCCGAGCGCGGCGGGCACGAGACCGGCCGCGACGGCCGCCGCCGAGCCGCCGGACGATCCGCCGGGGGTGTGGCCGGTGTGCCACGGGTTGCGGGTGGCGCCGAACGCGGGCCCCTCGGTGAACGGCCACTGGCCGAGTTCGCAGGAGTTGGTCTTCCCGACGATCACGGCCCCGGCGGCGCGCAGTCTGCGTACGGCCTCGCTGTCGGCGGCGGCTACGGGCAGGTCGCCGCCGCAGCCGAAGTGGGTGGGCATCCCCGCGACGTCGGTGTCGTCCTTGACCGCGACCGGTACGCCGAGCAGGGGCAGCCGCTCCCCCGCCGCGAGCCGGCGGTCGGCCTCGGCGGCCTCGGCGAGCGCGGCATCGGCGCGCAGGTGCCGGAAGGCGTTGAGGACGGGTTGGCTCGCCTCGATGCGGCGCAGCGCCGCGGACACCTGCTCGGTCGAGGTGGTGGTGCCCTCGGCCAGCTCCCGTGCGCTGTCGGCCAGTCCGGCCGGACCGGCCGGCTCGGTGGTTCTCACGGCTTCCGTTGAGGACATGGGCTGACCGCCTTCCTCGTATCGGCAGAGGCGCGCGACGCGTCTGTGGTCCCGCTGTGGGCCCGACCGAACTTACCGGAGGGTAACGAGAAGTGAGCGGTCCGCTCAACCGTTCGGTGGAAAGTGGCCGGACGGTGCGCCGGGCGGCGCGTCGGGCGGCGCGGCCGTCGGCACATCGGTGAGGGGCCGGGGAGTGTCGGTGCCGCTTGTTACGTTCTGCCGGTGGGAACGGGCCGGGACGGTCCGGGCGTGGGTGGCGAGGGCACTGCTGGAGGGCGTGTGGAAGCGGAGTTCGAGGGCGAGTTCGAGACGCATCTGACGGTGCGGTTCGATCCCGGTGCCGACGATGCGGAGGAGTGCGCCCGGCTGGCGCGCTGGGCCCGGCGGCACGGCCTGAAGCTCACCCGTATCGTCCTGGACCGCGGCGCCGTGCCGGACCAGCCCATGCTGACCGAGCGGGGCCGGGGCTCGCTCTCCGGGCAGCGGGCCGCCGCGGGGCTCCGCGCGCAGGCGCTGCGCGCGGCGGGGTTCCCGGTCGTCCGGGTGAAGATCGAGGCCGCGCCGTGGAACGAGGACGTGCCCCGGACGGCCGGCGAGGCCGCCGCGCTGTCCCCGCACTGCCACTTCGAGCACCATGTCAAGCTGCTGCTCTCCGGCGGGGCCGACCTCCTCGCCGCACGGGCCGCGGCCGAGCGCCACGGCGCGCATCTGTCGCGCAACGCCCGCCGCGCCGACGGCCCGGGGCGTCACGAGCGGTTCGTCACGCAGCGCTGCCGCGCGGTGGGCCGGTCCGGGGCCCGGGCCCGGCTCGACGCGCTCCTGCGCGCGCTGGACGACGCCGGGCTCGAAGTACTGGAGACCGAGGAGGAGTTCGTGGTGCACGACGACCATCCGGCGGTGGACGCGGGCTGGATCGACGAGCGGGTCGGGGTGGCACCGTGAGCGCGGTCGACCGCCCCGTTCCCGGGGAGCCGGCGTTCGACGACCCGGAGCTCGCCCCGCGCTGGCGGGCCGCCCGGCGCGCCGTCCAGGACCACCTGCTGCGCGTGATCACCCGGTCTCCGTGGGGCGGCCAACTGGTCCTGCGCGGCAGTTTCCCGCTCCGGGCATGGGTGGGCGCGGCGGCGCGGGAGCCGGGCGACCTGGACTGGATGGTGTTCGAACCGTCGGCAAAGGACTTCGTCGACCGTCTCGACCCCTACCCGTACGTCTCCGGGACCGAGGCGGTCCAGCACTGGCCGGAAGCCGCGCACGGCGCGGCCGCTCCCGAGCTGTGGACGGACGAGGAGTCCCACGAGACCGCCGGTGCCCGGCCCCGGCTCGCGCCCGAGGGGCTGCACTGGATCGAGTCCGAGGACCTCGACGACTCCGAGGACTCCGAGGGGTCCGGGGAGTGCGCGGACTTCGGGGGCATGTACACGCCCCGCTCCACCCTCGCCGAGGTCGTCGCCGCCCTGACGGCCGGGCCGCCGCCGCCCGAGGGGATACGCATCGATCCGGACCGGGTGCGGGCGGACGACACCTGGACGTACCGGGAGTACGAGACGCCCGGTGTGCGGGTCGTCGTGCCCTGGCGGGCCGACGGGCTGCCGCCGGGCGAGCTGGGGATGGACTTCGCCCGGGACGAGCGGCTGCCCCGGGCCCCGGTGTGGACGGCCTGCCCGCGCGGTGACGGCGGCCCGCCGACGCCGGTGCGCACCGCGGACCCGGGGCTCTCGCTGGCCTGGAAGCTGTTGTGGCTCGCCGAGGACCAGGAGGCGGAGGGGCGGTCGGCGGCCAAGGACCTGTACGACGCAGTGCTGCTCGCGGAGCACTCCGGGACGCGGCTCCCGCTCCGCCTGCTGCGCACCGTGCTGGGCCCGCACGCGGAGGGGTTCACGCCCCGGACGGTGCTGGACTGGCCGGTGGACTGGGCCGCGTTCCACGCCGCCCACCCGTGGGTGGACGGCGGGCCCGACCGGCTGCGGGAGCGGCTCGCGGACGCGCTGCCGCGCCTGCTGGGTGACGACGCCGCTCCCGGAGCGCGCCCTACGGCTGGACGGTGATCTCCCCGATCCCGGTGCCCAGGCTGCCGCAGTGCGCGGTGGACTGGCCGGACTGGCCGGGGTTGAGCGTGACGTGTTCGCCGTCCACGTCCGGGGACCAGCCGCAGACCAGGTGCACCCAGAAGGTCTGCGTCGTGTTGCCGTTGTTCCGGCACAGCGCGAAGCCGGTGTAGTCGTCGATCTCGTGCTTTCCGGTCTCGCAGGACAGGCCCGGCGGTGTGGCCGGGGGCGTCAGGGCGGTGGCGGCGGTCACGGGCACCGCGAGTGCGGCGGCCGCTCCCGTCACGACGGCGCCCCGCAGCATCGCCCTGGACGCGCTTCCCATCGACAGCTTCATGTCTTCCCGTTCCTCCTCGTCGGTGGCGGTCCGGCGCCGGCGGACCGCCCGGGGCGGCCCCGGCGACGGCGGACCGGTACGCCGACAACCGTCCCCACCCTCCATGCCGCAAAACCGGGCAGAACATCACTCTGCGCACATGTCCACCGCGTCCTCCACCGCGCGTCCCCGCCGCCCTTCCCGCCGCGCGGCCGATCCGCCCCCGGCGTACTCTCGGAACCGTCGGGTCGCACACCTGAACGGGCCCGACGGGCCCTACGAGGGAGGCGACGTGACCGGTCGACGCATCCGCACGCGTCGGGCCGTCCGGGCGGCCGTCATCGCGCTGGGCATCACCGGCGGCGTCCTGGGCGGGGGTGTGGCGGGGGCCGACGACGGCATCGACGACCTCTCCGCGCAGCAGATCGCGGACCGCTCCCGCGACGCCCTGCTGAGCGCCCGTTCCCTGCACCTCAGCACGCGCGGCGACCTCGGCGACGGCGGCCCGCCGATGACGCTGGAACTCACCCTGGACCGGGACGGCAACTGCAACGGCTCGGTGGACCTCGGCCGGAGCCAGGGCTCGGTCCGGATCGTGAAGCGCGGCGACGACGTCTGGGTCAAGCCGGACGCGGACTTCTGGAAGAACCAGGTCCCGGGCGGCGGTCCGGCCTTCGCCGCGATCCTCGACGGGCGTTACATGAAGGGCTCGGCCGACGATCCGCGACTGCGCGGCCTGGCGGACGGCTGCGACCTGGACACGTTCCGCAAGCTGGTCGCCGACAACGCGGACAACGACCGGGGAACGCTGAACAAGGGCCACAAGACCACCCTCGCCGGGACTCCGGTGATCCCGCTGACCCGGATGAGGGACGACCGGACGCTGACGACGTACGTCGCGGCCACGGGCGAGCCGTACCCGCTGAGGATCACGGTGCGCGGCGACGGGGCCGACGCGGTCGTGGGCTTCTCGGCCTTCGACAAGCCGGTGCCCACGAGCACGCCGCCCCCGGACGAGACCTACGACATCGGCGCCCTGCTGGGCCGCACGACCGCGCCGGTGTGACCTCCCGGGCCTGCGGGCCCACGGACCCGCCTGCGCTCGGGCCGCGGGCACGGGCTCCGGGCGGGCCGGTGCGGCAGGAGCGGCCAGCCGGTGCGCGAGGTGCCGGACATTATTTTGTATGCGCTTTCATCGATGGGGGCGAGCCTGTACGTTGGTCCGGGCCGGGCGGGAATCGGCACCGATGCCCCGTCCCGTACCCCGGCCCCTCACCGTCTCCCAGCTCCCCGGAGAAGCACTCCCATGTACCGCGCCGTGCCCCGGCGCCGCCAGGCGCTGTTCCTGCTCTTCCTGCTCGCCGGGATCTCGATGTCGTCATGGGTGACGCGCACGCCCGAGATCCGGGACCGGCTGGGCGTGTCCACGGCGCAGATGGGCCTGGTGCTGTTCGGCCTGTCGCTCGGCTCGATGCTGGGCATCGTCTCCTCGGGCCGGCTGGTCTCCCGGTACGGGACCCGGCCCGTCATCGCCGGAGGAACGGTGCTGCTCCTCATCGGGACGGCCACGATCTGCGCGGGCAGCGCCGCCGCGTCCGTCCCCGTGGTGACGGCGGGCCTCTGCGCGTTCGGGGCGGGGATGGGGACCAGCGACGTGGCCGTGAACGTCGACGGCACGGACGTCGAGCGGATCAGCGGCACGACGACCCTGCCCGCGCTGCACGGCTGCTTCAGCCTGGGCACCGTTCTCGGGGCCGGCACGGGCATGGCGGCCACCGCCGCCGGGGTGCCCGCGCACTGGCACCTGGCCGGAATCACCCTGCTCGCCGCCGGACTCTTCCTGTACGCGATGCGCGCCGTCCCGGCGGGCACCGGCCGCATCACGCCCGGCGGGGCGGGACGGGGCGACGACGGCGGACCGCATCCGGCGGTGTGGAAGGACGGGAAGCTCCTCCTCATCGGCGCGATCGTGCTGGCCATGGCGCTGGCCGAGGGCTCCGCCAACGACTGGCTGCCCCTGCTGATGGTCGACGGCCACGGCGTGGACGCCACGACCGGCTCCCTCGTCTACGCCGGGTTCGCCGCCGCCATGACCCTGGGCCGCTTCACCGGGGCGTTCTTCCTGGACCGCTTCGGCCGCACCGCCGTCGTACGCGCCAGTGCCACCGTCGGCGCACTCGGTCTGCTCGTCGTCATCGTCTCCGACAGCGCCGTCCTGGCCGGTGCCGCCGTGCTGTTGTGGGGCCTGGGCGCCTCGCTCGGCTTCCCGCTCGCACTGACCGCCGCGGGGGAATCCGGGCCCGGCCCGACGGCCCGGGTCGGTCTGGTCGCCACCATCGGCTACCTCGCCTTCCTCGTCGGGCCGCCCGGTCTCGGCTTCCTCGGCGACCACATCGGCCTGCGGGCCGCCATGTTCGTCGTCCTCGTCTGTGTCGCCTGCGCCGCCTTCGCGGCCCCGGCGGTCGAGCCGCGCCCCCGTGCCGCCGGCATGGCACCGGTGGCCGGGGGCGGGCGGCCGGCACCGGCTCCCCGGTCGCGGGCGGACGGCTGACACCGACCGCCCGCCGGACCGGTGCCCGTGCCCTCAGCCGCCGTCGGCCGTCCGCCGCCCCGCTCCCGCCGTCAGCGCCACGTACACGACCAGCGAGACACCGAGCCCGACGGCCCAGCCGTAGTCCGCGAGGGGCTTGAGGAACGGGACGAGGCCGTCGGTGGGGAACGGTCCGGCCTTGTTCCCCTCCGCGTCGAGCGTCGAGTAGGACCCGCCGACGGCGAGCACCCCGCCGGCGACGAAGGCGGCGACGGCCCGCCAGTTCCAGCCGCGCGTGTACCAGTACCGCCCTCCGGCCACGTACAGGTCGGCGAGGTGCAGCACGGTCCGGCGGATGATCCAGTAGTCCGCGATCAGGATGCCGGCCACCGTGCCGAGCAGCCCGCCGACCACGCCCAGCCAGGTGAAGATGTACAGCTCGGGCGTCGACGTCAGCTTCCACGGCATGATCAGCACACCCACGACGCCCGTGATGAGCGCGCCCGTACGGAAGTTGATGAGCTTCGGCGCCAGGTTCGCCAGGTCGTACGCGGGAGAGACCACATTGGCCGCGATGTTCACCGAGATCGTCGCGACGAACACGGTGACGAGGGCGAACAGCAGCCCGAAGACACTGTCCGTCTTGGCCGCGAGCTCGACCGGGTCCCAGATCGCCGCCCCGTACACCTTCTCCGAACCCGCCGTCACCAGCACCGACATGAGCGCGAACGCCGTCATCGTGGTCGGCAGGCCGAGGGTCTGGCCCCACACCTGGGCGCGTTGTCCCTTGCCGAAGCGGGTGAAGTCCGGGATGTTCAGCGACAGCGTCGACCAGAAGCCGATCATGCCCATCAGGCCCGGGAAGAAGACCTTCCAGAAGTCCGCGCCCCAGCCGACCTTCGACGGCTCGTGCAGCAGCGGGCCGAAGCCGCCCGCCTTGTTCGCGATCCAGACCAGCAGCACCGCCGCGCCGACGAGCACGAACGGCGCCGCCCAGTTCTCGAAGCGCCGCAGGGTCTCCATCCCCCGGTAGATGATGGCGAGTTCGAGCGCCCAGAACAGGACGAAGCAGAGCCACAGCGTCCACGGGTAGCCGCCGACCTTCCCCGCGTCGGCCCAGCCGCCGAAGATCTTCCCCAGCAGCAGGAAGATGCCCTGCCCGCCGATCCAGGTCTGGATGCCGAACCAGCAGCAGGCCACCGCGGCGCGCACCATGGCGGGCAGGTTCGCGCCGCGTATCCCGAAGGAGGCGCGGGCCAGGACCGGGAAGGGGATGCCGTACTTCGGCCCGGCGTGCCCGGTCAGCAGCATCGGCGCCAGCACGATCACGTTCGCCAGCGCGATCGTGAGGACCGCCTGCTTCCAGTCCATGCCGAGCGCGACCAGGCCGGAGGCCAGGGTCCAGGACGGGATGCAGTGGGCCATGCCGATCCACAGGGCCACGAAGTTGTACGTGGTCCAGCGCCGCTCGGCGACCGGGACGGGGCGCAGATCCTCGTTGGCGTAGCGGCTGCCGGAGGGGTAGGCGTCGGCGGGGAGTTCGACGCCCGCCCCTCCGGCCGGTATCGGGGAGGACGGGGACGGGGGTGGGACGGTGTTGGTCATGGGCAGTCCGTTCGATGGATGCCGCGGGCCCGGGGGCTCACGGGGGACGGGGGAACATGGCCGTGCGGGTGCCGTGAACTGCCTTGCCCGGTCGGGATGCGACCGGTGACGGGGATGTGACCGGTGGTCGGGGTGCGAGCGGTGTGCGCGGTGGCCGGGGCGGCCGGAGTGCGGGCAGCGGGCGGGGTGAGCCGCCCGTCATGCGTCGAGCGCGGGAATGACGTTTTGGCCGTACTCGTCGATCACCGACTCCTTCGCGTCGTGCATCGCGTACAGCGCGAACTGGTCGACGCCCAGGTCCCGCAGCGCGCGCAGCTTCTCGAGATGGGCCTCGACCGGACCGATCAGGCAGAAGCGGTCCACGATCTCGTCCGGCACGAACTTCGTGTCGGGGTTCCCGGAGCGGCCGTGGTGCGCGTAGTCGTACCCGTCGCGCGCCTTGATGTAGTCCGTCAGTTCCTGCGGCACCAGGCCCGAGTCCGAGCCGTACTTCTCCACCAGGTCCGCGACGTGGTTGCCGACCATGCCGCCGAACCAGCGGCACTGCTCCCGGGCGTGGGCGAGCGCCTCGGGCGAGTCGTCCGCCGTGACGTACGCGGGCGCGGCGACGCAGACCTTCACCTCCGACGGGTCGCGCCCGGCGGCGACGGCCGCGTCGCGCACCGCCTTCACCATGTACTCGGTGAGGAACGGGTCGGCGAGCTGGAGGATGAAGCCGTCGGCCTCCTCGCCGGTCATCTTCAGCGCCTTGGGCCCGTACGCCGCCATCCACACGGGGACCTCGGCGCCCTCCCGCACCCACGGGAACTTGATGACCGTGCCGCCGATGTCGGCCTCGTCGCCGCGGCCCAGGGCCCGGATCGTCCGCATCGCCCCGCTGATCCGGGCGAGCGTGTTCGGCTTGCGCCCGGCGACGCGCATCGCGGAGTCGCCCCGCCCGATGCCGCAGACGGTGCGGTTGCCGTACATGTCGTTGAGGGTGGCGAAGGTGGAGGCGGTCACCTCCCAGGTGCGGGTGCCCGGGTTGGTGACCATCGGGCCGACGACGAGGTTCTCGGTGTGTTCGAGGATCTGGCTGTAGATGACGAACGGCTCCTGCCACAGCACGGCGGAGTCGAAGGTCCAGCCGTGGCTGAAGCCGTTGCGTTCGGCGCGGCGCATCAGGCCGACGACGGCCGAGGCGGGCGGGTCGGTCTGCAGGACGAGTCCGAAGTCCATGTGAGGCCCCTCATTGGTCGAAGTCCGGACCGGTGGTCCGCGGTCGTGCCGCGGACCACCGGACGATCCACACGTACTGCTTTGCCTGCCGGGGCCGGGTGCCGCGGGCGGCGTACCGACCGCCGCGGCACCCGGCGTGCCGGACCGGTCAGTCCAGGTACTGGCAGAGACCGCGCGGGGTGTACACGCCGTGCCCGGCACGGCCCGTGAACTCCCGCTCGGTGATGACGGGTTCGCCGCGCGACAGGACCGTTTCCACCCGTCCCGTCAGCCGCTTGCCCTCGTACGCCGAGTAGTCGACGTTCATGTGGTGGGTCTCGGCGGAGATGGTCTGCTCGGCGGCCGGGTCGTAGATGACGATGTCGGCGTCCGTGCCCGGCGCGATGGTGCCCTTCCTCGGGTACAGGCCGAACATCCGGGCCGGTGCCGCGCAGGCGATCTCGATCCAGCGACGCCGCGAGATGTGCCCGTCCACCACCGCCTGGTGCAGCAGGTCCATCCGGTGCTCCACGCCCGGCATCCCGTTCGGGATCCTGGAGAAGTCGCCGCGGCCCATCTCCTTCTGGCCGGAGAAGCAGAACGGGCAGTGGTCGGTCGACACCACCTGGAGGTCGTCGGTGCGCAGGCCCCGCCAGAGCGCCGCCTGGTGCTCCTTGGGCCTCAGCGGTGTGCTGCACACGTACTTCGCGCCCTCGAAGTCGGGCTCGGCGAGGTTGTCCGTCGACAGGAACAGGTACTGCGGGCACGTCTCCCCGAAGACCGGCAGGCCCTCGTCCCGGGCGCGCGCCAGTTCGGCCACCGCCTCCTGCGCCGACACGTGCACCACGTACAACGGCGCGCCGGCGACCTGCGCCAGTTTGATCGCGCGGTGCGTCGCCTCCGACTCCAGCAGCGCCCTGCGGACCTCTCCGTGGTGACGCGGATCGGTCTCGCCGCGGGCCAGCGCCTGTTCCACCAGCACGTCGATCGCGATGCCGTTCTCCGCGTGCATCATGATCAGCCCGCCGTTCCCGCCGGCCCGCTGCATCGCCCGCAGGATCTGCCCGTCGTCCGAGTAGAAGACCCCGGGGTACGCCATGAACAGCTTGAACGAGCTCACACCCTCCTCGACGAGCCCGTCCATCTCCTTGAGCGTCGACTCGTTCACGTCCGCCACGATCATGTGGAACCCGTAGTCGATCGCGCAGTTGCCGTCGGCCTTCGCGTGCCAGGCGTCCAGCCCCGCCCGCAGCGCCGCACCCTTGGACTGCACCGCGAAGTCGACGACGGTGGTCGTGCCGCCCCACGCCGCGGCCCTCGTGCCCGTCTCGAACGTGTCCGACGCGAAGGTTCCGCCGAACGGCATCTCCATGTGCGTGTGCGCGTCGATCCCACCCGGGATCACGTACTTGTGCGACGCGTCGATGACCCGGTCGGCAGTCCACTGCTGGCTGCCCGGTGTCGCCAGCGCCACCACCCGGCCGTTCTCGATCAGCACGTCCGCGTGCAGCTCCTCGGCGGCCGTGATCACAAGGCCACCGGTAATCAGAGTCCGAGTCATACCTCACAAGTCCCTTCACATCGCGTCCGCCGGGGAACACGGCTGTCTCCGGCCGTGCCGCGGCGGACGGCCCGGCCGGTCGGAACACACGGGCGTCCGGGCGGCCGCCGGTCGGCGGCCCCGCCCGCCCGCGTGCTCACCCGGCCGTTCGGGGGCCGGTGCCGAGGGCGTCGGCGGCGCGGATGCCGTGTACCGCGGGGGGCACGGCGCGGGCGCCCCCGGTGCGTACGGCGGCACGGCTCGCGTCGGACGCGACGCCGGTGGGACCGCCATGGAAAACGGCGCGGCTCATGTACCCCTCCTCACTGTGGCGGAATGGGTCTACGCACGTAGATGAGGTGCGTGATGAAGAACGTAGAAGTGGGTTACCCACTGTGGCAATACCGCTGCCGCTAACCGCTGAAGACGTTTCTGTTTCATCCGCCCGACACTCCACCGGCCCACAGCGCGTCGCGGACCGGCACCGTTCGCGGGCCGACGCGGGCGCACCCGGGGGGCCGACCGCGGAGTCGCGGACCCGTCCGTGGGTAACGAATTGATGACGGGTCTGGTCCAGATGTCGAGTACGGTTCATGCGCCCGTCCCGTACGCGGCGTGATCCGATCACCACCGACGGCCAGCCTCGAACACACCACCGGACACCCCCCGTTGTCCGGTGCCCCTCGACCGATCCCGGAGGATCACGTGTCCCTGCCGCGCTCCGCGCGTACGGTGCTGGCCGCCGCAACCGTCGCCGCCGTCGCCCTGCCGCTCGCCACCACCGCCGCCCACGCCCAGAGCCCCGCGTCGCCGTCCACCGCCCCGTACGCCGGTCTGCCGTCCGGCACCAAGCAGGCGAAGACCCTGGTCATCGGCATCGACGGCGCCACCTTCGACGCCTTCTCGCGCGCCGACGTACCGCGCATCGAGCGGTTGATGGCCGACGGGCTGACCGCCCGGAGCAACCTGTACGCCAACCCGATGGCCCCGACCGTCTCCGGCGCCGGCTGGTCGTCCATCGCCACCGGCGTCTGGCCCGACAAGCACAACGTGAAGGACAACAACTTCACGAACCCGAACTACGACCGCTACCCGGACTACGCGACCCGGCTGGAGACCGCGGACCCGGCCACGTCCACCCTGGTCGTCGGCACCTGGAGCCCGATCCCCCAGACCGTCTTCGGGGCGAGGACCGACCTGCGGATAGCGGGCGGCAACGACGAGGGCACCACCGCCAGGGCCACCGACTACCTCGCGCACGGCAACCCCGACTCCACCTTCGTCCACCTCGACGAGGTCGACGGCGCCGGCCACGGCACCGGCTCCTCCAGCGCCGCCTACCTCAAGGCCCTGAACACCGCCGACGCCCAGGTCGGCCGGCTGCTGGACGCCGTGACCTCGCGGCCGACGTACGCGCAGGAGGACTGGCTCGTCGTCGTCACCGCCGACCACGGCCACACCCCCACCGGCGGGCACGGCGGCAACACCCCGCTGGAGCGCGGCACGTTCGTGATCGCCAAGGGCGGGGACATCGCCCCCGGCTCGGTCCGCGACGACGTCAAGATCACCGACATCGCGCCCACGGTCCTGCGCCACGAGGGCGTCGCCACCGACCCCGCCTGGGACCTGGACGGCACCTCGCTCGCCGAGCCGGAGACGGACGCCTTCGACACGCTGCGCCCCTCGCTGCGCGGGCCCGTCGACGAGACCGGGCTCCCGGCCGACGCCAAGGGGTGGACGAACACCGCCCCCGGGGGCTGGTCCATCGACAACTCGAAGATGCCGGCCGGCGGCGTCACCGAGTGGCGGGGCTGGGCCTTCGCCACCGACGAGTTCTGGACCAACGCCGAGCGCGGCCAGGGCCGCGAGACCAACGTCCGCGCCCGCGACGTCTTCGCGGTGGCCGACTCCGACGAGTGGGACGACAAGGCGCATGGCGCCGGGCAGTTCGACTCCACCCTGATCAGCCCCGCGTACGAGCTGAACGGCGCGGCGACGGCGACCGTCTCGTACGCGACGAACTACCGGGTCGACGGCCCGCAGACCGGCGACGTGTACGTCTCGTACGACGGCGGCGCCCCGCAGCCGGTGAAGTCGTACCGGGCGAACAGCAACACCGTGGAGCGCCTGGAGCTGGCCGTTCCGGCGGGCGCGCGGACGGCCCGGCTGAGCTTCCGCTACACCGGTACCAACAGCGCCTTCTGGACGGTGGACCGGGTCGCCCTCGGCCAGCCCGCCCCGCCCTCGCAGCTGGCCGTGGCCTCGCTGACGGCCGAGAGCAAGCTGCTCGGCCGGCCCGGTTCCGACGCGCCCTGGAAGATCACCGCGAACGGTGTGGTGCGCACCGCTCAGGGCGCGCCGGTGAAGGGCGCGGAGGTGACCGCCGAGCTGACGTCCGGCGGCACGGTGCGGAAGCTGACCGGCAGCACGAAGAAGGACGGCTCGGTCCGCTTCAAGGCCACGGTGGGCCGGGGCGTCGCCGAGGCGTCGCTGCGGATCACCGAGGTGCGCTACCGGGACCTCGCGTACCGCGGTGAGCTCGACCCGGTCCGCGGCCTGGACCTCACCCGCCCCACCGGCAACCGCGGCTGACCGGCCGGGCGGGCCCCGGAGCCACCGGCCGGGGCCCGTCCGCCGCCCGGTCCGCCGGAGCCGGCAGGCCGACCCGGTACGCATCGGACCGTCTGCCCCGACCGACCGGTCCGGTGCGCACCGATCCGCCCGCCCCGCCCCCGGACCGGCCGGCCCCGGTCTCAGGCCACCGACCGAAGTGCCTCGGCCAGGATCTCGGCCCCCTCCTCCGCCTCCGGGATGGTCAGCGAGAGCGGCGGCGCGATCCGCAGCACGCTGGTGTTGTGGCCGCCGCCCTTTCCGATGAGCAGACCGCCCTCCCGGGCCGCCTCCAGCACGGCCGCGGCCGCCTGCGGGTCCGCCTCGTCGGTGCCGGGCCGCACCAGCTCGATGCCGATCATCAGGCCCCGGCCGCGCACCTCCCGCACATGCTCCGAACCCGCGCCGATCGCCCGCAGCCGCTCGATCAGCAGCCCGCCGACCCGCCGGGCGTTGCCCTGGAGGTCGTGCTCCAGCAGGTACGAGAGGTTGGCCAGGCCCGCCGCCATGGTGACCGGGGAGCCGCCGAAGGTCGAGATGGAGTTGGCGTCCAGGCAGTTCATGACGTCGGCGCGGGCCACGACACCGCCGATCGACATGCCGTTCCCGACGCCCTTGGCGAAGGTGAGGATGTCCGGCGGCCCGTTGCGGCCGTGCGCCTGCCAGCCCCAGAAGTGCTCGCCGGAACGGCCCCAGCCGGTCTGCACCTCGTCGGAGATCCACAGGACGCCGTGCCGGTCGAGGACCCGGCGGAACTCCGCGTACAGCCCGTCGGGCGGCGAGGTGAACCCGCCGACGCCCTGGATGGGTTCGGCGATCAGCGCGGCCGGTGTCCGGGTGTGGCCGAGCAGGTCCTCCAGGTCCGCCACGCAGGCCGCGACGAACTCCGCGTCACCCAGGTGCGCGTACGGCCCCCGGGTGCGGACGCCACCGTGCACGTACAGCGTCTGCAACGGCGACAGGCTGGTGGGCGACCAGGCGTTGTTGCCGGTGATGGAGACCGCGGAGAAGGACCTGCCGTGGTAGCTGTTGCGCATCGCGAGGATCTGGTTCGACCTGCGGTACGCGGTGGCGAGCAGCAGGGCCGTGTCGTTGGCCTCGGTGCCGGAGGTGGTGAAGAAGACCCGGGCGTCGGGGATGCCGGAGAGCGCGGCGATGCGCTCGGCCAGCTCGACCATCGGCCGGTTGAGATAGAGCGTGGAGGAGTGGATGATCCGCCCCGCCTGCTCGGCGACCGCCTTGGTCACCTCGGGCAGGGCGTGGGCGGTCATGGTGGTGAGGATGCCGCCGAAGAAGTCGAGGTAGCGCCTGCCGTCGGCGTCCCAGACATGCCGGCCCTCGCCGTGGGTGATCTCCAGGGGCTTCTTGTAATAGAGCGCCAGCCAGTCGGGGCAGACGGCGAGATGGCGGTCGTACAGACTGCTCACGGCTCCACCAGTCCCTCGTACGCGTCGGGACGGCGGTCCCGGTAGAACGCCCACTGCTGCCTGACCTCGTCGATGAGGCCGAAGTCGAGGTCGCGGACGACCAGCTCCTCCTCCTTGTCGCTGGCGACCTCGCCGACGAACTGGCCGCGCGGGTCGACGAAGTAGCTGGTCCCGTAGAAGTCGTTGTCGCCGTACTCCTCCTGGCCCACGCGGTTGATCGCGGCGACGAAGTATTCGTTGGCCACGGCGGACGCGGGCTGTTCCAGCTGCCAGAGATAACCGGAGAGGCCGCGCGAGGTGGCCGACGGGTTGTACACCAACTGTGCTCCGTTGAGCCCGAGTTGACGCCAGCCCTCCGGGAAGTGGCGGTCGTAGCAGATGTAGACGCCGACCTTGCCGACGGCGGTGTCGAAGACCGGCCAGCCGACGTTCCCCGGCTTGAAGTAGTACTTCTCCCAGAAGCCCTTGACCTGCGGGATGTGGTGCTTGCGGTACTTGCCGAGATAGGAGCCGTCGGCATCGATCACGGCGGCGGTGTTGTAGTAGAAGCCCGCCTGCTCGACTTCGTAGACCGGCACGACGATCACCATGCCGGTCTCCCGGGCGAGGTCCTGCATCCGGCGGACGGTCGGCCCGTCCGGCACGGCCTCGGCCCAGCGGTAGTGCTCGGGTTCCTGCACCTGACAGAAGTAGGGGGCGTTGAACACCTCCTGGAAGCCGATGATCTGCGCACCCTGACGGGCGGCCTCGCGTGCGTGTTCCTCATGCTTGGCGATCATGGATTCGGTGTCGCCGGTCCAGGTCGCCTGGACGAGTGCGGCGCGTACGACTTGGGACATGAGCTGCTCCTTCGACGCGGCGTCAGAGAGCCTCAACGCGTTTTCTACGCCCGTAGACACGGACGTAGAGGAGAACGTAAGCCCCGCCACACAGCGGGGCAAGACCATCGCCGTGAACCGGCGGAGTCGATCTTGTTTCACACCCGTGCGGTCCACACGCCCCCTGGGCCTCACCCTTGGAAAGCAGGTGCTGTTCCCGGGCCGCGGAGGCGGGGCCGGACGGACGGGAAGGGCGACCGGACGTCCTCCTCCGTCGCCGCCCCGTCACGGCGGGCGGGCAGGACCGGCGGACCGGGCGGGAACCGCGGCGCCGACGGGGCCGGCCGACGGGGGACGCGCGGTTTGTATTCTCGGCGGTAGCCCCTTCCGTGCGGCACCTGCGAGAGGAAACACCATGACCACCGAGCTGAGCCCCGAAGCCCTCACCGGGTTCCTCGACCGGGCCCGCCAGGACTACCGGGACCTGGTGGGGCTCGGGCTCTCGCTCGACCTCACCCGGGGCAAGCCGGCGCCCGAGCAGCTCGACCTCTCCGACGGTCTGCTGAGCCTGCCCGGCGGGCGGCACACCTCCGCCGACGGCACCGACGTGCGCAACTACGGCGGTCTGCAGGGGCTGCCCGAGCTGCGGGAGATCTTCGCCGATGTGCTCCAGGTGCCGGTGGGCCAGCTGGTCGCGGCCGGCAACTCCAGCCTGGAGCTGATGCACGACTGCCTGGTGCACGCCCTGCTGAGCGTGCTGCCGGGCGCCGAGTCGCGCTGGGTGGAGCAGGAGCGGATCGCGTTCCTGTGTCCGGTGCCCGGTTACGACCGGCACTTCGCGCTCTGCGAGCGGTTCGGGATCGACATGATCCCGGTGCCGATGACCTCCGAGGGTCCGGACATGGAGGCCGTGGAGCGGCTCGTCGCCGAGGACCCGACGGTCAAGGGCATCTGGTGCGTGCCGAAGTACAGCAACCCGGACGGCGTCTGCTACAGCGACGGGACCGTGGCCCGGCTCGCCTCGATGGACACCGCCGCCCCCGACTTCCGGATCTTCTGGGACAACGCCTACGCCGCCCACCACCTCACCGACGAGCCCGTCGGGATCGCCGATCTGCTCGCCGCCTGCGTCCGGGCGGGCAACCCCGACCGGGCGTTCGTGTTCGGCTCCACCTCGAAGATCACCGCGGCGGGCTCGGGCGTGGCGTTCTTCGGCTCCTCGCCCGCGAACGTGCAGTGGCTGCTGGGCAACAACTCCAAGCGGTCGATCGGACCCGACAAGGTGAACCAGCTGCGGCACGTGCTGTTCCTGCGGGACGCCGACGGCGTGCGCCGCCACATGGAGCACCAGCGCGCCCTGCTGCAGCCGAAGTTCGAGGCGGTGGCCCGGATCCTGGACGCCGAGCTCGGCGGCAGCGGCCTGGCGTCCTGGACCTCGCCCAGGGGCGGGTACTTCGTCACGCTGGAGGTCCCGGACGGCTGCGCCAAGGAGGTCGTGCGCCGCGCCGCCGAGGCGGGGATCGTGCTGACCCCGGCCGGCGCCACCCACCCGTACGGCGACGACCCGCGCGACGCGGTCATCCGCATCGCCCCCAGCTACCCGGGCCTCCCCGAGCTGGAGCAGGCGATCGCGGGCCTCGCCGTCTGCGTCAGGCTCGTGGGCTACGAGCAGCGGGCGGGCCGGGAGTAGTCGTCCCGCACCGCACGCCCGCGCCGGGTGCGGCGCGGGCGTGCGCGCCGCACCGGGACGGGACCGCTCCGGCCCCCCGACCGGAGCGGCGGAAGGTGTCGCGCCCGCTACCGGAGAGGGAGCTCGACGCCCCGTTCGCCCTCGGGGCGGGGGCCGAAGATCCTCCGGTCGGCCTCGTCGATCCGCAGGTCGTCGATGCTCGCCTCGCGCCGTTCCATCAGCCCTTGCGGATCGAACTGCCACAGCTCGTTGCCGTAGCTGCGCCACCACTGGCCGGCCGCGCCGTGCCACTCGTACTGGAACCGGACCGCGATGCGGTTCTCACGGAATCCCCACAGGCTCTTGCGCAGGGCGTAGTCGAGCTCCCGCTCCCACTTGGCGGTCAGGAAGCGGACGATCTCCTCGCGCCCCGTCACGAACAGGTCCCGGTTGCGCCAGGCCGAGTCGGGCGTGTAGGCCGACGCCACGCGGTGCGGGTCACGGGTGTTCCACGCGTCCTCGGCCGCCTGCACCTTCCGGAGCGCGGTCTCTTCGGTGAACGGCGGAAACGGCGGTCGGGACTCGCTCACAGGTATCCCTCTCAAGGAGAACGATCGTTCTCTACTGGTTTCGGCTACCGTAGAGAACGTTCGTTCTCAACGTCAAGGAGATCCTCGCGTGCCGGCCCCGATCAGCGAAGAACAGACCTCCCGCGACCGCGAAGCACTCCTGGCCGCCGCCGAGGCGCTCTTCTACGAACGCGGCGTCCAGGCGGTCGGCATGGACGCCGTCCGCTCGGCCGCGGGGCTGTCGCTGAAAAGGATCTACGCGCTCTTCGCGACGAAGGAGGATCTGGTCGTCGCGATGCTGCGGCGCCGGGACCGGCGGTGGCTGGCGAGCCTCTCCGAGTACGTGGAGCGGCACGAGGACCCCCACGAACGCGTCCTGTCGCTCTTCGACTGGCTGGAGCGGTGGTTCGCGGAGCCCGGCTTCCGCGGCTGCGCCTGGATCAACGCCCATGGCGAACTGGGCTCCTCCTCGCCCGCGGTCCTCGCCGAGGTGCGTTCGCACAAGAAGGCGTTCCACGACCGGATCACCGCATGGGTCGGCGCGGCCACCGACGCCCCGGCCGAGCCCGTGTGCCTCCTGGCCGAGGGGGCGATCGTCACGGCGTCCGTCACGGGAGACCCACGGACCGCCCGGGCCGCCCGGACGGCCGCCGGGACCCTCATCGGCTGACCTCCGGAAATATCCCGGCCCGGTGGCACGCGGCCCCCTATGCTGCCGCAATGGGGCTGGACATCACGCTGTTCATGGCGGACTGGGAGCAGCTGGGCGCCATTCCCGCAGCGGACCGGGCCGACGCACTGGGCGACGCGATCTGCGCCCTGGACCACAACGACGACTATCGGGGAAACGAGTTGTCCGGCGACTGGCTGTGGCCCCCGGACCGGGAGTCCGCGTGGTGCGCGGAGTACGTCTTCCGCACCACCACCGGCGCCTACAGCCCGCACTTCCGCGCGGGCAACGCGTGGAACGACACGCGACTTCTCGTCGACGCGTCCGTGCGCGGGGCGATGGACCGCTTCCTGACCGGCCTGATCCTGGACCCCGATCCGGCCGACGGTCCCGCGTCGACCGACGGCGCCGCACCCGACGACAGTCCCACGCCCGGCGACGGTGCCGCACCGGCCGGCGGGCGCCTCTTCCGTTCGGTCGCCGGCCACGGGTTCCCGTCCACGCCTCTGGAGTGCCCGCCCGAGGCGGTGTCCGGCAAGGCCCGTGCCTGGAAGCTGGTGGAACCGCGCCTCGACGAGTTGCGCGAGCCGTTCGCCGCCGAGTGCGAGGGCTGGGCGGGCCGCCCGGACACCTTCGAGGACTTCACCGCGCTTCTGCGCGAATGGGGCGACGTGACCGCGGACGTCGCCCGGCGCGGCTGGGGGCTGGTGGGCCTGCCCTGACGACCGGCCGCCCCGCGCGCGGCCCGGACCCGCCACGAGCGACGCCCGCGGCACCCGGCCGGAACCGTTCGAACCGGCACCCCGGACGTCAACTCACGTCGCTTTCCTCCTCCTTCAGGTGATGTGCGGCATACCGGGGGGATTTCGGGGCGAGCTGGGCAGGGTCCAGGCGACCGATCGAAGGGGAAGTCGTGGGACTGTCACGCGAGTACGGACGCGCCATCACCGAGGGACCGACCCCGGCCGATGCCGCGGGCGCCACCGCCCTGCCCTATCCGAGCGGCTGGTCGGCACTGGCCTTCTCGGACGAACTACGGCCCGGCACCGTGCTCACCCGGCCGCTGGCGGGGCAGGACGTGGTGCTGTACCGGCTCGGCACGGGGGCCCTTCGCGCCATCCGCCCGCACTGTCCGCACCTCGGCGCCCATCTCGGCCTGGCGAAGGTCGACGGGGACGACCTCGTGTGCCCGTTCCACTTCTTCGCGTTCGGCCCCGACGGGGCGTGCGTACGGACGGGATACGACACTCCGCCACCGAGATCGCCGTTGACACAGCTGCCGGTGCACGAGGTCAACGGCGCCGTCTTCGTCTGGCGGCACCACGACGGCCGGGCCCCGGACTGGTTCGTCCCCCGCTGGCACGAGATCGGTCACCGGCCGGCCCGCAGCGCCGCGTGGGAGCTGGCCGGCAACGTCCAGGAGGTGATCGAGAACTCGGTGGACCTCGGGCACTTCGCCACCCTGCACGGCTGGGACAAGGCGGAGATCGGCGGCCCCGTCGCCTACGAGGACGCCACGTTCCACGTGTCCATGCGGGCCCATGAGTCGGCCCCGCTGCTGGGCAGTTTCGTCGTGGACGTGGACGTGGACGGCTACGGACTCGGCTGCCTGCACGCCGACGTGCACACGCCCCGGCTCGGGCTGCGGATGTGCACGATGGTGATGCCGACCGCCATCGCGCCCAACCGGATGCAGTTCCGCCAGCTCAACCGGATCTCCTTCGCGGAGCCCTCCCGGCTGCCGGCGCCGCTCGCGCGGGCGGTCAGCCGGACCGCGGCACGGCTGCTGGACCGCGCGGTCTTCCGTTCCAGCTGCGAGTTCACCGCCGCCGACTTCCCGATCTGGCACCACAAGCAGTACCAGCAACCGCCCGGGCTGGCGCCCGGCGACGGCCCGATCGGACCGTTCCGGCGGTGGGCCCGCAGGTTCTACCCGCCGCTGGAGACCGACCGGAGGACACTGCCCGGCCCCCACGGGCGCGGCGGGTCCGGGGAGCGCAGCGAATCCGACGGGCGCGGCGCGGGAGCGGAGGTGGTCTGAGGGCCGCCGCTATCCGGCCAGCGGCACCGCGTCCGGTTCCGGGGCGCAGCGCACGAGGATCTCGTCCATCGAGAGCCCCAGCGCCCCGGCCAGCGCCGCGACGGTGAAGAAGGCGGGGGTGGGCGCGCGGCCCGTCTCGATCTTGCGCAGCGTCTCGGCGGAGATCCCGGCGCTCGCCGCGATCTCGACCATGCTGCGGCCGCCGCGCGCCTCGCGCAGCAGCACTCCGAGGCGTTCGCCGCGACGGCGCTCTTCCGGGGTCAGGGGCGTTCGAACCATGCCGTCATTCTAATACCGCTCCGACCGGTATAGTAATTGGCATGGTGCAACTCAAGACGGACACATCCATAGCAGCGATGCGCGAGACCGGACGGGTCGTGGCGCGACTGCTCGACGCCGTGCGGAAAGCGGCCACGACCGGCGTCTCCCTGCGCGAACTCGACGAGGTGGCCCGCGGCGTCCTGCGCGAGGCCGGGGCCACGTCGCCGTTCCTGAACTACCGGCCGCACTTCGCGCCCACCCCGTTCCCCGCCGTGATCTGCGCATCGGTCAACGACGCGATCGTGCACGGCATCCCGACCGACCAGCGGCTGCGCGACGGCGACCTGGTGAGCATCGACGCGGGCGCGATGCTCGACGGCTGGGCGGGCGACTCGGCGATCAGTTTCACCGTCGGAAGCGCCCGGCCCTCGGACACCAGGCTCGTGGAGACGGCCTTCGAGGCACTGGAGGCGGGCATCGCGGCGGCCGTCGTCGGCAATCGGATCGGTGACATCGCGCATGCGATCGGCACGGTCTGCCGCACGGCCGGGTACGGCATCCCGGAGGGGTTCGGCGGCCACGGCATCGGCCGGGCGATGCACGAGGACCCGGGCGTCCCCAACGAGGGGCGCCCCGGCCGCGGCATGAAGCTGCGGCACGGAATGGTGCTGGCGATCGAACCGATGCTGATCGGCAGCGGCAAGGACGCCTTCCACGCGGACCGGGACGGCTGGACCCTGCGCACGTCCGACGGCAGCCGGGCGGCGCACGCCGAGCACACGGTGGCGATCACGAACGACGGGCCGCGGATCCTGACCGCACCGTGACCGGTGCCGCCGCCCTCCGTACGCACACGGCACCGGCCGGACGCGCCGGGGCGGCGGCCGGGCCGGACCGGGGTCAGCGCGGGGCGCGCAGGCCCGCGACGAGGATTCCGACCAGTCGGCGCGCGTCGTAACGGGCATCGCCCTCCGCACCGATGCAGAGGTTCCCGACGCCGCGCATGAACTCGTAGGCGCCCGGGGCGGACCGGATCTCGCCGGAATCGGCCGCGGCGTCGAGCAGCCGGGCACAGACGGGCACCAGCCGGTCCAGGAAGTGGGCGTGCAGCGCCTCGAATCCGGCGTCGTCGGACCTCAGCACGGCGGCGAGCCCGTGCTTGGTGACCAGGAAGTCGACGAAGAGGTCGATCCACTTCCCCAGCGCGGCGTACGGGGACGCGCCGCTCTCCAGCAGGGCCGGTCCGGCCTCGGCGCAGGCCTCGATCTGGTGCCGGTAGACGGCGATGATGAGGTCCGCCCTGGTCGGGAAGTGGCGGTAGATCGTGCCCACGCCGACGCCCGCCTCGGCCGCGATGTCGCGCACCGGCGCCTCCACGCCCGAGGTCACGAAGATCGCGGCGGCCGCGTCGAGCAGGGACTTCTTGTTGCGCCGGGCATCCGTCCGCCCGGACCGGGCCGAGGCCCCCGGACCGTCGCCGCTGTGGTTCACCACGCCATTCCCTCCGACACCGACCTTGCAAAAACGGAACAGCGTTCCGTATTGTTACCGGAACAAGGTTCCGCTTTGGTCATGATGCCAGAGCGGCAGCTCGGTGACCAAGCCGTGCGCCGTCACCGCGCCCCACTCGCCACGGAGGAACACAGCATGCAGTACCGCACCTTGGGCCGTACCGGTGTGCAGGTCAGCTCCCTCGCGCTCGGCGCGATGAACTTCGGCAGGATCGGGAGGACCACCCAGGACGAGGTCACCGCCCTCGTCGACGCCGCCGTCGAGGGCGGGATCAACCTCATCGACACCGCCGACATGTACGGCGGCGGCGAGTCGGAGGAGATGGTCGGCAAGGCCATCGTCGGCCGCCGCGACGACATCGTGCTGGCCACGAAGGCGGGCATGCCCATGAGCGACGACCCCAACCACCGCGGCGGCTCGCGGCGTTGGCTGGTCACCGCGCTGGACGACAGCCTGCGCCGCCTCGGCGTCGACCACATCGATCTCTACCAGATGCACCGTTGGGACCCGGCCACCGACGACGAGGAGACGCTCTCGGCCCTGACGGACCTTCAACGCGCCGGAAAGATCCGCTACTTCGGCTCATCGACCTTCCCGGCCCACCGCCTCGTGCAGGCCCAGTGGGCCGCCCGGGAGAACCGCCTGGGCCGCTACGTCACCGAGCAGCCCAGCTACTCGGTCCTGCAGCGCGGCGCGGAGACCCATGTCCTGCCCGTGACCGAGCAGTACGGGCTCGGCGTGCTGGTGTGGAGCCCGCTGGCCTCGGGCTGGCTGTCGGGGGCGATCCGCGAGGGGCAGGAGATCACCACCAACCGCTCGGCGTTCATGCCGCAGCGCTTCGACCTCACCGTGCCCGCCAACCGGGCCAGGCTCGACGCGGTGGAGCGGCTGGCCGGGGTCGCCGAGGAGGCCGGTCTGACCATGATTCAGCTCGCGCTCGGATTCGTGACCGCGCACCCCGCCGTGAGCTGCGCGATCATCGGCCCCCGTATCCAGGACCACCTGCGCTCGCAGCTCGCCGCCGCGGACACGGTGCTGTCCGCCGATGTGCTCGACGCGATCGACGCGATCGTCGCCCCCGGCACCGACCTCGCCGCGCACGAGAAGAACGACACCCCGCCCGCACTGCTCGACCCGTCGCTGCGACGCCGCTGACCGCCCGGCCGACGGGGGCGCGTTCAACGGGCTCCCGCCCCGTTCCCCCTCGACAGGACCGCGGGGCTGCTTCCTCGCAAGGTTCCACGAGGAAGCAGCCCCTGCCGTACGGACATTGACGTGGCATCACATCAGATTTCCGTGTCGCACCCGGTGGCGGACGGCGGCACCGTGACGGTCACGGGCGTCCGGCCGGCCTCACGACCATCGCCGAACCACCGCCCCGGCGCTCCTTCTCGGCGGCTGCCAGCCACCGCCCGTCCGGCAGTCGCTGCACCCCGGTCGCCGCCCCGAGCTCCGCGGACAGCTTGAAGGAGTGCCCCAGGGACTCCAGCTCGGCCCGCACCGGGCTGTCCAACAACTCCGGTTCGAGCTCCGTCGTCGCCGAGTTGCGCTGGCTGGCGCGCGGCGCCGCGATGGCGTCGACCAGCGGGAGCCCCCGGTCGACGGTGCCGATGAGCGACTGCAGCACGGTCGTGATGATCGTGGAGCCGCCGGGCGATCCCAGGGCCAGCACCGGCTCGCCGTGCTTCAGCACGATCGTCGGCGAGATGGACGAGCGCGGACGCTTGCCCGGACCGGGCAGGTTCGGGTCGTGGACCGCGGGGTTGGCGGGCGCGAACGAGAAGTCCGTCAGCTCGTTGTTGAGCAGGAAGCCGCGACCCGGCACGGTGATGCCGCTGCCGCCGGTCTGCTCGATGGTCAGGGTGTACGCGACGACGTTTCCCCACTTGTCGGCCGTCGTCAGGTGAGTGGTGTTCTCCCCCTCGTACGTCGTCGGGGCGGCCGTGCCACCGGCCGTGCAGTCGGTCGGGTGGCGCGGGTCGGCCGGTGCGAGCGGGCTGGTCAGCACCGCGTCGTCCTTGATCAGGCACTCGCGCGAGTCGGCGAACCGCTGGCTGAGCAGTTCCCGCGTCGGCACGTCCTCGAACGCCGGGTCGCCCACCCAGCGCCCCCGGTCGGCGAAGGCGATCCGGCTCGCCTCGATGTAGCGGTGCAGGTATTCCGCCTCGCTCGCCTTCGAGAGGTCCGTGGACTCCAGGATGTTGAGCGCCTCGCCGACGCTCGTGCCGCCGGACGAGGACGGCGCCATGCCGTACACGTCCAGGCCGCGGTAGTCGACCTTCGTCGGGGCCTGCCGCAGCACCCGGTAGGACCTCAGATCCTTCGCGGTGAGGTCGCCGGGCCGCACCACACGGGTGGCCGCCGGGTCGACGGGCGGCTTGCGGACGGTGCGCACGATGTCCTCGGCCACCTCGCCCCGGTACAGCTCGTCCACGCCCTCGCGGCCCACCTTCTCGTAGGTGCGCGCCAGGTCCGGGTTCCTGAAGACGGAACCGACCACCGGGAGTTGGCCGCCCGGCAGGAAGAGCTCCCGGGTCGCCGGGAAGTCGGAGAACCTGGCCTGGTTGCTCCTGGTCTGCGCGCGGAACGTCTCGTCGACGACGAACCCGTCCCGGGCGAGCCGCTCGGCCGGCTTGAGCACCTGCCGCAGCGACTTGCTGCCCCAGGCGTCGAGCGCGGCGTCCCAGGTGGCCGGGGTGCCCGGGGTGCCCACGCCCAGTCCGCTGGTGACGGCGTCCTCGAAGGGGATCGGCCGGCCGTTCTCCAGGAACAGCGAGGAGTCCGCGCTGCGCGGCGCGGTCTCCCGGCCGTCGATCGTCCGGACCGTGTGCTTCCGGGCGTCGTAGTAGACGAAGTAGCCGCCCCCGCCGATGCCCGCCGAATAGGGCTCGGTCACACCGAGCGCCGCCGCGGTCGCCACGGCGGCGTCCACCGCGTTGCCGCCCTTGCGGAGCACCTCGATGCCCGCGGCCGACGCGTCCGGGTCGACGCTGGACACCGCACCTCCGTACCCCACCGCGACGGGCGATTTGGGTGGTGGTCCGGAGGTCGGTGCGGACGAGGAAGGACCGGCCGCCCCGACCGTGACCACAACGGCCAGAACAGCCGACAACGACACATTCCGCGCGACGGAACGTCTCATGCGTACCTCCAGTACGTGAACGTCCGCGCAGGGTAACGCCGCTCCGCCCGCCCCGTCAGGACCACCGTGAAACCGGGGCCGAATGCCCGCTAACATGCCCGCCCATGACCGACGACGTACGCAACATCCTGCTGGGCGTGATAGCCGCCGGCATCAGCGCCTCGCTGGGCTGGCTCGCCCGCACCTACCTCTGGCGCCGCAGACTCCGGCGCAAACAGGCCTTCTTCGGGCTCCCGGGCAATTCCGAGTGCCTGCTCGTCGTCAACCGCGACGCGGGCGGTGACGGCTCCGTCCACCGCCACGACGTCTTCGCCCTGCTCGAACTCTCCGCGCTCATCAAGGACTGTTCCGCCCACGCGCAGATCATGTCCCACGACATCGCACAGCAGGGCTTCGGCGAGCGCACCGAGTTCTGCGTCGGAGGGCCGGTCTCGAATCGGCGGATGGCCGCGCACCTCCATTCCCTGCTGCCGGGCGTGAAGGTGAACACCAGCCCCGAGCCCGGCCCCGACCGGGGCGCCTTCCAGATCGGCACGGAGCGCTACCGGGCCGAGAAGGGGGTCGCCGAGCACGTACTGCTGGCCAGGCTGACGGTCGGTCAGGATGCCCGTCCCGTCTTCCTGTTCTGCGGTCAGCAGGCGATCACCAACCAGGCGGCCTCCCGCTACCTGGCCCGCAACCACGAGAGGCTGTTCCGCAAGTACGGCGACAGCACCTTCTGCCTGCTGCTGAAGGTCGTCAACTCGCAGGCGTACGGCCCCGACGTGGTGGAACTCGTCGCGGACGTGACCCGCGCCGCACAGGCCCCCGTCCCGGCACCGCGCAACTCCCACCGCGCGACGGGCTGAACGGCGGGGGCGGGCGTCCTGGCGGACGGGACGCGGGCAGGGGCCGGGACGCCCCGCCCCTTGCGCTCCAGGACTCGGCGGCACGGCCCCGGTGACGGACCGCGATGCCCCGTGACCGTGCCGGGAGCGCCCCACCGGGCGGCACGGTCCGGTGTCACCCGGACCGTCGCAGCCGCCTCCGCCCCGCCGCGAGCGCGGCCTCGATCTCCCGCAGCCGCAGCGGCCGTGCCAGCAGCGCCACCGTGAGCAGCAGGACGCAGGTCCCCGCGCCCAGGGCGGCGAAGTCCCCGTACGACGCGCAGGCGCGGGCCGCCGCGTATCCCAGCAGTCCGGCGGGCACGGCCGCCACCACCAGTCGCGCCTGTGCCACCGGTGCGGTGGAGCGCGTCGGCGGCACCCCGGGCGCGGCACGGTCCGAGATCCTCCGGCGCAGCACGTACGCGGTGATCCCGAAGCCCACGAACAGTGCCACCGAGTAGGCCCCGGCCATCCCCGTCACGGCCCAGCGGATCGGCAGCAGCAGATAGGCGGCGACCGAGAGACCGGCGTTGAGCGCGGCGATCACCAGGTTGAGGAGGAACGGGGTCCGGGTGTCGCTCATCGCGTAGAACGCGCGGGAGAGCACGTACTGGCCCGAGTAGGCGATCAGTCCGGGCGCGAACGCCATCAGCATGCCCGCCATCACGGTGATGCCCGCGTCGTTCGTGCGCCCGTACCCGTACACGGCGCCCATCACCCACGGCGCCAGCGCGAACAGCAGGGCCGCGGCGGGCACCACGACCGCCGCCGAGGTGCGCAGGGCGTACGAGACGTCGCGCCGCACCCCCGCCAGGTCGTGGTCGGCCGCGGCGCGGCTCATCCGGGGCATCAGGGCGGTGACGAGCGAGACGGTGACGATGCCGTGCGGCACCACCCACAGCTGATAGGCGTAGCTGTACGCGGTGTAGCCGGGGCCGCCCGCCATGTGCTGGTCCGCGGCGCTCTGCCCGACGGTGGTGGAGAGCCGGGTGACCACCCAGTACGCGATCTGGTTGGTCAGCACGAGCATGACGAGCCATCCGGCCGCGCGCAGCGGCCGGGTGAGGCCGCTGCCCCGCCAGTCGAACCGGGGCCGCCAGCGGAACCCTGCGGCGCGCAGCGCGGGCACCAGGGCGAGGGTCTGGACGGCGATGCCCGCGGTCGTGCCCCAGCCGAGCCATTGGGCCTGTGCCGGGGTCAGCGTGCCGTCGGAACCGGTGGCGACGCCCAGGAAGATCCCGAACACCGCGATGATCACCAGGTTGTTGAGGACCGGGGTCCACATCATCGCGCCGAACCGGTCGCGGGCGTTGAGCACTTGGCCGAGCAGGGTGAACAGTCCGTAGAAGAGGATCTGCGGCAGGCAGTAGCGGGCCAGGGCCACGGTCAGCTCCGCCTGGCCGCCGCGGTAGCCGGGGGCGTAGACCTCGACGATCCACGGGGCCCCGACGACCGTGAGGCCGGTGAGGGCGAGCAGGGCGACGGTGCAGACGGTGAGCAGCCGGTCGGTGTACGCGGCTCCGCCGTCGGGATGGTTCCGCGCGGCGCGCACCAGCTCGGGGACGAAGACGGCGTTGAGCGCGCCGCCGATGAGCAGGGTGTAGAGGATGTTGGGCACGGTGTTGGCGACGTTGTACCCGTCGGCCTGGAGCCCGGTGCCGAGCGCGGCGACGACCACCGCCGAGCGTATGAAGCCGGTGGCGCGGGAGACGACGGAGCCGGCGGCCATGACGGCTCCGCTGCGCAGCACCGAGCCGGACCGGCGCTCCGCGGTCCGTTCGGCGGGGGCCTGCGGGGTGGTCGTCATCGGCGTCCCCGTACGGCCGAGGACGCCCGGGGCGTCCTGTACGAGGTGCTGTCCATGGCTCCGCCCACCGCGGTCTCCCGTTCCCCCGAGCGTCTTGACGGCCCGGTCGCCGGTACCGCCCCGTCCGGCGGAGCGACCGGGCGGGCGTCCGGATCAGGGATGGAGGGTACCCCGCGCGCCGGTGCCCACCCGCACACGGCGGTGCGGGCGGCGGGGACGGCCTGTCGCACTGCGGTCCATCTCACACCGGGATTTCCCGATTTTCTGCTATTTCGTGGAACCTGTCCCCTCCCGGATCGGCTCTCCCCCGGCGAGAAGCACTGCCTTGGAGGTTTTTCCGTTGTTCGCTGCACGCCGGCCCGTACGCCGTACCGCCGCTCCCGCCCGCCCGGTCCGGTTCGCCCTGACCGCCGGGACCGCGGTGCTCGGCCTCACGCTCACCGCCTGCTCCGGGGCCTCCGCGTCGGACTCGGCCGCGGGCGGTCCGGCCGGGGCGGCGCGCGGCGCCGGGATCTCGGTGAACCTCCGGGGCGACGCCGCCGCCCCGGGGAAGCCGGTGAAGGTGACGCTCGGCGCCGGAAAGCTGAAGTCGGTCGCGGTGAGCGCGGACGGAGGGGACGCCCTCACCGGCCGGATATCCGCCGACGGCCGGACCTGGACGTCGGACCGGGTGGCCGCGCCCGGCACCGCGTACCGCGTCGAGGCGAAGGACGCCGAGGGCGGCAGCGGCACGGCCGCCTTCACCACCGCGGCCGCCGACAAGGTCAACAAGCTGACGCTGGCCCCGGGCAAGAACACCACGGTCGGCATCGCCCAGCCGCTGTCGGTCGTCTTCGACAACCCGGTGAAGGACCGGGCCGCGGTGGAGAGGGCCCTGAAGGTCTCCACCTCGAACGGCACCGAGGGTTCCTGGGGCTGGCTGCAGGACTACTCCGGCAAGGACCGGGTCGACTGGCGGCCCAAGGAGTACTGGCGGTCCGGCACGAAGATCACGCTCGACGCCGATCTCAACGGCGTCGACTCGGGCCCGTCCGGCGGCTGGTTCGTCCGCGACTACCGGACCACCTTCACGATCGGCGACGAGCAGGTGGTGAAGGTCGATCTGGACCGCCACCGGCTCGCGTTGCAGCGGGGCGGGAAGACCGTCATGGACGTGCCCATGTCGGCCGGTACCCCCGGCGGCGAGAAGGCGTCCTGGCGCGGCACGGCCGTGCTGATGTCCAAGGAGGGCACGATCAACATGCGTTCGGAGACGGTCGGCCTCGGCAACGCCTACGACAAGATGGTCGACTCGTCGATGCGGCTGACCTGGTCGGGGATGTACGCCCACGCGGCGCCCTGGAACGCCGCGTACTTCGGCTCGGCGAACCGCAGTTCGGGCTGCATCGGGATGAGCGACGCCGATGCCGGTGCGCTGTACGGGCAGGTGCGGGCCGGTGACCCGTTCGAGATCACCGGCGCGGACGCCAAGGGCACGGTCGCGGAGGGCAACGGCTACGGGGCGTGGAACGTGTCGTGGGCCGACTGGCGGGCGAAGAGCGCGCTGTAACGGGAGGAACGGGCCCCTTGCGGGGTCGCGGGCCGTCGGGAGCGGTCCCGGGCGGCCCACGGCCCGGCGGGAGCGCGGAGCCGGCGCGGACGCCCGCCGACGTACGCCCCGAGGGGGCCGCCCCGGGGCGGGCGACGCCGTCGGCCGCCGTACGTCGAGCACGGCCCGGCCGGCACGCAGCTGACCTTCTTCTCGCCCGGGAAGGACCCGTCGCACGGATCCGTCGTCCCGCGCGAGAAGTGATCACCGGCTGCTGCCGACGGGGCACTGCTCCTCGGGGACCGCCTCGCGGCGGGCCCCCGCTACTGCACTCCCGGCAGCAGCGTTCCTGGTTCGGCCGGTGCGACATCCACGGCCTTCATCTTCGGACTGCGCCTCTCCCGCTCGGCCACCCAGGTCGCGAACCAGGAGAGCAGCATGCACATCCCGATGTAGATCGGCGAGATCACCATCACCACGGGGATGAAGGGAAGATCGTAGTCGAGGTTGGACGCGATGAGCTTGCCCGCGTGGAGGAACTCCTCGTAGGTGATCAGGTAGCCGAGCGAGGTGTCCTTCAGCGCCACGACCAACTGGCTGATGATGGTGGGCAGCATGGCCCGCACCGCCTGCGGGGCCAGTACGTAGGTCATGACGTGCGTCTTGCGCATCCCCAGGGCGTACGCGGCCTCGCGCTGGCCGCGCTCCACCGAGTTGATCCCGGTGCGGAACACCTCGGCGAGCACCGAGCCGTTGTACAGGGTCAGCCCGGTGACCAGCGCGGGCAGCGGCTGCACCTTCAGCGCCACGAAGATGAAGAAGATCATCACCAGTACGGGCATGGCCCGGAAGAACTCGACGAACAGCGTCGCGATCCACCGCACGATCCGGTGCTCGGAGAGCCGTCCGACGGCGAGCACCGCGCCGAGCAGCAGGGAGAGCACCGCGGCGTACGCGAACGCCTTGAGGGTGTTGCCCAGTCCGCGCAGCAGCAGTTCCTGGATGCCCTTGTAGGTGAAGGGGGTCCACTTGGCGGCGGTGAACTGCCCGGTGTCGAAGAGCAGATAGACGATCCAGCCGAACAGGGCGAGGATCAGCGCCGTCGAGACGATCCCGTACGCCCTGTGCCGTCTGCGGGCCGCGGGGCCCGGGATGTCGTAGAGCGCGGTGGCGGACGGTGCGGTGCGGGTGGTCATCGGGCGACTCCCCAGCGCTTCTCCATCACGTTGAAGAGCGCACTGATGGACAGGGTGATGATCAGGTAGCCGACGGCGATCCAGACGAAGGTCCAGATGATGCTGTAACCCAGCTCGTTGAGGGTCTTGTAGGTGCCGAGCAGTTCGGTGACGCTGAACGCGCCGGCGATCGCGGAGTTCTTGGCGAGGGCGATCAGCGTCGAGCCGATCGGCGGGATCACCGACCGGAACGCCTGCGGCAGCACCACGGTGTTCAGTGTCTGGCCGAACGTCATGCCGAGGCTGCGGGCCGCCTCGCCCTGTCCCCTCGGCACGGTGTTGATGCCCGAGCGCAGCACCTCGCAGATGAACGCGGAGGTGTAGCAGCCGAGTGCGAGCACCGCGAAGACCTCGAAGGGGAGCACCAGGCCGAAGCGGGGCAGTCCGAGCAGGACGGCGAAGAAGAGCAGGGTCAGCGGGGTGTTGCGCAGCACGGTCACCCAGACCGTGCCGAGCACCCGGAGCGAGCCGACGGGGGCCACCCGGCAGGAGGCCATGAAGAAGCCGAGGAGCAGGGCCAGGATCGAGGAGTAGACGGTCAGTTCGACCGTGCCCAGGAAGCCCTTGCCGTAGAGCGAGAAGTTCTCGGTGAGTACGTCCATGGTCGTGGTCCGCCCTCTCAGGTCGCCGGGTAGCGGTCGATGGGCGGCGGTGTCGGCGCGGGGACGCCGGACAGGCCGAGCGTGGCCTCGAACGCCTTCTTCCAGTTGCCGTTCTTCTCGTTGGCCTCCAGGGCGTCGTTGAGCGCGAACCGGAGCGCGTTGTCGTTGCGCGGGACCCCGATGCCGTACGGCTCCTCGGAGAACGGCTTGCCGACCACCTTCATCTCGTCGGGTGCCTTGGCCGCGAAGCCCAGCAGGATGGCGTCGTCGGTGGTGACGGCGTCGACCTGGTAGGTCAGCAGGTTGTCCACGCAGATCGAGTACGTGTCGTAGGAGACCAGGATCGCCTTCGGGTAGTCGGCGGCGATGCGCTGGTACGGGGTCGAGCCCGCGGCCGAGCAGACCGTCTTCCCGGCCAGGTCCTGCGGTCCGTGGATGTCGTTCTCGTCGGTGCGGACGAGGAGGCTCTGCCCTGCCATGTAGTACGGCCCGGCGAAGCCGACGAGCTTCTTGCGCATGTCGTTGATGGTGTAGGTGCCCACGTAGTAGTCGATCTGTCCGTTCTGCAGCGCCGTCTCGCGGTTGGCGGAGGCGATGGTCCGGAAACGGATCGTCTTCGGGTCGAAGCCGAGCGAGGCCGCCATCATCCTGGCGATCTCGATGTCGAAGCCCGAATAGACGCCGGTGGCGGGGTCCTTCTCGCCCAGGTAGGGCTGGTCCTCCTTGGCCCCGACCCGGAGGTATCCGCGCTTCTTCGCCTTCGTCCAGGTCGGCGAGTCGGGCAGCCGGAAGCCGGTGTCGACCTTGTACACCGGCAGTTGTTCGGGCTTGGGCCCCTTCACCGGCGGGCTGCCCTCCCTGCCGCAGCCGGCGGCGGCGAGGGCGGCCAGCAGGAGGCCGGCCAGGACTCCCAGAACTCTTGTCGTACGCAACACGGAGCCCCCGTCAGTGCTTGAGGATCTTGGACAGGAAGTCCTTGGCGCGGTCGCTCTCCGGAGCGGTGAAGAACGCCTCGGGGGTGCGGTCCTCGACGATGCGCCCGTCGGCCATGAAGACGACCCGGTTGGCCGCGGAGCGGGCGAAGCCCATCTCGTGCGTGACGACGACCATCGTCATGCCGTCCCGGGCGAGTTGCTGCATGACCTCCAGCACCTCGTTGATCATCTCCGGGTCGAGCGCGGAGGTCGGCTCGTCGAAGAGCAGTGCCTTGGGGTCCATGGCGAGGGCGCGGGCGATGGCCACGCGCTGCTGCTGGCCGCCGGAGAGCTGGGCGGGGTACTTGTCGGCGTGCGCGGCGAGCCCGACCCGTTCCAGCAGTTCGCGGGAGCGCCGGTCCGCCTCGTCCTTCTTCCGCCTGCGGACCTTGAGCTGGGCGAGCGAGACGTTGGCCAGCACGGTCTTGTGCGCGAAGAGGTTGAACGACTGGAAGACCATGCCCACTTCGGCCCGGAGGTCGGCCAGTCCCCTGCCCTCCTCGGGGAGGGGTCTGCCGTCGATCGCGATGTGTCCCGACTCGATCGTCTCGAGTCGGTTGATGGTCCTGCAGAGCGTCGACTTGCCGGAGCCGGAGGGGCCGATGACCACCACCACCTCCCCGCGGCCGACGGTGAGACTGATGTCCTGCAGTACGTGCAACTGTCCGTAGAACTTGTTGACGTCCCGCAGCTCGATCAACGGATCGACGGCCATACGCTGCCCTACCCACTTTTCGCTGTGCCGAGGTCAGCGCAAACTAACCAGCCCGAAAAGGGACTTCACCATCGACACGCACAAATGGTGCATAAGGCTTCTTGTCCGGTTGTAGGGAAATCCCTATCCCTCGGCCGACTCCGAGTACACCTGCGAAAGCTCGGGGCTGCCGGAGATCGCCCAGTCCAGACCCGCCTCGACCACGTCGATCTCGCGCCCCGACGCGAGCCGCACGACGGGCTGCCCGCTGGGCCTGATGCTCCAGGCCGCGCCGGAGACGTTCCGCACCAGCACCGTCCCCAGGTACAGACCCGCGTCGTTGCCCAGCCAGGGCAGCTCCTCGGGGTCGTCGCGCCAGCGCGGCGGCAGCTGGTCGAGGGCCGCCAACGAGGCCGGGGTGTCGTCGAGTCGGAGCCCCCGCTCCCCCACCCGGACACGCAGCAGCTCGCACTCGGCGAGAAGCTCGGCCACGCCCTCGGGATCGGCGGCGACCGCGGCGGCGAGCCCCGCCCCCCGCGTGCCGTCGTGACGCTTACGCCAGTTGTCCAGGAAAGGGATGTTCATACCGCCCAGGGTCGCATCCCCGGTGTGTCGCGCACCACAGGGCGCGCGGCCCGGCGTCCGAGTACCCGACACCGGCCGTGGTGCCCGCTCCCCGTGCCGAGGAGTCCGGGTCCCGGCCGAAAAGGGTGGAGGCCAAACGTCCGGGCTGGTAGTTTCGCGTCCATGTCCAGCCCCGAGTCCGACAGAGGCTAGCCACCGGTCCGCCGGTGGCCGATCCGTCGTCGAATCGATCCCGCGGGGCCGGACCCCGGCCCCGGATCGTCTCCGCCCCGGCTGCCGCCGCAGGACCGCCACGGTGTGGGCTGCGCTCTCCCGATGCGCTCGTGACCGCTTCCGTACGCGATACGCCCGTACGGCGTCACCCCCGTACGCGGTACGACGACGCGCGTTCCCCAGCCCCGGCTTCCGCCGTTCCGCCGGATCACGTCCCGGGTGCTCCCGGACGTTCTTCCGCGTCGCCGCCCGTCACGACGGGCGGGCGCGGGCCCGCACCCCCTCTGTTTGGTCCATCCATCAGCCGTCCATGGGGTTCCTTCATGCCATTTGCCGTCTACGCGCTCGGGCTCGCCGTCTTCGCCCAGGGCACCTCCGAGTTCATGTTGTCCGGTCTGGTCTCGGACATCGCCTCCGATCTGCATGTGTCCATCCCGGCCGCGGGCCTGCTGACCTCGGCCTTCGCGATCGGGATGATCGTCGGGGCGCCGTTGATGGCGCTCTTCAGCCGCTCCTGGCCGCGGCGTCGGGCGCTGCTGTTCTTCCTCTGCGTCTTCGGCGCCGTCCATGTGGTCGGCGCGCTCACCCCCAACTACGGGGTGCTCCTGGTCACCCGGGTCGTCGGGGCGCTGGCCAACGCGGGCTTCTGGGCCGTGGCCCTGGTGACCGCGGTCTCCATGGTCGGGCCCGAGGCCCGCGCCCGCGCCACCTCGGTGGTGGTCGGGGGCGTCACCCTCGCCTGCGTGGCCGGGGTGCCGGCCGGTGCGGCGCTGGGCGGGCACTGGGGGTGGCGGTCCGCGTTCTGGGCCGTGGCCCTGGTCTGCGTACCGGCCGCCGTCGTCATCGCCGGGGCGATCCCGGCGAAGCGGCCGGAGCCGGTCCCCGTCCGGGCCGGTGCCGAGCTGCGGGTCCTGACCGGGCGGCCCCTGCTGCTGACCCTGCTGACGAGCGCCCTGGTGCAGGGGGCGACGTTCTGCGCGTTCTCCTACCTCGAACCGCTGGCCACCCGGGTCACCGGGCTCGGGGACGCCTGGGTGCCGGTGCTGCTGGCGCTGTTCGGGCTGGGTTCGTTCCTCGGGGTCGCCGCCACCGGCCGGTACGTCGACGCGCGGCCGGTCGTCTGGACCGCCGCCGGGCTGGTGGCGCTGACCGTCGGCTGGGCCGGGTTCGCGCTGACCGCGGGCAGCCCGCTCGCCGCGGTCGTGCTCGTCCTCGTCCAGGGGACGCTCGCGTTCGGCACCGGGACGGCGCTGATCTCGTGGGTGTTCCGGCTGGCGGCCGACGCGCCGACCCTGTCCGGTTCGTTCGCGACGGCCGCTTTCAACGTGGGCGGTGCGCTCGGGCCGTGGTTCGGCGGGCTGGCGATCGATGCGGGGCTCGGCTTCCGCTCCCCGCTGTGGGTCAGCGCGCTGCTGATGGTCCTGGCACTGGGCACCGCCGCGGCACCGGGCATCCGGCGGGTCGCCGGGTACGGACGGGACGGGGTCGCCGCGCTCTGACGAGCGGGTCGTGGGCCCCGCCCGGCGCTGAACGGGCGGGGCCGTCCTGTTCTCTGCAAGCAGCCAGCAAGCGGGATAAGGACGAGAACCACGCTAGCGGCGACCACTGACAACGCCGCCCCGGAGCCGTGCCCCGCCCGCCGGACGGGGGCGCCACCGGGGCGGCGGGGCCGTCAGAGGCCGAGGTCCACCACCACCGGGGCGTGGTCGGAGGCGCCCTTGCCCTTGCGCTCCTCGCGGTCCACGTAGCTGTCCTCGACCGCCGCGGCGAAGGGCGCGTTGCCGTAGACCAGGTCGATCCGCATGCCCTTGTTCTTCGGGAAGCCCAGCTCCCGGTAGTCCCAGAAGGTGTAGGGGCGGTCGTACTTGAGCGGGCGCGGCATGACGTCCGACAGCCCCTTCTCGCGCAGGGCCGCGAGGGCGGCGCGCTCGGCCGGGGTGACGTGGGTGGCGCCCTCGAAGAGCGCCGGGTCCCAGACGTCCTCGTCGGTCGGGGCCACGTTGAAGTCGCCCAGCACGGCGAACGGCCGCGGGCCCGCGGCGTCCTCGGCGACGGCCTTCCGCAGCGCCTCGAACCAGCGCAGCTTGTACGCGTAGTGCGCGTGCTCGACCTCGCGGCCGTTGGGCACGTACACCGACCAGAGGCGGACCGGGCCGCAGGTCGCCGAGACGGCCCGCGGCTCCTGCGCGCCCTCGTAGTCGGGTCCGTCCGGCAGGCCCGTGACGACGTCGGACAGGCCGACGCGGGAGACCAGCGCCACGCCGTTCCACCGCCCGGTGGCATTGACCGCGGACTCGTAGCCGAGTTCGCGGAGCGCGTCCGCCGGGAACTGTTCGGCGGCGCACTTGGTCTCCTGGATGCACAGCACGTCCGTGCCGGTGCTCTCCAGCCAGGCCAGCAGCCTCGGGAGCCGGGCGGTGATCGAATTGACGTTCCAGGTGGCGATGCGCATGGGGGTAAACCTAGCGGCTGCCACCGACAGCCGCCGGTCCGGCGGCGGTCACAGGCCGGTCGAGTCCCCCGGGGCCAGCCGGCCGTGGTCGGCGCCCCCGAGGCCACCGATCTGGTTGTCGTAGATCGGGCGGGCGAGATCGGTGAGCAGCGCGTCGTGGATGTCGATGGCGCGCCGCGGTCCGACCTCGCGCACGTAGTCGATGACCTCGGAGATCTTGTTCCAGGGGGCCATCACCGGGAGCATCAGGGTGTCGACCGGCCGGTCGGGGACGGTGAGCGCGTCGCCCGGGTGGAACACCGAACCGTCCACCAGGAAGCCGATGTTGGTGATCCGCGGGATGTCCGGGTGGATCACCGCGTGCAGTTCGCCGTGCACCTGGACGTCGAAGCCCGCGGCGGTGAAGGCGTCGCCGTGGCCGACGGTGTGGACGCGGCCGGGGAAGGCCGCGGAGAGCCGCTCGGCGACGCTGCGCAGGGTCCAGACCTCGACGGCCGGATCGGCCTCCAGGCCGGCCCGCAGCCGCCCCTCGTCGAAGTGGTCGACGTGCTCGTGCGTCACCAGGATCGCGTCGGCGCCGACGGCGGCGTCCTGCTCCGAGAAGCCGCCCGGGTCGATGACGAGCGTCCGCCCGTCCTTCTCCAGGCGGATGCAGGAGTGCGTCTTCTTGGTCAGGGTCAGGTGTGTGGGGTTCTCCGCGTTCATGGCCCCATCCTGCTACGGGCGGGGCGTCGTTTCTTCCCGGATGACGCCCTGGGCGATGGTGAAGGCCGCGTTCGCGGCGGGCACGCCGCAGTAGACGGCGGTCTGCATCAGCACCTCCTTGATCTCGGCCGGGGTGAGGCCGTTGCGCAGGGCGGCCCTGACGTGCGCGGCCAGGCTCTCCATGCGGCCGGAGGCGATCAGCGCGGTGAGCGTGACACAACTGCGGGTGCGGCGGTCCAGCCCCTCCCGGGTCCACACCTCTCCCCAGGCGTAGCGCGTGACCAGTTCCTGGAAGTCGCCGGTGAAGTCGTCGGTGGCGGCCGCGGTCGTGTCCACATGGGCGTCGCCCAGCACCTCGCGGCGCACCTTCATCCCGGCGTCGTACGGGTCGGGGCGTCCGGCCGTCTCGGGCTGCGGCTGCGGGACGGCCGCGGTGATCTCCGCGACGGGCAGCACGGGGGCGGAGAGCTGCGGGACGTCCGACGGGACGGGAATGCCCGAGAGGGTGTCCTGCCAGGCCGTGGAGAAGTGGGTGAGGAGCAGGTCGGTGACGGCTCCGGGCTGTTCGACCGGCGCGAGGTGGGAGGCGCCGGGGACGAGGGCGAGCCGGGCGTCGGGTATGCCCGCGACCAGGATGCGGGCGTCGCCCGGTCCGGTGACCCGGTCCTCCGAGCCGACCAGGGCGAGGGTCGGGACGGTGATGCGGCCGAGCTCGCCGCGGATGTCGAAGGCGGCGAGGGCCTCGCAGGCGGCGATGTAGCAGCCGGGGTCGGTGGTGCGGACCATCTGGACGGCCCAGTCGACGATGGCCGCCTGGGCGGCGGCGAACCCGGGGGTGAACCAGCGCTCCGGCGCGCTGCGCGCCATCGGCTCCAGACCGTTGGTGCGGACGACCACCCCGCGCTGGCGGAACTCGTCGGCGCTGCCGAACCGGGCCGAGGCGGCGACCAGGGCCAGCGAGGCGATCCGGTGCGGGTGGCGCAGCGCGAGGTCGGCGCCGATCGCGCCGCCGATGGAGCAGCCCGCGTACCCGAAGCGCCGGACGCCGAGGCCGTCGAGGGTGGCGATCAGCCGGTCGGAGAGTTCGCCGATGGCGGTGGCGGGGTGTGCGGGGGCGCCGCCGTGACCCGGGAGGTCGTAGCGGAAGACTCTCCAGTGCCGGGTGAGCTCCGGCACCTGGCGGTCCCACATGTGCAACGAGGTGCCGAGGGAGGGACCGAGGACCAGGATCGGAGCGTCTTCGGGCCCGTCGAAGCGGTACTGCAGGGTGTTCGGTGGTGTCTCGCTCACGCCCAAGACCCTCTCACGTATCGCGGGCGCCCCCATGACTGGGGTTCGATGGGTGCCCCGTCCGGGTTCGAAGGCACCCCGGGCGGCATGTCGCCCGAGACATCGGACGATCCGCCGAATTCCGGAAGGGAGCTGGGTCGGGTGACGCGGAGGACCGACGAGTACGCATTCCTCTGGGACGGGTCGGAAGAGGGCTGGGTGGTCGTCCGGACGAGAACCGGTCCCGGCGCCCTCTACAACACCATGACGCGTCGGGCTCTCCTCATCGAGGACGACGACGAGCACGAACGCGCCGTCCGGCTGATGGCGGAGCACGGGCGCCCGTTCCTGGACTCGATCCCGTAGGCGCCCCGGAAGCACGAGCCGCCGCCCCGGCCTCCCCCACGAGGCCTTGACGGCGGCTCCGTCCGTCCCGGGCCCGCCGGAGGGGCGCGCACCCGGGCCGGAAGCACCTTCCCCCCGGCGGTCAGTCGGTCGCCCGCCTCCCGGCCGCCGGTGCCGGGAAGAGGGCGGACCAGCACGCCTCCTCCTCGCGCCGTTCCCGGGCCCGCAGCAGCCGGGACCGGACGGACAGGCACGCCACGGCGGTGGCGCCGGCCACCGCCGGGAGCACGGCCAGTCCCGGTGCCACGGGCAGGAGCAGCAGGAACAGGGTGAGGGTGGCCGTTCCCCACCCGGTCAGCACGGCGGCCGCGGCGGGCCGCCGGGAGCGCGGCCGGTCCTGGCCCGCCCGCAGGTCGACGTAGGCGGGCAGGTACCAGACGTTGCCGGCGGCCAGGAGCGCGAGGACTCCTGCTGCCAGTACTCCGTGGGACATCGGTGACACTCCTCGGGAAACGGCTCGCGGGGCGGGCGGGTCAGTGCGACGCGGTGGCTTCCAGTGCGGTGATCTCCGGGTGGTGCAGGTCGAAGGCCGGGGATTCGCTGCGGATGCGGGGCAGGGAGGTGAAGTTGTGCCGGGGCGGCGGGCAGGAGGTGGCCCATTCCAGGGAACGGCCGTAGCCCCAGGGGTCGTCGACGGTGACCTTCGTGCCGTACTGGCTGGTCTTCCAGACGTTGTAGAAGAAGGGCAGGAACGACAGTCCGAGCAGGAACGATCCGATGCTGGAGAGCGTGTTGAGGGCGGTGAACCCGTCGGCGGCGAGGTAGTCCGCGTACCGGCGCGGCATTCCCTCGGCCCCCAGCCAGTGCTGGACGAGGAAGGTGAGGTGGAATCCGGCCGTCAGCGTCCAGAACGTGATCTTCCCGAGCCGCTCGTCGAGCATCTTCCCGGTGAACTTGGGCCACCAGAAGTGGAATCCGGCGAACATCGCGTACACGACCGTGCCGAAGAGCGTGTAGTGGAAGTGCGCGACGACGAAGTACGAGTCCGAGACGTGGAAGTCGAGCGGCGGCGACGCCAGGATGACCCCGGTCAGTCCGCCGAAGACGAAGGTGATCAGGAATCCGGTGGTCCACAGCATCGGCGTCTCGAAGGACAGCGAGCCCTTCCACATCGTGCCGATCCAGTTGAAGAACTTCACCCCGGTCGGTACGGCGATCAGGAAGGTCATGAAGGAGAAGAAGGGGAGCAGCACACCGCCGGTCACGTACATGTGGTGGGCCCAGACGGTGACGGAGAGGCCGGCGATGGCGATCGTCGCGGAGACCAGGCCGATGTAGCCGAACATCGGCTTGCGGGAGAAGACCGGGACGATCTCGGAGACGATCCCGAAGAACGGCAGGGCCAGTACGTAGACCTCGGGGTGGCCGAAGAACCAGAAGAGGTGCTGCCACAGCAGCGCGCCGCCGTTGGCGGGGTCGAAGATGTGCGAGCCGAATTTCCGGTCCATCTCCAGTGCGAAGAGCGCCGCGGCCAGGACCGGGAAGACCAGGAGGATGAGCACGGCGGTCAGCAGCACGTTCCAGGTGAAGATCGACATCCGGAACATGGTCATTCCCGGGGCGCGCATGCAGATGATGGTGGTGATGAAGTTGACCGCGCCGAGGATGGACCCGAAGCCGGAGAGCGCCACGCCCATGATCCACATGTCGGCGCCGATTCCCGGTGAGTGCGTGGCGTCGGACAGCGGGGCGTAGGCGAACCAGCCGAAGTCGGCGGCGCCCTGCGGGGTGAGGAATCCCCCGGCGGCGATCAGCGAGCCGAAGAGGAACAGCCAGTACGCCAGCATGTTCAGCCGCGGGAACGCCACGTCGGGCGCGCCTATCTGGAGCGGCATGAGCCAGTTGGCGAATCCGGTGAACAGCGGCATCGCGAACAGCAGCAGCATCACCGAGCCGTGCATGGTGAACGCCTGGTTGAACTGCTCGTTGGACATGATCTGCGTGCCGGGGCGGGCGAGTTCGGCGCGCATCACGAGCGCCATCGCGCCGCCGACGAGGAAGAACACGAACGCGGTGACGAGGTACAGCGTGCCGATCTGCTTGTGGTCGGTCGTGGTGAGCCACGAGACGACGATCCGCCCGCGGGAGGCACGGCCCGGCCGACCGGGGCCGGGGGGCAGGGGCCCCTGTGCGGGGGCGGCTCGATTGCCCTGCTTTTCCATTGCGTCCACCGGACCGTGTCCTCCAGCTCTTGCGTTCCACGAGCGCTCCCCGGCCGCGGGGAGGGCGGCGGGGAGCGGCCGGGAAGGTCCGGTGGATCACGAGGGGACGGCCGGACCTTTCCCGGCCGCACCATGCTGGCCGCGCCCTCCGGGGACCTCCAGGGACCGACGGGCACCGTCGGCCGGGACGACCGGCCCCACTCGCCGGCCCCGCGGGTGGCCGACCGGCCCCACCGTCCGGCCACCGGGTCCGGCGGCTGCCGTAGGCTGACGGGCCGTGGACCGGTCCCAGCCCCGCGGTGATCCGGTGAGCGACTTCCCGGCATACGGCACACGGAACCTGAGAGCGGCACCCCGATGACAGAGACAGCACCCACGGTGCCCGGCCTCCCCCGCGAGACCCCTGCTCCGGACTCCGGCACCCCCGCCCCGCACGGGGCCCGCTGCCCCGGTCCGGCGGCCTGGCCGCAGCCGAGCCGGCCGGACCGGATGCGCAGTCTGCTGGACGCCGTGATGAGTCTGGGGCGGGGGCTGGAACTGCCCGAGGTGCTGCGCGGCATCGTGGAGGCCGCGGTGACCCTGACCGACGCGGAGTACGGGGCGCTCGGCATCGTCGGGGACGGGCAGAAGCTGCTGGAGTTCCTGCCGGTCGGCATATCGGAGCAGTTGGCCGCCGAGATCGGTCAGACGCCGTGCGGGCGCGGCATCCTCGGTGAGCTGATCCACCGGCCGGAACCGCTGCGGCTCACCGATCTCAGCAGCCATCCGCGCAGCTTCGGCTTCCCGCCCCACCATCCGCCGATGCGTACCTTCCTCGGGGTTCCGGTGCGGGTCCGGGACGAGGTGTTCGGCAATCTCTACCTCACCGAGAAGCGGGGCGGGGCGGGCTTCGACGCCGACGACGAGGCGGTGCTGACCACCTTGTCGATCGCGGCCGGGGTGGCCATCGACAACGCCCGCATGTACGACGAGAGCCGCCGCCGGGAGCGGCGTCTGGAGGCTCTCGGCGAGATCACCCGCACCCTCCTCTCGGGGACGGACGCCGACGAGGTGCTGCATCTGATCGCCGAGCGGGCGATGGAGGTGGCGGGGGCCGACCGGGCCGCGATCCTGCTGCCGACGCCGCCCGCCACCGGGGCCGCGGACGCGGCCGACGCGCGGCTGACCGTCGCCGTGGCCCACGGCAAGGACGCCGGGCGCGTCACGGGGCTGTCCGTCCCGGCGCGGGGGTCGCTGGCCGGGCTCGCGGCCCGTACCGGGACGCCGGTGCACTGCGCCGACGTACGGACCGATCCCCGGGCCCATCCGTTCGGCGGCGGCGTCGAGGAGGGGCTGGGGCCGGTGGTGACGGTGCCGTTGCGGGTCGACACGGGGGCGAGCGGCGCGCTGCGGCTGGGGCGGCCGGTGGACCGTCCGCCGTTCGACGACACCGAGATCGCGCTCGTCTCGGGCTTCGCCGACCAGGCGGCCATCGCCCTGGAACTGGCCCGCAGGCGGGCCGAGTCCGAGGAGCTCGCCGTCATGCACGACCGGGACCGGATCGCCCGCGATCTGCACGACCTGGCGATCCAGCGGCTCTTCGCGACCGGGATGACGCTCCAGAGCACCACCCGTGCCATCGCGGACCGGCCGGACGCGGCCGAGCGGGTCAGCCGGGCGGTGGACGATCTGGACACCACGATCCGGATCATCCGGTCCACCATCTTCGACCTGCGGACCGCGGAGCGGGCGGGCCGCGGCGGGCTGCGGCACCGGATGGCGGAGACCGCCCGCACCGCGGCGCACGCCCTGGGGTTCCAGCCCTCGTTGCGGATCGACGGGCCGGTGGACACCACGGTGCCGGACGAACTGGCCGAGCACCTGGTGGCGGTGGCCGCCGAGGCGGTGTCCAACGCCTCCCGCCACGCCCGCGCCACCCGCATCGGCATCGAGCTGTCGGCCGACGAGGTGGTGACCCTGACCGTCACCGACAACGGCGTCGGGATCGGGGGCGGCGTGGTGGCCGCCGCCGGGACGGGGCCGGCGTCCGGCGACCCGGCGGACGGGCGCCCCGGGGGGCTGGCCAACATGCGTACGCGGGCGGAGCTGTGCGGCGGTTCGCTGACCGTGGAGCGGCCGGCGGACGGCGGCACCCGGATCGTCTGGCGCGCGCCGCTGCACGACTGAGGGCCCGTCCGGGCGCGTGCCGCCCGGCGGGCCCCGCGGCGCGGGTCCGTCAGCCCCTGCGGTCCTTGACCCGGCCGACGAGCATCGCGGCCTGGATGCGGCGGCCCACGCCCAGTTTGGCGAGGATCGACGAGATGCGGTTCTTGACGGTCTTCTCGGCCAGGAAGAGGCGTTCGGCGATCTCCCGATTGGTGAGTCCCTCGCCGATGAGGTCCAGGATCTGCCTCTCCCGGGGCGTGAGCCCGTCCAGTTCCGACGCCTCGGACGGTTCGGCCGGGCGCTGTTCGGCGCCCCGCAGCCGTTCCATCACCCGGGCGGTCGTCCGCGGGTCGAGCATCGAGGTGCCCGAGGCGACCCGGCGCACGGCGGTGATCAGGTCGGCGCCGTTGATCTGCTTGAGCACATAGCCCGCGGCCCCCGCCATGATGGCGTCGAACAGCGCCTCGTCGTCGTCGAACGACGTCAGCATCAGGCAGGCGAGTTCGGGCATCAGGGCGCGCAGTTCCCGGCACACCTCGATCCCGGCGTGGTCGCCGCCCCGGTCGTCGCCGAGGCGTACGTCCAGCACGGCGACCTGCGGTCTGGTGGCCGGTACGCGCACCAGCGCCTCCCGGGCGGTGGACGCCTCGCCGACCACCTCGATGTCGCCCTCGGCCTCCAGCAGGTCGCGCACACCGCGCCGTACGACCTCGTGGTCGTCGAGGATGAAGACGCGTACGGGGGCCGCGGGCCCTGACGGGTCCGTGTCCGGCGGGGTCGTGCCCAGGGGGTCCGTGCTCGGCGGGGTCGTGCTCGGCGGGGTGTTCGCGAACTCACTCACATCAGGCTCTATCGGTTCGGGGAGAGGGCCGGGAACAGTATGTGCCCGGCTCCAAAGGTGCTTCCGGCGGGGTGTCACGGCATGGTGAACGGCGTCTGAACAGGGCCGAAAGTCCCTGTGGCCGGGGGCCGGTCAGCGGGCGGGGCCCGGTGCCATACTGACGCCGCCAAGATCGTCCGGGCGCCACGGACATCTCCCTTCCGGCCACCCCCACTGCGCTGCATCAAGGAGCCCCCGGCCCATGAACACCTCCAGCGAGGACTACCACGCACTGCTCGCACGGCACGACGCCATGCGGCTGCGACGACGCATCCTGGCCCCGGCCGACAGCCGTACGGACCGGTGGAGCACCGAGGTCCCCCGTGCCTACGACGGCACGGCCGACCAGTTGCTGATCAGCGACTCGCTGGCGCTGGTGGCCCCGATGGAGGAGCTGATCGCCGACCTGTACCGGGTGCTGTTCGAGCGGCACCCGTACCTCCGGGCACTGTTCCCCGAGTCGATGGCCTTCCAGCAGGACCATCTCGCCTCGATCTTCCACTACTTGATCGGCAATCTGCACCGTACGGGCGAACTGATCCGCGTCTTCGGCCAGTTGGGGCGCGACCACCGCAAACTCGGGGTCCGCCCGGCACAGTTCGAGGCCTTCGAGGCGGCGCTCATCGAGGCGCTGCGGCTGCGCGCCGGGGCCCGGTGGACCGGTGCGCTGGAGGACGCCTGGCTGCGGATGCTGCACCTGGCGGTCTCGGCGATGGTCAGGGGCGCGGACGAGGCGATCGCCGAACCGCCCAGCTGGGAGGCGACGGTGACCTCGCACGAGCTCCGCACCCCCGGCCTGGCGGTGCTGCGGATCCGCCCGCACCAGCCCTACGCCTTCGAGGCCGGCCAGTACGCGTCCCTGGAGTCGCCGCTGCTGGAACAGGCCTGGCGCCCCTACTACCTGGCCCGCGCACCGCACCCGGACGGCGAGCTGGAGTTCCATGTACGGGCCCGGGGCGCCGGCGGGGTGAGCGACGCGCTGGTGCACGGCACGCGGGAGGGCGACACCGTCCGCGTCAGTGCGCCGCGCGGCGCGCTGGCCCTGCCGGACCACCTGCTCTCCGCGGACCTGCTGCTGCTCGCCTCGGGCACGGGCTGGGCGCCGATGAAGGCGCTGCTCCAGCGGATCGAAGCGGATCGCTCCGGTGTGCACCGGGTGCGCCTGCTGCTGGGGCGCACCGGTCCGGGGGAGGCGACGGGCGAGGAGATGTACGACGCGGCGTGCCTGGACGTGTTCCGGCGTACCCGGCCCTGGCTGACCGTCGTCACGGCGGACGCCGCGGGCGCCTCCTTCGGGGACGTCGGGGCGCGGGCCCTCGCCCGGCAGCACGTCTTCGTGGCCCTCTCCCCCGAGACCGCCGCGGCCGGGGCGGAGCAGGAGATCGCCACCCGGCTGTCCGCCGCCGGGATACCGGACACGCACATTCACCTCGACACCACCGGCATGGGAACGGTCACAGGAATGTCCGCCAGTACGGCCAGAACCGGACTGCTATCAGCATGACGACGGCCAGGCACCAGGTCACCGGCACCACCAGCGGGAACTCCAGCACCGCCGCGACCAGCGCGCGCGGCGCCGGCAGCACGCCGTGGCGCAGGTTGTGCACCGTGACGTGCCAGAACATGAAGATCGTGACCGCCCACACCAGCATGCACCACAGGCACAGGGCGCCGATCTCGTACAGGGCCTGGGTCATCAGCCACATGCAGAAGCCGACGCCGAGCAGTGTGCCGAGGTTCAGCCCCAGCCAGTACCAGCGCCGGTAGCGCGCACCGGCGAGCAGGCCCGCGCCGGTGCACAGCACCACCGCGAAGCCGATCAGCCCGAGGAGCGGGTTGGGGAAGCCGAACACCGACGCCTGGTCGCTGGTCATCACGCTCGTGCAGGACAGCACGGGGCTGAGCGAGCAGGCGGGCACGAAGCCGGGGTCGACGAGCAGTTCGATCTTGTCGACCGTGATGACGAACGAGCCGAGCAGCCCGAGCGCGGCGGTGACGATCAGCAGCCAGGCCGGTCCCCGCTCCGCTCCGGCACGCTCCGGGGCGTGGCCGGTCCCACCGTTCCCGGCGGCTCCGGCCCGCCCGCCGTTGTCGGTGTCCTCGGCGTCCCCGCTGTCCTCCACGACGCGTTCCGACAGTTTCATGCCCGCCCCCGCACCGAGCCGTCCGGCCAGACGACCTCCACCCGGATGCCCCGCGCACGCGCGAAGGCGACCAGATGCGCGGTGGCGTCCCGGCCGTCCGACGGTGATCCGTCCCACACCGCGAGCACGGTCCGGCAGGTCTCCACCAGCCGCTCGTCGGCACCGACGCACGCGTCCCGGTCGGCCGGGTCGAAGGCCAGCAGCCGTACGTGTTCGGCCAGGACCAGCAGTTCGCCCGCGGCCGAGCGGTCCGGCTCGGGCAGGGGGGCGGGCACCGCGCCCTGGGCCGGCAGCAGCACCGTCAGCTTCCGGCCCGCCTCCCGGGCGGCCCGTCCGAACACCACCGGCAGCCCGGAACCGGCCCGCACCAGCGCGGCGGCCCCCTCCGCCAGCCGGTCCAGCCTCGTCCTCAGTTCGGCTTCCACCAGCTCCAGGGTCGATTGGCCGAGGTCCCTGTGCCCGACGACTGCGATCACCATGCTTCCCTCCCGCGCGCACCGGCGGCGTGCGATGCATCGCAGTGAACCCACCGGCGGCCCGTGGCCACTAGGGCCGATCGGCCCTGGGCGGTTCGGCGTTCGACGACCGGGGCCGGACGAGGTCCCCTGCGGCGTACCGCGGTCGTGCCCGTGCGGTGCTCACCCGGCCGTCAGGTCCGGGAAGCGCACTCCGGTCAGCCGCTCCGACAGCTCCCACAGCCGGCGCCCGGTGGCGGCGTCCTTCGCGCGGGGCGCGAGGGTCACCCGCGTCGGCGCCCCGCGCAGTTCGCCCGCGCCGCCGGGTCCGATGAACTCGCCGCCGCGCACGCCGGGTTCGATCGCCGCGTACAGCTGGGAGAGCGCGCCGTCGGCCGGCTTCTGGGCCAGCGGGGACAGCAGAAGGCCGTACAGCAGTCGCACCGTCCCGACCGGCGTGTCCTTCTGGAGCCCGGTGGCGGTGTACCCCGGGTGGGCGAGCACGCTCCGTACCGGGCTGCCGGCCCCGGTCAGGCGCAGGTGCAGCTGATGTCCGAAGACGGCGTTGGCCAGCTTGGACTGGTTGTAGTGGCCCATCGGGGAGTACGCGCGCTCCCCGTCCACGTCGTCGAAGGCGATCCGGCCCTGCCGGTGGTTGGGCGAACTCACGGTGACCACCCGGGGGTCGACGCCCCCGGCCAGCAGGTCGAGCAGCAGGCCGGTGAGCGCGAAGTGGCCCAGATGGTTGGTGGCGAACTGCAGCTCGTGGCCCTGCGGGCTCAGGGTGCGGGGCGGTGCCATGATTCCGGCGTTGTTGACCAGCACATCGACGTGTGAGTGGTCCGCGCGCAGCGCGTCGGCGAAGGCGCGCACCGACCCGAGGTCGGCCAGGTCGACGCGGCGCACCTCCAACCGGGCGCCGGGGGTGCCGGCGGTGATCGTGGCGGCGGCCCGTCGGCCCTTCTCCGTGTCCCGCACCGCGAGGACCACCCGTGCTCCCCGCCGGGCGAGTGCATGAGCGGTCGCGAGACCCAGTCCGCTCCCGGCACCGGTGACGACGAACACCCGGCCGGTCTGGTCGGGGATCAGCCCGGCGTTCCAGCGTTCTTGTTTCATGCGGCACAGACTGACCGTGATGACACTTGGTGTCAAGAGAGGTATTGAGTGCCAAATTCGGCACGGCATGTACCATGCGGGGGTGAGTACGCGATCCGATCTGAGCCTGGCCGAGCGCAAACGTCGGCTCGTCTCGGACGAACTGACCGAGGCGGCCCTGCAGCTGCTGGCCCTCAAGGGCTTCGACGCCGTCACCGTCGACGAGATCGTGGCGGCCGCGGGCGTCTCCAAGCGGACGTTCTTCCGCTACTTCGCGTCCAAGGAGGACGTCGTCGTCCAGTTCCTGGCCGACATGGGGGCGGACATGCGGGCCGCGCTGGCGGACCGGCCCGCCGAGGAGCCGCCGGCCGAGGCGCTGCGGCACGCCGTGCGGGTCCCGGTGACCACGTGCGCCGCCCACTCGGAGCGGGCCCTGCGCGTGGTGCGGCTGATCCTGCGCACCCCCGCGCTGCTCGCCCGGTTCCTGGAGCGGCAGGACCGGTGGCGCGACGAACTCGCCGAGGAGCTCGCCCGCCGGGTCGGCCGCGACGTCGGGAGCGACCTCTACCCGCGCCTGGCCGCCGGGACGGCCCTGGCCGCCTTCCACGTGGTCCTGCGGCGCTGGAGCGAGAGCGACACGGCCCTGGACCCGGCGGCTCTCCTGGACGAGGCCTTCGACCTCGTCTCCCCGGCCCTCGGTCCCGCCCCGGGCACCCGTTGAGGGCTGTCGGGCCGGGGCGGGGCGGGGCTGCGGTGTCCCGTCGGGGCGTCGCCCCTTTCCGTCCGGGCGTCGCCCTCTTCCGTCAGGGGGTCGCCGCGGACACCACGTAGACGACCGGGTTCATCGGGTCGGTCATGTTCACCATGATGTCCTGGGTGGGCCGGGGGTCCTTGTTGGTGTGCGTGGTGCCCGCCCAGTCGGTCCCGGGGTCGAAGGACCAGCCCGAGACCTTCCGGTCGCGGGCGCCGATGGTCACCTCGCCGGCCTTCAGGTCGCCCCGCCCGCTGCCGAGCCGGCTGAGGAACCGGTCCAGCCCGGCGGACGTGGTGCGGAACTCCACGTACAACCGGCTGGCCTTCCAGTTGTTGGTCTCGTAGTACTGCACGTCCAGGGAGTTGCCGGGCATCGGGAGCTCGAAGATCCGGCGCTGCATCCGGGACGGCCAGCCCTCCCGGAGCCCCTGGGCAGCCGCCTCGGCCTCCTTGTTCTGGCCGGCGCGGCGGCTCTGGCCGGCGGAGATCAGCAGGTAGCCGGCCGGGATGCCGATGAGCAGCACGATGATGGTCGCCGTGATCAGACGGCGGCGGATCATCCGGCGCCGGTCCTGCGGCGGCCGTTCGTCGTCGGGCGGCGAGGACTGGCGCGGCAGGACGGGGTGCTCGGCTGCGGTCATGTGTCTGCTGGTCCCTAGGAGGTGCGGGTGTTTCGCGTGTTGCGGATGGTGCTCGCGGCCTGGTCGTAGATCTGGGCGTACCGCTCGTGCCGTTCGACACGGCGGCGGTTGGTGCGGCGGAACCTGCGGGCCACCAGCCGGGCCAGGTCCGCGGCGCCGACCATACCCGCCTCCGGGCCGAGCTGGGCCTTCGTGATCCGGGCCTCGGGGCGGTAGCCGCGGCCGGTGAGGTGGCGCTTGAAGGCGTCCCTGGCGGGGCCGATGAGCAGGTCGTCGGCGGCGCTGACGCCACCGCCGATGACGAAGCAGGAGGGGTCGAGCGCGGCGGCCAGGTTGGCGATGCCCACGCCGAGCCACTGACCGATGTCCTGGAGGAGTTCGACGCACATCGCGTCGCCCTCGCGGGCCAGTTCGGTGATGAGGGGGCCGGTGATGTCGGGGATGTTGCCCTTGACCCGCTCGATGATGCCGTGCGCCACCGGGGAGTCGGCCGCGGCCAGCTCCTTGGCCTCGCGGACCAGGGCGTTGCCGGAGCTGTACTGCTCCCAGCAGCCGCGGTTCCCGCAGGGGCAGCGGTGTCCGCCGGGCACCACCTGCATGTGGCCGAACTCACCGGCGACCCCGTACTTGCCGCGCTTGACCCGGCCGTCCTCCAGGATCGCGCCGCCGATGCCGGTGCCGAGCGTGATCATGACGAGGTGGTCCTCGCCGCGGCCCGCGCCGAAGCGCCATTCCGCCCAGGCGGCGGTGTTGGCGTCGTTGTCGACCATGACGGGGACGACGAGCCGGGAGGCGAGGGCGTCGCGCAGCGGTTCGTCGCGCCAGGCGAGGTGCGGGGCGAACAGCACCCGGGAGCGGTCCGCGTCGACCCAGCCGGCCGCCCCGATGCCGACGGCGTGCACGTCGTGCCGGTCGGAGAGGTCCAGGACCAGTTCGACGATGGTGTCCTCGACGACCTTGGGGCTCTTGGACTTGTCCGGCGTCTCGGTGCGCAGTTGCTCCAGGATGTTGCCGTCGGCGTCGACGACGCCGGCCATCACCTTCGTGCCGCCGATGTCGATGCCGACGGTGGGGACCCGGGGCGCCGTGAGGTGGGAGCGCCGCTCCCTGGTGCCCACGGTCCGCAGGACGGTGGCGCGGGCGGAGCCGCGGTGTGTGAGGTCGCGGTACGTGCTCATCGTCCCTGCGGGGTCGGGGAGCCGGGAGTGGTGCCCCCGGCGGCGGACTGCGCCCGTCGGGCTCGATTCTGCCACTGCCGGGGGGCCGGGGCGGGCGGACCGGGGCGTACGGGGCCGGTACCCGCCGGGGCTACGCGGGGTCGTCGGTGTCCGGGCCGGCGGGGGGCCGGTCCGGGCCGGTGGCCCGTTCCAGCTCGTGGCTGAGCTCCTCCAGCTCGCTGCCGCCCGCCATCTGGCGGGTCAGCTCGTCCAGCGTGACGCTCCCCTTGGTGTGGCTGCCGGCCATGGCGCCCCGCTTGAGCAGGACGAACCGGTCACCGACCAGATACGCGTGGTGAGGGTTGTGCGTGATGAGGACCACGCCGAGACCCGCGTCGCGGGCGGCCGCGACGTACTTGAGCACGACCCCGGACTGCTTGACGCCGAGCGCGGCGGTGGGCTCGTCCAGCACGAGCACCTTGGCACCGAAGTGGACGGCCCGCGCGATGGCGACGCACTGGCGCTCGCCGCCGGACAGGGTGCCGATCGGCTGGTCGACGTCGCGCAGGTCGATGCCCATGCGCAGCAGTTCGGAGCGGGTCGTCTCGCGCATCAGACGCACGTCGAGGCGTTTGAAGGGGCCCGAGCCCGTGGTCGGCTCCGAGCCGAGGAAGAAGTTCCGCCAGACCGGCATGAGGGGGACGACGGCCAGGTCCTGGTAGACCGTGGCGATGCCCCGGTCCAGGGCGTCGCGCGGATTGACGAGGGTGGTCTCCTCGCCGTCGACGAGGAAGGTGCCGGCGTCGTGCCGGTGCAGCCCCGCGATGATCTTGATCAGGGTGGACTTTCCGGCGCCGTTGTCGCCGAGCACACAGGAGATCTCCCCCGCGTGGACCTCCAGCGAGACGTCGTCGAGCGCCCTGATGTTGCCGTAGTACTTGCTGACGCGGTCCAGCTCGACGAGCGCCCGGCGGGGCGTCTCCGGGGCGGCCGGTGCCTGGGGGGCCGTCATTTCGTCGCCTCCGCGCGCTTGCGTACCCATGCGTTGAGCAGGGTGGCCAGGAGCAGCATGGCTCCGAGGAAGAACTTGAACCAGTCCGGGTTCCACTCCGCGTACACGATGCCCTTGCTGGTCATGCCGAAGATGAAGGCACCGACCGCGGAGCCGATCGCGGAGCCGTAGCCGCCGGTGATCAGACAGCCGCCGATGACGGCCGCGATGATGTAGATCAGTTCGTTGCCGACGCCCTCGCCGGACTGGACGACGTCGTACGAGAACAGCAGGTGCTGGCCGGAGACCCAGGCGGCGAAGGCGACGCCGAGGTAGAGCCCGATCCTGGTGCGGATCACCGGGACGCCGACCGCGCGGGCCGCGTCGGCCCCGCCGCCGACCGCGAAGATCCAGTTGCCGAAGCGGGTACGGAGCAGGATCCAGGTGGCGACCGCGACGAGGACGGCCCACCACAGGATGGTGACCTTGAGCTCGACGCCGCCGATGGTCCACTGCGAGGCGAACATCTTGCGGGCCGAGTCGAAGCCCTCCATGTCGCCGATGGCCTTCGTCGAGACGGTGCCGCTGATCAGCTTGGTGAACCCCAGGTTGAGGCCGGTCAGCATCAGGAACGTGCCGAGCGTGATGATGAAGCTCGGCAGTTTCGTACGGGTCAGCATGAAGCCGTTGAACGCGCCGAAGGCCAGGGTGACCAGCAGCGACACGAAGACGCCGACCCAGACGTTGGCCGTCATCTGGTAGCTGAACATCGACGAGATCAGCGCGGAGCTGGTGACCATCACCCCGGCGGAGAGGTCGAACTCGCCGCCGATCATCAGCAGTGCCACCGGCGCGGCCATGATCCCGATCGTCGAGGCCGCGTAGAGCACCGTGCCGAGGCTGGAGGCGCGCAGGAAGCTGTCGGCGACGATCGAGAAGAAGACGAAGACGGCCGCGGCGCCGACCACCGAGCCGAGCTCGGGGCGGCCGAGGAGCCTGCGCAGCGGTGAGGTGTGCAGCAGCCGCTCGTCCTTCCCCGCCGGGGCGGACGGTCCGGCGATCGTGCTCATCGGGTCCCCCGCTTCGTGTACTGGGCCAGTTCGGCGGCGTCCTTCGCGGTGATGATCTGCGGTCCGGTGAGGACCGGGCGGCCACCGCCGAGCACGTTGCCGTTGTAGCGGTTGAGCCAGAGCAGGTCGACCGCCTCGTAGCCCTGGAGGTAGGGCTGCTGGTCGACGGCGAAGCCGAGGGTCTTGTCCTGGAGGGCCGTGGCGACCTTGGCGTTCAGGTCGAAGGTGTCGATCTCGGCCCCGCTGCCCGCGGTCCTCTTCGCCTTGACGGCGGCGTCCGCGAAGGGCGCGCCGAGGGTGACGACCGCGTCGATGTTCTTGTCGGCCTGGAGCTTGGCCTCGATGGACGCCTGGACGTCGGGCATGTTGGTGCCCTCCACGTACAGGTTCTGCAGCTGTCCGTCGAAGGACTTCTTCGCTCCGGCGCAGCGCTGCTCGTGGCCGACGTTGCCCTGCTCGTGCAGGATGCACAGGGCCTTCTTGCGGCCGCGCGCGTTGAGCTCCTCGCCGACGGCCTCGCCCGCGATGGACTCGTCCTGGCCGATGTGGGTGAGCGCGCCGAACCGCTTGGACTCCGCGGAGCCCGAGTTCACCGTGATCACCGGGATTCCGGCCTTCACCGCCTTGGTGACGACGTCCTTCATCGCGTCGGGCTTGGCGAGGGTGACGATCAGCCCGTCGACCTTCTGGTCGATGGCGGCCTGCACGAGCTGGGCCTGCTGCTGCGCCTCGTCGTTGTGCGAGTACAGGAACTTGATGTTGTCCTTGGCGGCCGCCTGCTCGGCGCCGCGCTGGACGATGTCCCAGAAGGTGTCGCCGTCGCCCGAGTGGGTGACCATGGCGAAGGTCCAGCGGGGTGTGTCCACCGCGGCCCGGCCCTCGGCGGCGGCCCGGGCCGCGCGCTCCTCCGCCCGCTTGCCGCCGGTGCTGCTGCATCCCACGAGGGAGGCCCCGAGCACCGCCGCAAGCACGGCGCCCATCGCACGTACCCCTGTCCGAACCCTTGCCACGACGCCGTGCCCTTCTTGTGCTGCTCGCTGTACCGCCTGGAGCGGCCGGGGGCGGTTCGCGCCCCGACCGGCTGGCCAAGTATCCCCGAGCCGTCCGCGGCGCGGCCCGGCAGGGGCGGGGCGCGTGTGTCGGGGCCGGGTGCGCGCGGCGGGGCGCGGAGGGTTCACCGGGTACCGCGCGCGGTGTACTTCTCCAGCTGCGGCACGTCGTCGGCGGTGACGATCGCCGGGCCGGTGAGCACCGGTTTCCCGCCGCCGACGACGTTGCCGTTGGTCCGGTTCAGCCACAGTCCGTCGACGGCGAGGTAGCCCTGGAGGTAGGGCTGCTGGTCGACGGCGAAGCCGACCTCCCCGGCCTTCAGCCGTCCGACGACCTCGGCGTTCAGGTCGAAGGTGTCGATCTCGGCCCCGCTGCCGGAGCCGTCCTTGGCCTTGACGGAGGCGGCGGCGAAGGGGGCACCGAGGGTGACGACGGCGTCGATGCCCTTGTCGGCCTGGAGCTTCGCCTCGATCGAGGAGGTGGCGGCCGGCATGTTGGTGCCTTCGACGTTCAGGTTCTCGACGTGGCCCCCGAAGGTCTTCCGCACCCCGGCGCAGCGCTCCTCCAGCGATACGTTGCCCTGCTCGTGGATGACGCAGAGGACCCGCTTGCGCCCGCGGTCGGCGAGCTCCTCGCCGACCGCCTCGCCGGCGACGGCCTCGTCCTGGCCGATGTGCCCGAGCGCGCCGAACTCCGCGGAGAACCGTGCGCCCGCGTTGATGGTCACCACGGGTATGCCGGCCTTCACCGCCTTGGTGACGACCGTTTTGAGCGCTTCCGGTTTGGCGAGGGTGACGACGATGCCGTCGACCTTCTGGTCGATGGCGGCCTGGACGAGCTGGGCCTGTTTCCCGCCCTCCTTGTCCGCCGAGTAGAGGAACTCGACGTTGTCCTTGGCCGCCGCCTGCTTCGCACCGTTCTGCACGATGTCCCAGAAGGTGTCGCCCTCCCCCGAGTGCGTGACCATCGCGATCTTCATCCGGGGGGTGCCGGCCGCCTTCCCGCCGCCGCTTCCCGCCGCGGGCCTCTCCTCGGCGTCCTTGCCGCCGGAGCCGCTGCATCCGGAGACGGCGAGGACGATGCCGAGGGCCGTGACGGTGATCAGGGCCGCTGCCCTGCGGGAGGTGCGCATGGTGGGGTCCGCCTTCTCTCCACGGCCGCCGGAATGCGGCTGGACGTTTTCTAGCGGCGGTCGTACGGAACGTCAACGGCGCCCGGCGGTAAGGGTGTTGTGATGCCGGGATGCCATGACAACCGAACAAGTCGCACCTTGTAAGGACATATGGTTGACAGCGCAGCCGGTGGGCGGCACGTTGGGTCCATGCGTATCGGACTCATCGGCACCGGCCGGATCGGTTCCTTCCACGCGGGTGTGCTGGCCCGCCATCCCGAGGTGGACGCCCTGGTGGTGACGGACACCGACGGGGACCGGGCGGCCGGGGTCGCGCGGCACGTCGGCGCGTCGGCGGTCGGGAGCGCGGCCGAGGTGTTCGGCGCCGGGGTGGACGCCGTGGTGATCGCCTCGGCCACCGCGGCCCACGCGGAGCTGATCGGCCGGGCCGCGCGCGCGGGGCTCCCGGCGTTCTGCGAGAAGCCGATCGCGCTGGACCTGCCGGGGACGCTGGGCGCGCTGCGCGAGGTCGACGAGGCGGGCAGCGTGCTCCAGCTGGGCTTCATGCGCAGGTTCGACGCCGGCTACGGGGCGGCCCGCGCCGCCGTGCGGGCCGGGACGCTCGGCAGGCTGCACACCGTGCGGGCGACGACGATGGACCCGGCACCGCCGCCCGCCGCGTACCTGCCGCTCTCCGGGGGGCTGTTCCGGGACTGCCTGGTCCATGACTTCGACATGCTGCGATGGGTGACGGGCCGTGAGGTGACCGAGGTGTACGCCACCGGGTCGGACGCCGGGCCCGCGATGTTCCGGGCGGCGGGTGACGTCGACACGGCGGCGGCGCTGCTGACCCTCGACGACGGCACCCTGGCCACGGCGACGGCCACCCGTTGCAACGGCGCCGGTTACGACGTGCGGATGGAGCTGGCGGGCGAGCTGGACCAGATCACGGTCGGCCTGGACGACCGTACGCCGGTCACCTCCGCCGAGCCGCTGGGCCCCGCCGCCCCCGCCCGTCCCTGGCCCGGTTTCCTGGAGCGGTTCGCCCCCGCGTACGAGGCCGAACTGGACGCGTTCGTAAGGGTGGTGCGGGGCGAGCTGCCCAATCCGTGCGACGGCCGGGAGGCGTGGTACGCGCTGCTGGTGGCGGAGGCGTGCGAGGTGTCCCGCCGGGAGCGGCGCCCCGTGACGGTCGCGGAGGTCGCGAAGGCCGCCGACGGGGCTGCCGGGTGACGGAGGACGGGTGACGGAGGACGGGTGATCGACGGGCCCGCGCCGCCCCTCGTACGGGGGGCGGCGCGGGCCCGTCGGTGTCCGGCCGGCCGGTGGGCCGGGGCGTGGTCAGGAGGACGGGGCACCGGCCGACAGCACGGTTCCCTGCGCGACCGCGCAGAGCGTCTCCGTCCCGTCCTCCTCCGCGGCGAACAGTTCGCAGCGGACCACCGCCTGGCGGCGGCCGGTGTGCACGACCTCGGCCCTGGCCACGAGCGTGCGACCGGTGGCGGGCCGGACGTACTGGATGGAGAAGCCGCCGGTCAGCACGGCCGGGCCGAGGGTCGTACCGGCGGCGAAGGTGATCGAGTTGTCGGCGGCGTAGGCCAGCACCCCGCCGTGCAGAAAGCCGTTCTGTTGCTGGAGTTCCTGTCGTATGTCCACTTCGAGGGTGGCCGCACCGCCCCCGAAGGCGGTGATCCGTGCCCCGACGAGGCCGCTGAACGGCTGGCTGTCGAGAACCTTCTGGGCCATGGGCAGATCGAGTCCGGTCATGACAGAGTTCCTACCTCACCGGAGTCCGTCCCTCACCGGATTTCCCGCCCGCCGGGTTTCCCGTTCACCGGATTTCCCGCCCGCCGGGTTTCCCGTTCACCGGATTTCCCGCCCACCCGGTCCCCCCGCCCGTCGGGTCCCCGCCTCACCAGCGGACCGGAAGTCCCCGCCGACCGCGGATCAGCAGGCCGGGAAGCCAGTCGAACTCCCCCGCCTCCGGGTCCGGTTCGAGGCCCGGGCACCGCTCCAGCAGCGTACGGATCGCGATCCGTCCCTCCATCCTGGCCAGCGGCGCGCCCACGCAGAAGTGCACCCCGTGCCCGAAGGCCAGGTGTCCCTGGGCGTCACGGCGGATGTCGAAGGCGTCCGGTGCCGGGTAGCGGGCGTGGTCGCGGTCGGCACCGGCCAGCGACACCAGCACCGGCTCGCCCGCCGGGACGACCCGCTCCCCGATCTCGACCTCCTCGCGGGGGTAGCGGAAGGTCGCGGTCTCCACCGGCCCGTCGTAACGCAGCATCTCCTCGACCGCGCCGTCGAGCAGGCCCGGATCGGCGCGCAGGGCGGCGAGTTGGTCGGGGTGGTCGAGCAGCGCCCGTACCCCGTTGGAGATCAGGTTGACCGTGGTCTCGTGCCCGGCGACGAGCAACAGGAAGGCCATGCCCACGAGTTCGTCGGGCGACAGCCCGTCCCCCTCCTCGTCGCGCGCCCTGACCAGCGCGCTCATCAGGTCCTCGCCGGGCGAGCTCCGCTTCTCCCCGATGAGTTCGCCGAGGTACGCGTTCATGGCGCGCACCGCTTCCTGCTCCTGCTCCGGCGAGGTGGGGGTGACGACGCCGTTCGACAGCCGGCGGAAGGTGTTGCGGTCCAGGTCGGGGACGCCGATCAGCTCGCAGATGACGGTCATCGGCAGCGGGAAGGCCAGTGCGTCGACGAGGTCGGCGCGCCCCGCGGGCACCATCGCGTCGAGGAGTTCGTCGGTGATCTGCTGGACCCGCGGGCGCAGCGCCTCGACCCTGCGGGCGGTGAACTCCCGGGCGACGAGCTTGCGCAGCCGGGTGTGGTGGGGAGCGTCCAGCTCCAGCATGTTGAGGAAGATCGGGTCGCTCTCGGCGGGCGCGCCCGGCAGGCCCCGCCAGTCCTTGGCGAACCGCTGGTCGGCCAGGACCGCGCGGGCCTCGTCGTACCCCACCACGAGCCAGGTCCGCTCGAACTCGTCGGTACGGATGGTGTGCACGGGACCTGCGGCGCGCATTTTCTCGTAGTACGGATACGGGTTAGCCGTGAAGTCCTTCGCCCCGCGCAGATCGACGTCTACCTCGGCCTCGGTGTCGGCATGGGCATCGGTGTCGGCGGGGCCACTGACTTCGGACATGGGACCGTCCCTCCCGGTCTGATCGGTTCGATCGTTCGGCCCGATCGTCCCCGATCGCTTCGGATCGACCGGTTCAGCCTACGTCGCCGGCTTCCGCGGCATCGTCGTCGAGCAGCCCCGAGTCGTGCACCAACAGCGCGATCTGGACACGGTTGTTGAAGTCGAACCTGGTCAGGATCCGGGACACCTGTGTCTTCACCGTCGCCACGCTGAGGTAGAGCGCCGCGGCGATCTCGGCGTTGGAACGGCCGCGGGCGACGGCGATCGCGACCTCGCGTTCCCGCTCGCCGAGGGAGGCGATCCGCCGGCGCGCCCGGTCGGTGCGGTCCATGCGGTCGTCCCGGCCGCCCCGGGGCCCGGTCCCGGCGGCACGGGTCATCAACTGGCGCGTCACCGCGGGCGACAGCACCGGATCACCGGCCGCGACCCGCCGCACCGACTCGACGATCTGCGCCGGAGGGGTGTCCTTCAGGACGAATCCGGCGGCCCCCGCCCGGATCGCGCGCAGCACCTGTTCGTCGGCGTGGAACGTCGTCAGGACGATGACCTCCGGCGCGTCGGGGCGGGCGCGCAGGGCCTCGGTCGCGGTCAGCCCGTCCACGACCGGCATCCGGATGTCCATCAGCACCACGTCGGGGCGGACCCGTTCGACGAGGTCCGCGACGTCCGCGCCGTCGGCCGCCTCCCCCACGATGTGGATGTCGTCCGCGCCGCCGAGCATGAGGGCGAGCCCGGCCCGCACGAGCGGGTCGTCGTCGACAACGGCGAGCCGGACGGGCGGGGCCGGGTGGTTCTCCGGAGGTGGGGTGATCATGACGACCACCGTAGCCAGGCCCGGACACCGGCCGTACCGGGGGCGGCCGTTGCACCCGGCGCCACCGGTACGGAGGAGACGGGGGGAGCGATCGGTCCGGTACCCACCGGGGCGACGGGGGGAGCGATCCGCCCCGCGCGCACGGGGGCGACGGCGGGAGCGACCCACCCCCCGCTGACGACGGCGGGAGCGCCTCGCCCCGTGCTCACGCGGGCCACGGCAGTGCGGCCCGGAGGCGGAAGCCGCCGTCCGGTTCGGGGCCGTGGTCGAGGTGGCCCCCGGCCAGCGTGGCGCGTTCCGTGAGGCCGATGAGTCCTTGTCCGGAGCCGGGCACCTGGGCGAAGGGCTCGGTGGGTGCCGGGTTGCGCACCTCGATGGTGAGCCCTTCCCCCGGACCGCCGGTGACCGTGACGGTGACCTCGGCGCCGGGCGCGTGCTTGCGGGCGTTGGTCAGGGCCTCCTGGGCGATGCGGTAGACGGTGCGGCCGGTGGCGGCGGGGGCCGCGGCGGGATCGGCGACCCGGTTGTCGAGGGTGACCTTCATGCCGGCCAGCCGGGACTCGGCGACCAACGAGTCCAGGGTGGCGAGGGTGGGCTGCGGCCGGTCGCCGTCGCTCTCGCCGGGGCTGCGCAGCACCCCGATGATCTCGCGGAGGTCCTGGAGCGCCTCGTGCGCGCTGTCCCGGATGACCCCGGCGGCCCGCGCCACCTCGGCCGTCGGGGCGTCCGGGCGGAATTCGAGGGCGCCGGCGTGGACGCTGAGGAGGGTCAGCCGGTGGGCCAGGACGTCGTGCATCTCCCGGGCGATGGCCTCGCGGGCCAGCCGTTGCGCCTGTTCGGCGCGGAGCTCCGCCTCCGCCTCGGCCCGGTGGGCCCGTTCGCGCAGGCTGAGGACGACCTGGCGTCTGGACCGTACGACCATGCCCAGGCTGAGCACCAGCAGGAACAGCAGGGTACCGATGATCACGGACTCGACGAACGAGGCGTCCGGCTCCGGGCGCAGGTACGGCTGCACCGGGCCGGTGATCACGGCAAGTGCCCCGATGGCCGCCACCGGGCGGAACGGGCGGTGCACCGCCACGCTGAACAGGGCGACGAGCGCGGCTCCCGCGGCGACCGGTTCGACGGCGGAGACCAGGACCAGGGCCACCGCGACGCCGACCGGCCACCTCCGCCGCACCCACAGGGCGCAGCAGGCGGCCGCCCCGACCACGCAGTCGACGAGGACGACGATGTCGGGGGTGGTGCGGTCGGCGTCGACCGTCGCCGCCGTGAGCATGCCGATCAGGGCCGCGCCGAGGAAGGCGGTCAGGTCGACGGCCCAGTCCCGCACGGTGCGTCGCGAACGGCCGCCCCGGTCTCCCGGCAGCTCGGGGTCGGCCATCGCCGAGGGCAGCAGCCAGCGGTACTCCGTACGTGTCATACGGCAAAACTACCCAGGTCGGGCGGGTGTTCCGGGTGTACGGGACCGGCGGCGACCAAAGTCGTGGAACCCGAGACTTTCGGCGGCACCGCGCAACCCGTCGGCCGACGCGGGGGCCGGGCCGGAGCCGCGAGGCTCTCCCACATGAAGAAACTCTGCGAGACGGTCGGCTTCCTCCTCTGTGCCCTGGGGATCGCCGGACTCCTGAACGAATGGTTTGACCGGTTCCGGTTCTTGGCGGTGATGCGGCGGCTGGACTTCATCGGCCCGTACGCGGTCTTCGTCAACATCGTGATGATCGTGGCGGGGGTCGCGTTGTTGGTGGCGGCCGACCGGGTCAAGGAGCAGCAGGGGTAGCCGGAGGGGCCGGGGCCGTTCGGGAGGCGGCCGGGGTCACCGCCCGGCGGCCCCAGGCCGTACCGGCCAGGACCAGTGCCGCGCCCGCCGCACCGAGGACGCCGAGGCGCTCGCCACCGATCGCGATGCCCGCGGCGGCGGCCCACAGCGGCTCCGTGCCGAGCAGCAGGCCGACCCTGGACGGCGAGGTGCGGCGTACCGACCACATCTGCACGAAGAAGGCGAAGAGCGTGCAGAGGACGGAGAGGAAGAGCAGCCCGCCCCACTCCCGGACGCCGAACCCGGCGGCCACCGTCCACGGCGCCTCCCCGGTGCCGGGCACGGCCGCGAGCAGGGCGAAGACGGCGACCGCGCTGCCGAGCTGGACCGTGGTGAGCGACAGCGAGTCCGCCTCCTGCACCGACTTGATGCGGGCCATCAGCAGGACGTGGACGGTACGGGCGAGCGCGGCCACCAGCATCAGCAGGTCGCCCGTCGACGGGGCGGTGAATCCGCCGCCCTGGGTCAGCAGCATCACACCGGTCACCGAGAGCCCGGCGGCGGCGAGGAAGGCCCGGGGCGGCCCGACCCGGGTCACGGCGGCCTCGGCGAGCGGGGTGAAGATCATGGTGAGGCTGATGATGAGCCCGGCGTTGGTCGCCGAGGTGTGCACGACGCCGTACGTCTCCACCAGGAAGATCGCACCGAGGACGAGCCCCAGCAGACCGGCACCGCGCCACTGCGCGGCGCCGAGCGCCCGCAGCCTGCGCCGGCCGGCCACCACCAGTACGGGCAGCACGACGGCGAAGCGCAGCACGAGGACGGCGAGGACGGTCTGCGTGGTGGTGATGCCCTTGGCCGCGAGGTAGCTGGCTCCCCAGACGACCGCGACGAGCAGTACGGGCAGGTCGGTGACCCAGGCACGGCGCGAGGGGGCGACGGCGGGCACGGCGATCGAGGACACCTGGCGGTTCTCCTGGTTCTCCACGGCAGAAAACGCGGTGGAGACCTCGGTGGCTCGCACGCGGAACGATCACGCTACCCGGCGGTTCCCCGCTCCGGAACACCCGTCTCGCCCCTCGTCCGGCACACCGGTTCCGGCCCGGGAGGGGCGCGAGGGTGCGCCGGGCCTCACTCGTCGAGGTCGAAGGAACCGAACCGGACCGGGCCGGTGGGCCGGTAGGTGCGGATCGAGATGCCGCTCGGGGTCTCCCGCGCCCCGATCCGTTCGAAGGCGGTCGGCCGGCCGCCCTCGGGGAAGAGCCGGCGGCCCCGGCCCAGTACGACCGGGTAGGTGAGGACGTTGTACTCGTCGATCAGCCCGTGCGCCATCAGGAACCGGGCCAGTCCGCCGCTGCCGTGGACCTGGAGCTCGCCGCCCCCGGTGCGTTCCTTGATGCGGGCGACCTCCTCGGCGACGTCCGTGGACACGACGGTCGTGTTCTGCCATCCGGGGTCGCTCAGGGTGGTCGAGACGACGTACTTGGGACGTGTGTTGAGCGGGCCCGCGATCGGGTCGTCGGGGTCGGTCACCTTGGGCCAGTACCCGGCGAAGATGTCGTAGGTGCGGCGGCCCAGCAGGAAGGCCGCGGAGCGCCCCATCACCCCGTTCATGAAGTCGATCATGTCCTCGTCCGCGAACGGCACCGTCCAGCCGCCGTACTCGAACCCGCCGTCGGTGTCCTCGTCGGGGCCGCCCGGCGCCTGCATGACGCCGTCGAGCGACAGGAATGTGGTGAGAGTCAGCTTCGCCATGGTTCTTCTCCCGGTGCTTCGGTCGTCCGTCCCCCACTCTTCCGACTCCGGCACCGGCCGCAACTCATCGGTCCGGCCGCACGGACGGGCCCTCCTCACCTCCCGTACCGGCCCGTCGCGCGCTCCCGCACCGGCTGTCACGCGTTCCCCGCCGGGCTGTCGCACGGGGCCCCATCCAGGCGTCCGATTCCCGCCGGTGACCGCGGGGCGGAAGGACTTTCCTTGTCCATGTCGAAGCCGCGGCAGGAGCCGTGGCGAAGCCCGCGGCAGAGCGGTCGGCACATCCGGCTGGACTCCGCCCCGATCTGCGAGGAACCACCATGACCAGCACCATCGCCGGCACCGGCGCGCCCCGGACCGCACTCGTCACCGGCGGCAGCCGCGGCATCGGCGCCGCGACCGCCCTGCGGCTCGCCCGGGACGGCGCCGACGTGGCACTGACCTATGTGGAGGACGAGGCCGGCGCGCGGGCGGTCGTGGAGAGGATCCGGTCGTACGGCCGGCGCGGCACGGCCCTGCGCGTGGACGCCGCCGACCCCGAAGCGGTCCCGGCGGCGGTGGCCGGGGCCGCGGACGCGCTCGGCCGGCTCGACGTCCTGGTCAACAACGCGGGCATCGGCGTCCTCGGACCGATCGGCACCCTGAGCACCGCCGACGTGGACCGGGTGCTGGCCGTCAACGTACGGGCGGTGTTCCTGGCCTGCCGTGCGGCGGCGGAGCTGATGGAGCCGGGCGGCCGGATCATCTGCGTCGGCACGGCCCTGAGCCGGTACGCGGGCGGCCCCGGCTCCACCCTCTACACGATGAGCAAGTCGGCGCTGGCCGGGCTCACCAAGCCGCTGGCCCGCGAGTTCGGCCCGCGCGGCATCACCGTCAACCTGGTCCAGCCGGGCCCGGTCGACACGGATCTCAACCCGGCCGACGGCCCGTTTGCCGAGGGCCAGCGCGCCGCGACCGCCCTGGGCCGGTTCGGCACGGCGGACGAGGTGGCGTCCCTGATCGCCTACCTGGCCGGTGACGAGGCCGGCTACATCACCGGTACGGAGGTGGTGGTGGACGGGGGCCACGCGGCCTGACCCGACCGCGCGACCGGACCGGGCCCCGTGACCGGGCCGCCTGACCCCGTGGCCGGGCGGCCCGGCCGGAATCGGCCGGCCCCGCGCGCGGCTCCCGCGACCGGAGTCCGTCGGGTGGCCCGGACCGGGGCCGCCCGACGGACCCTCAGCCGCCCAGTTCGCGGTGGCGGGCGGCCAGCCGGGCGGCGCCCTCCTCGGTCGGGGTGCCGAACAGCCGCAGCCGGGAGATCCCGCCGTCCGGGAAGATGTCGATGCGGACGTGCGTGGCCCGGACCGCCTCCGGCAGCACGAAGCGGTGGTCGGTGTCGGGCTGCAGCCGGGTCCGGGGCAGCACCTCGGTCCAGTCGCCGCTCCCGCCGTCCCGGACGGAGAGGCTCGCCCATCCGGCCGAGTTGCCCTTCAGATACGCGGTGTCGATCTCGACCGCGCCGATCAGTGCCTGCTCGACGAGCCGGTAGCGGATCCAGTCGTTGCCCCGGTCGCGTCGGCGGCGGGTCTCCCAGCCGTCGTCCATCTTGCGGGACCGGCCCGGCTGGATGGTGTTGGTCGCCGGGGAGTAGAAGCGGTCGGAGGCGTCCTCCACCGTGCCGCCGTTCTCCAGGGCGACCAGGTCGAAGGTGCCGAGGGCGGCCAGCCACGCCGGGTCGGGGACGACCTCGCCGTACACTCGCAGGCGGGCTATCCCGCCGTCGGGGTGCTGGTTGACCCGCAGGTGGGTGAAGCACCGCTCGGCATCGACGGCGAAGCCGTTGGCCGCGTGTCCGCCGACGGCCGTGCGGGGCACGAGCGTCGTCCACTTCACGTCGGGCGCGAGGAGTTCCTCCGGCGACGGGGAGCCGGGTACGCAGGTCGCCTCGACGGAGACGGCCTGCGGGTAGTTGCCGCGGAAGTGGGCGGTGTCGACGACGATGCCGCGCACGACCCCGGGCGCGCCGAGCCGTACCAGCGCCCAGTCGTGGTCCTCGTCGGCCGGGTGCGGCGCGTCCGCGCCCGTGCCCCGGCGGCGGCGGGTCTCCCAGCCGTCCATGACCTTGCCCTTGTGGCCGAAGCGCTCCGGGTCGAACTCGGCGGGCTCCGGCTTCAGCAGGTTCTCCCGCTCGGCGAAGAACTCGTCGTTGGCCGCGATCACCCCGGCGCCGAGCCGCCGGTCGGCGAGGTCGACGAGGTCAGTGAAGGGGAAGTCGTCGGTGCGGTAGTCGGCGTACGGGTCGCCGCCGCCGTACGGGTTCGCGTCACCGGTGAAGCGGGCTGTCGCCGTCATGGTCAGTGGTTCCTTTCGAGGAGGTGGCCGGTGGGTCCGGCGACGGTGCCGTCGGCCGCGATCCGTACCCCGCGCAGCCAGGTGGACCGCACCACGCCGTACAGGGTCCGGCCCGCGTACGCGGTGACCCGGTTGCGGTGGAGGAGTTCGGCGGGGTCGACGGTGAACGTGTCGTCGGGGGCGAGCACCGCGAAGTCGGCGTCGCGGCCCGCCTCGATGGCGCCCTTGCGGGTCAGCCCGGCGAGTTCGGCGGGGGCGGCCGACATCCAGCGGGCGACGTCGTCGAGCGAGTGGCCGCGCCTGCGGGCCTCGGTCCAGATGGCTGGCAGTCCCAGCTGGAGGGAGGAGATGCCGCCCCAGGCGGAGGCGAAGTCCGGCGTCTTCAGGTCGGTGGTGCACGGCGAGTGGTCGGAGACGATGCAGTCGATCGTCCCGTCGGCGAGTCCCGCCCACAGCACGTCCTGGTTGGCGGCCTCCCGGATCGGCGGGCAGCACTTGAACTCCGTCGCGCCGTCGGGGACCTCCTCGGCGGTGAGGGTGAGGAAGTGCGGGCAGGACTCCACCGTGATCCGTACGCCCTCGCGCCTGGCGGCGGCGATCATCGGCAGCGCGTCGCCGGAGGAGAGGTGCAGGACGTGGACGCGGGCGTTCAGCCGCCTGGCGTGCGCGATCAGGCCCTCGATCGCGGTGTTCTCGGCGTCGCGCGGCCGGGAGGCGAGGAAGTCGGCGTACGCGGGGCCGCTGCGCTGCGGGGCGGAGGCCAGGTGGCGCGGGTCCTCGGCGTGCACGATCAGCAGTCCGCCGAAACCGGCGATCTCGGCCATGGAGCGGGCCAGCTGCTCCTGGTCGAGCTCCGGGAACTCGTCGACGCCGGAGGGCGAGAGGAAGCACTTGAAGCCGAACACCCCGGCCTCGTGCAGCGGGCGCAGGTCCTTGATGTTGGACGGGACCGCGCCGCCCCAGAAGCCGGTGTCGATGTGCGCCTTGGCGGCGGCCACCCGCTGCTTGGTGCGCAGGTGCTCGACGGTGGTGGTCGGCGGGAGGGAGTTGAGCGGCATGTCGAGCAGGGTGGTGATGCCGCCCGCCGCCGCCGCGCGGGTGGCGGTGTGGAAGCCCTCCCACTCGGTGCGGCCTGGGTCGTTCACATGGACGTGCGTGTCGACGAGGCCGGGCAGCAGGACGTCCTCGCCGAAGTCCTCCAGCCGGGCGCCGGCCGGCACCTCGGCGTCGTACGGCAGGACGGCGTCGATCCGCCCGTCGGCGACGGCGACCGTCGCGGGCCGCGTCCCGTCCGGGGTGACGACCCGCGTCGAGCGCAGCACCAGATTCACGTCAGCACCGGACACCCGTGCTCCTCACTTCGACTCTCCGCCGAGGCCTCCGCCACCGGCAGATTCAACGAACTGTTGAAGGAGTCTTCACTCGGGACCGGGACCCGTCAAGACCCCGTCCACCTCACCCGGTCCGCCGGCGGACCGCCCGCGTCCCGGCTTGGAGATTTCCACAAAGTAGAAGGGTAATTTCGAGGAGCGGAACGTAACATGGGACCAGTGCGACCCCGAAGGACTGCTCCGCCGAGCGCCGACACCGGGACAAACGGGCTCTGACCGGCCAGGACGCCCCGCCCGGGGCGGTGGGCCGATCGGGAACCGCCCGGTAGGCTGCTGGGTGCCTCGCCGGGCGGGGCGCCCCGCCCTTCCGCCTCGAAAGGACCGTTGACGTGCCGCCGTCCCACGCCAGCACATCCGACTCCAAGCCTGCCGCTTCCGGCGGTGGTGTGCAGTCCCTTGAGCGTGCCTTCGATCTGCTGGAGCGGATGGCCGACGCCGGGGGCGAGGTCGGTCTGAGCGAGCTCTCCGCGAGCAGCGGCCTCCCGCTGCCGACCATCCACCGCCTGATGCGGACGCTGGTGCTCTGCGGATACGTGCGCCAGCAGCCCAACCGGCGCTACGCGCTCGGCCCGCGCCTGATCCGGCTCGGCGAGTCCGCGTCCCGGCTGCTCGGCACCTGGGCCCGCCCGTACCTCGCGCGGCTGGTCGAGGAGACCGGCGAGACCGCGAACATGGCGCTGCTCGACGGCGACGAGATCGTCTACGTGGCGCAGGTGCCGTCCAAGCACTCGATGCGCATGTTCACCGAGGTCGGCCGTCGCGTCCTGCCCCACTCCACCGGGGTGGGCAAGGCGCTGCTGGCGAACACCCCGCCGGACGAGGTGCGGGCCCTGCTCGCCCGTACCGGGATGCCCGCCGCCACCGAGAAGACGATCACCACCCCGGACGGCTTCCTCGAAGCGCTGGAGCAGGTCCGCAGGGTCGGCTACGCGGTGGACGACAACGAGCAGGAGATCGGGGTCCGCTGCCTGGCGGTCTCCGTCCCCGACTCCCCCACCTCGGCCGCGATCTCGATCTCCGGTCCGGCGGGCCGGGTGACGGAGGCGGCGACGGAGCGGATCGTGCCGATCCTCCAGCAGGCCGCGAAGGAACTCTCCGACGCGCTGGCGAGCAGCGGCTCCGCCGGCTGACGCACGGGGGAACCGACCGGCGCACGAGGGGAGGGGGCGGCCCCGCGGGGCCGCCCCCTCCCTCTCCGCACCCCGTCTCAGACCCGTTCGGGCACCGTGAGACGGCCGTCGTCCATCGTGACCGTGCGGTCCGTCCGGTGCAGATGGGCCCGGTCGTGCGTGACCATCACCGTCGCCGTCGACCGCTCCCGGGTCAGGGTGATCAGCAGGTCCAGCACCGCCGCGCCCCGTTCGTGGTCGAGCGCGCTGGTCGGCTCGTCGACGAGCAGCACCGCAGGGTCGTTCATCAGGGCCCGCGCGATGTTGATCCGCTGGCGCTGACCGCCCGACAGCTGGTGCGGCCTGCGGCCGGCCCGGTCCGCGAGGCCGACCGCGTCCAGCAGTTCCAGCGCCCGGCCCCGGGCCCCGCGGGCCGCCTTGCCCGACAGATGGGTCATGACCTGGAGCTGCTCGACCGCGGTGAGGGAGGGCAGCAGATTGGGCTGCTGGAAGACGATGCCGATGCGCTCTCGGCGCAGCGCCGCCTTCTCCGCCCGGTCCAGGCTCCCGGTGTCCGCCCCGTCGACGACGACCCGGCCGGAGTCCGGCGTGACCAGGGTCGCGGCCACGGCGAGCAGGCTGGACTTGCCGGAGCCGGACGGTCCGACGACCGCGGTGAGCGTGCCCGCGGGCACCTCCAGCGAGACCCGGTCCAGGGCGGTGAGCCGGTCGTCGCCGTCGGGGTAGGTGAGGGTGACGTCGGCGAGGGTGAGGGTCATCGGGCACTCCCGAGTGCGGTGAGCGGGTCGACGGCGGTGATCCGCCGGATGGACAGGGCCGCCCCGAGCGCGCCGAGGACGATCATGACGGCGGACGGGACCAGCACGGTCGTCACGTCGAGGACGAACGGCACCGCCCCGCCGCTGATCAGCGCGCCGATGCCGGAGGCGAGCGCGGCGCCCGTGCCCGTGCCGATGACGAGCATCACGACGGCCTGCCCGAGCGCGTCGCGCAGCAGGTACGGGGTGGAGGCGCCGAGCGCCTTGAGCACGGCGACGTCGCCGCTGCGCTGGATGGTCCAGACGGTGAAAAAGGCGCCGATGACCAGGGCGGAGATGGCGAAGAGGAAACCGCGCATGAGCTGGAGCGAGCCGTTCTCCGCCTGGTAGGAGCCGATCGCGGTGAGCGAGTCCGCCAGGGCGAGGGTGCTGGTGCCGGCGGCCCGGTCGCCCGCGGCGAGGTCGGCTCCGTCGTCGGTGGTCAGCGCGATCACCGTGGCGTGCCGCGCCCCGCCCGCGCCGTCCTCCCCGAAGCGCTGCCAGTCGTCGAGCGAGGTCCACACGACGGGGGTGTGGCTGTACGAGGCGTCCCCCGCGACCGACGCGACGGTGACCTCGGTGCCGCCGATCCGCAGCCGGTCGCCGGGCGCGGCGTCCAGATCGGCGGCGGCCGACTCGGACAGCGCCACCTCGCCCGTGCCGACCCGCGCGCCGTCGGGTGCGAGGCCGCCGTCCGGTTCCACGCCGAACGCCGACACCGCAGCCGTGCGCCGCCCCTCGTCGGCGGCGGCGTTCAGGGTGCGGATGCCGAGCGGCTGCGCGTCGCGCACGCCGGGCCGGTCCGCCCAGCTCCGCCAGGCGTCCTCCGCGACGACGGAGTCGGTGAAGGACACCGACCGGCCGTCGGGCGGGGCGGCGAACGCCAGGTGATCGGCGTCCAGCCCCGTGACGGCCGAGGTGTTCTCCCGGGCGAGGCCGGCCGTGAGCCCCGACAACAGACCCACGAGCAGCGTGATCAGCACCACGACCGTGCCCATGAGCGCGAACCGGCCCTTGGCGAACCGAAGGTCTCTCCATGCGACGAACATGTTCCCAGCCTCGGCCTCCGGGCCCCCCGGCGACATCGCCCGACAGTGGGGCCCGACATCAAACTTTCGATTGACCGGCGCCGGGCGCTCCTTGTTTACGCTGGACGAATCATGGATTTCCGCACCCACCCCCCGGTCGCCACCGCGCTGCGGCTGTGCATGCACGCGCTGCTGGTCGGACTGCTCGCCCTCGCGGCACTGCGGGCCGTCGGCGACCGCGCGCCGCACGCCGTCGCAGCCGTCGTGGTCTGCGTCCTGACGGCCGCGGTGTACGGGGCGGGCGCGCTCGCCCCCGCCGTGCAGCCGCGCACCCGTGCGGCCGCCCTGTGGCTGGCGGTGCTGGGCGCCGGGTGGCTGGTGCTGCTCGGCCTGTCGCCCGACGCGCTGTGGGTGGCCTTCCCGCTGTACTTCCTCCAACTGCACCTGCTGCCGACGCGTTGGTCCCTGCCGGTCGTCGCGGTCACCGCGCTCGCCGCCGTCGCCGGTTTCACGCTGCACGGCCAGGCCGTCACACCGGGCGCCTTCATCGGTCCGCTGCTCGGCGCGGCGGTCGCGGTCGCCACGGTGCTGGGGTACGAGGCGCTGTTCCGGGAGAGCGAACGGCGCCGGCAGCTCATCGAGGAACTGGTGTCCACCCGGGCGGAGCTGGCCGAGGCGGAACACACCGCGGGCACCCTCGCCGAGCGCGAACGGCTGGCGCGCGAGATCCACGACACCCTGGCGCAGGGCCTGTCCAGCATCCAGCTGCTGCTGCGCGCCGCCGAGCGAACCCTGCCCGACGACGCCCCCGCCTCCGCGCACGTCCGCCGGGCCCGCGAGGCCGCCCAGGACAATCTCGCCGAGGCCCGCCGTTTCGTGCGCGCCCTCTCCCCTCCCGACCTGGAGAACGGCTCGCTGGCGGCGGCCCTGGAACGCCTCTCGTCGCGGACGACGGCCCCCGGCCTCACGGTGCAGTTCGCGGTGAGCGGCACCCCGGTGGAGCTGCCGACCCCGTACGAGGTGGCGTTGCTGCGCACCGCGCAGTCGGCGCTCGCCAACACGGTGCGGCACGCCGCGGCCCGGCGGGCGGAGATCACCCTCAGCTTCATGGACACCTCGGTGTCGCTGGACGTCGTCGACGACGGCCGCGGCTTCACCCCCGGGGACGCACCGGCCGCCACGGACTCCGGCACCGGTGGTTTCGGACTGCCCGCGATGCGTTCGCGGGCCCGTTCGCTGGGTGGCACGCTCAGCGTCGAGTCGGCGCCCGGTCAGGGCACCGCCGTCGCCCTCACCCTTCCTCTTCCGCTGCCCGACGGCCGGCCAGGACAGGACGCCGCATGACCTCGCCCACGCCCGATCCCATCAGGCTGCTGCTCGCCGACGACCATCCGGTGGTCCGGGCGGGGCTGCGCGCCGTCCTGGACTCCGAGCCCGGGTTCCGGGTGGTGGCCGAGGCGGCCACCGCCGAGCGGGCCGTCGCGCTCGCGGCGGACGGCGGGATCGACGTCGTCCTCATGGACCTGCAGTTCGGCGCGGGGATGCACGGTTCGCAGGCCACCGCGGCCATCACGGCGGAGCCGGACGCCCCCCGCGTCCTGATCCTCACCACGTACGACTCGGACGCCGACATCCTGGCCGCGGTGGAGGCGGGGGCGGCCGGTTATCTGCTGAAGGACGCCCCGCCGGAGGAGCTGGCGGCGGCGGTGCGCACGGCGGCGGCCGGCCGGTCGGCGCTCGCGCCCTCCGTCGCCCACCGGCTGATGGACCGGATGCGGACCCCCGCCCAGGCGTTGACCAAGCGCGAGCTGGAGGTCCTCCAGCTGGTCGGCGAGGGGCTGTCGAACCAGCAGATCAGCAAGAAACTGTTCCTCAGCCAGGCGACGGTGAAGTCCCATCTGGTGCACATCTACGCCAAGCTGGGCGTGGACTCCCGCACCTCGGCGGTCGCGGCGGCGACGGCACGCCGGCTGATCCGCCGCTGATCCGCCACCTGCCGACGGTCTTCTCCCCGGTCAGCCGCGCGGCGGTTCCCCGAAGAGGTCGACGGCGACCCGTACGTCCCTGAGCGCGGCGGCCAGGGCGCTGACCGAGCCGATCGCACCCGCGATCAGCAGCAGCGAACGGCGCAGGCGCGGGATCTCCGGCACGCCGCTGAGCGCCATCGCGTCGAGCGCGGCCAGTTCGTCCTCGGCGATGCCCCGGTCCGGGAATTCCGCGGGGTGCCCGGCCAGTTCACGGCGGAGCCGTGAGACCGCCGTGCGCAGCTCCGTCACCCTCGGGTCCTCGCCATTGCTGGTCACCCGCGTCTGCCCCACGCTTCGCAACAAAGCACTCCCCCTCGCACAAGCTTGTGCCAGTGTTCCGCCTGGTCCGCGCACCGCGGTCAAGTATCCGGGCGTGCGCGCAAGTTAACGCCATGAAAGGTGCCGAGCGCCACTCCGCGGACAGAATTCGGGGGGTCCCGTAAGGGTGATCTCCATGTCGTCCGGTGGACGGTGTTCCCATTCGCATCCCCTGTCGCTTGCTTCAGCGAAGGGTGCGCGTCCGGGAGGCGGTGGGGTATCCAGTCCGCATGACTCGGACGACACAGGCCACCGAACGGACCCCCGCGGTCGCCGGACTGCTGCTCGCCGCGGGCGGCGGACGACGACTCGGCGGACGCCCCAAGGCACTGCTCGAACACCGCGGCCGGCCCCTGGTCGAGCACGCGGTGCGGGTGCTGCGGGACGGCGGTTGCGACCCCGTCCACGTGGTGCTGGGCGCCGCCGCCGACGAGGTGCTGGCCCGCGCCGACCTCTCCGGCTGCGTCGTGACCGTCAACCCCGAATGGACGGGGGGCATGGGCTCGTCGCTGCGGGCGGGGCTCGGGGCGCTCACCGGCTCGGGGGCCGACGCGGCGCTGGTCCTCCTGGTGGACCAGCCGGGCATCGGCGCACGGGCGGTGGACCGGGTGCGTTCGGCCTACCGCTCCCGAAGGAGCCTGGCGGCGGCCGCGTACGACGGGGAGCGCGGCCATCCGGTGCTGTTCGGGGCCGATCTGTGGGCGGAGGTGGCGGCGGGCGCGGTGGGCGACCGGGGGGCCCGCGCCTATCTGCGGGAGCGCCGCGATGCGATCACTCTCGTCGAGTGTTCCGATGTGGCCCAGGCGTACGACATCGACACGGCGGAGGACCTCGGGCACCTGGAGTGAACGGGGTGGCACGCTGCGCCGACACCGCTCCGCTTCTGTCGATCCGGAGAATCTCGACATCAACAAACCATTGAACTTCCACCATGAGGAAACTACTATCCACTGATCAGAAGCCCTCTGCACCTCAGACGGCGCCCCCACCCGTATCCCGGAGCCTTGGCACGCCGTGCCGTCCCAGGCGACCCGGCGGTCGCGGGGCGCCGCCCGCACCGCCCGCTGAAGGAGTGACCGCTCATGTCCGCACCAGCGCCGTCCCCGCTGGCCATCGTCGATGCCGAGCCCCTGCCCAGGCAGGACGAGGTCCTGACCGAAGCGGCCCTCGCCTTCGTGGCCGAGCTGCACCGGCGGTTCACGCCCCGTCGTGACGAACTGCTCGCCCGCCGGGGCGAACGCCGCGCCGAGATCGCCCGCACCTCCACGCTGGACTTCCTGCCCGAGACGGCGGCGATCCGCGCGGACGACTCCTGGCGCGTCGCGCCGGCCCCGGCCGCGCTGAACGACCGCCGGGTGGAGATCACCGGTCCGACCGACCGCAAGATGACCATCAACGCCCTGAACTCGGGCGCCAGGGTCTGGCTCGCCGACTTCGAGGACGCGTCCGCCCCCACGTGGGAGAACGTCGTCCTCGGCCAGCTCAACCTGATCGACGCCTACACCCGCACCATCGACTTCACGGACCCGGGGTCCGGCAAGTCCTACGCCCTGAAGCCCGCCGAGGAGCTCGCCACGGTCGTCACCCGGCCGCGCGGCTGGCACCTGAACGAGCGCCACCTCCAGCTGGACGGCGTCCCGGTGCCGGGCGCGCTGGTCGACTTCGGCCTCTACTTCTTCCACAACGCCCAGCGCCTCATCGACCTCGGCAAGGGCCCGTACTTCTACCTCCCGAAGACCGAGTCCCACCTGGAGGCCCGGCTCTGGAACGACATCTTCGTCTTCGCCCAGGACTACGTCGGCATCCCGCAGGGCACGGTCCGCGCGACCGTCCTCATCGAGACGATCACCGCCGCGTACGAGATGGAGGAGATCCTCTACGAACTCCGCGACCACGCCTCCGGTCTGAACGCGGGCCGTTGGGACTACCTCTTCTCCATCGTCAAGAACTTCCGTGACGGCGGCGCCAAGTTCGTCCTGCCGGACCGCAACGCGGTGACGATGACCGCCCCGTTCATGCGCGCGTACACCGAACTCCTCGTCCGCACCTGCCACAAGCGCGGCGCGCACGCCATCGGCGGCATGGCGGCCTTCATCCCGTCCCGCCGCGACGCCGAGGTCAACAAGGTCGCCTTCGAGAAGGTCAAGGCCGACAAGGACCGCGAGGCCGGCGACGGCTTCGACGGCTCCTGGGTCGCCCACCCGGACCTGGTGCCGATCGCCATGGCCTCCTTCGACGCGGTCCTCGGCGAGAAGCCGAACCAGAAGGAGCGCCTGCGCGAGGACGTCTCGGTGGCCGCCGGGGACCTGATCGCCGTCGACAGCCTGGACGCCGTTCCCACGTACGAGGGCCTGCGCAACGCCGTCGCGGTCGGCATCCGCTACATCGAGGCATGGCTGCGCGGCCTGGGCGCGGTCGCCATCTTCAACCTGATGGAGGACGCCGCCACCGCGGAGATCTCCCGTTCGCAGATCTGGCAGTGGATCAACGCGGACGTGGTCTTCGAGAACGGCGAGCACGCCACGGCGGACCTGGCCCGCAGGGTCGCGGCCGAGGAACTCGCCGCGATCCGCGCCGAGACCGGCGACGAGGCCTTCGCCGCCGGCAAGTGGCAGCAGGCCCACGACCTCCTGCTCCAGGTCTCCCTGGACCAGGACTACGCGGACTTCCTGACTCTGCCCGCGTACGAGCAGCTGGGCTGACGTCGCTCGCATGCATGACTGCCCCAGGTGCCGACGGCACCTGGGGCAGTGCCGTATCGCGATGAGCTCGAAGCCGGAAAGCCGTCGGGCAGGTGTCAGGGTGACAGATCCGACCGGAAAACCGGTGGCGGGCCCGGCCGGCCCGTGATGAAGATCGCGGCATGTCCGACTTCCTGGAGACCGACCGGCTCGCCCTGCGCGCGCTCACGACGGCCGGCACCGACCGTCTGATCGCCCTGGACCACGACCCCGAGGTCATACGCTTCATCAGCGGAGGCCGCCCCACCAACCGTGAGGCAATCGAGACACGGGCCCTGCCGCGACTCCTGCACGGCTACGCCACCGAGGGGTCCCGGGCCCTGATCCACAAGGGGTTCACGGGCCTGGAGGCCGAGCAGGTCACGGCGAACACGGTGGCCGTCAACTCCCGTTCCCGCCACCTCCGGTGACCCCGGAACACTCTGTCGACCGGACGGACACAACGGCCTTGCCCGCCGAGCCCTTCAACCGGCGGATCGAGGTCCTGGTCGCGGTCGTCGACAGCCCGGACGAGACGAGTCTCGCGGCACAGCTCCTGGAAGGGCGTGGCTGGTCGGTGCGACCGTGGCTTCCCCGTGACCACACCGCGGATGCCTCGGCGCTCGGCCCCGGCCGTACGGGGCTGCTGGTCGAAGTCCGGCTGCACGGCGCACGTTTCGGCGCAGTGCAGGCCGCGGTCTCCGAGATCGAGAACCTGGCTCGCCGCCACCAGGCGGGCATGTGGGTGGTGGATGCGTTTCTCATCGAGCACGACCTGACCCACGACCACCGCTCCGTGTTCCACGCCCACCGTCGGCTCCCGGGGTCGTCCGCCCCCTCGGGCTCCCCGAGCCCCGGAGCCCGGATCGCATCCCTGCGTACGTCGCTCGGTGCCATCTCCACCGTCCGTATCCTCAAGCAGACCGGCCGCCCTTCCGTCGAAGCGCTCGAACAGCGTCTGGAGCGCGGAACGCTCACCGGACGCCCGTACGACCCGCAGCGCCTCCAGCTACGCGTCCCCATGGGTATGGAAGGCCGGGACCCCGACGCACCACCGCCGAGCCCGGTGTCGGCGTGGCGCCTGGCGGGCCCTCTGCTGGCGGGACTGGGCCTGGCGGTCGCCTGCGGATCCGCGGCCGCGGCCGCGGACGGTCTGTTCGTGCTGGTGCCGCTGCTCGTGGCGTGCGCCCTGATATGGCCCGTGGGCCACGGGATCACCAACCGGAGGGAGGAACAATCCCTTGCCGTCACCGTGGTCTGGGGCGCTGCGGCCGTCGCCCCGATGACCTTGGCCGGCCTGTTGCTGGTTCTCACCCTGCCCGGTCCCCCGGCGCAAGTGGCACGCGTGACGGCGTACGTGGTGCTCGGGGTGGCTCTCTGTGCCCTGATCCTCTACGGGCTCGGGTACGCACTGGTTCACTCCTGGTTCAGCCGCAACGCCAACTGGGCCGTACCAGCACTCGTTCCCGCGCTCGCCCTGAGCCTGCCCTGGTTCGGAGGCCTGCTGCACACGATGTATCTGAAGGCCGGGTTCGGCGTCCCTTCCGACGCCATCCCGGTCTCGGTGTACTGGTCCTACGCGGCCTCGCTCAAGCCCATCGGAATCGCGGTCGGGCTCGCGGCAGTGGTGCTGGCGATCGCCGGCTGGATGCGCCACTACCACCAGTGGGTCCACGCACGGGGCATGGTCCGGATCGGCGTTCCTCTCATGAGCCTGTTCGTCATCGGGATCTCCCTGACCGCCGGACTCGTCGGAGCGGAAACGGCCGCGAGCCGAGCGCGTACGGCCGCGGCGTCCGGCAAGTCCCCGGCGGCGTACTACGGAGTCCAGGGCCGACTCGTCTGTGTCGAGCCCGTGTCCGAGGAGATCCCCGTCTTCAACGGTCCGCTCGCCACTACGCGTTCTCTGCTCACCTTCGGCACCTCCGGGGACCGCGTATGGCTGTGGGACCCCCGGCGCGACCAGTCGCTCTCCGTCCGGCTCGAGGACGTGGTCGTCACGGAGGCCCGGGCGAGCGCCTGCGGCTGAGGCAGCACCGGACGAGGCCGTGGAGGGCACGAGGTGTGCCCTCCACGACGCCCTTGCCTACCGGCAGCGGCAGCCTTCGGCGAGCGACGTCGGGGCGAGTGCCCGCATGGCCGCCTGCTCGTCTTCCGAGATGCACGGCAGATGACGTGCGAGTACGTCGAAGTGCTGGTGTCCGCGCCATGCGTCGTGGTCACCCACGACGAACAGCCGCCGACGAGCGCGACTCACCGCGACGTTCAGCAGGTTCGGGGCGGAGGCCGCCCAGGTTCGCGGTCCTGCTTTGTCCCCGCCCGCGCCGAGGATCAGCAGCACCACGTCGGCTTCCTTGCCCTGGGTCGTATGCACGGTGCCCACCCTGTCGCGGGGGACGACCCGGCACAGGCTGCGACGGAGTCCTGCCACGACATCCCGGAACGGGCTGATGACGAAGAGCTCACGCTCCGGGTCCAGGCCCTGGTCGACCAGCCGGTGCACGATGACGTTCGCGCAGTCCCCCTCGTCCGGCGACCACTTGCCCTGCGGTGCGCGCCCGCCGCTCACCGGCCACCACACACCGCGCCGGGCCACCGCGTAATCGTCTTCCCGGTGCACCCCGTGCACCATGAGCCCGTCGTAGGCGATCTCGTTGCTGATCGTGAACATCGGGTCGTCGCAACGCCGGTGGACGCGCAGGGGCGACCCCACCCAGACCCGGTCGTCCTCGGAACCCTGGGGTGCCGGGAGCCAAGTGCCGTAGCTGTTCAGCCGGTCCGCGACGCGCTGTGCCGAGGTGCGGGACGGTTCCCACTCCTCGGCCACACCGAACGTACGGCGAAGGGCCTGCTGGCCCGTGTGCGGCAGTGTGACCACCGGCTCCAGCTGCAGCGGATCGCCCACGACGACGCCTCGCCGCGCCCGCCACAGGGCACCCACCGGCATCTGCGCGGTCGCCTGGCCGGCCTCGTCGATCAGCATCCAGCCCAGCGACCGGGGCCCCAGACCCGTGAACATCCGGTCCAGTGAGGCGAAGGTCGTGGAGACGACCGGCAGAGCGAGGAAGAGGCTCTGCCAGGCCGCCAGCACCACTTCCGGCTTCAGGGTCCTGGGCGCGTCACCGCAGAGGACGTCCATCGCGGCGTCGAGGTTCTTGCGCATCCGGTCGGCCGCGCCTTCGATGAACGCACGGTGCAGATCCATCGCGGCGAGAAACAACCGGGTGCGGGCCCTGGTGAACTCCGGATCGGACCAGGGCGAGGAGAGCTCTCTCGCCTCCTCCTCCGTTCGCTCACCGCGCTCCTCCTGGCCCGGAATCGAGGTGCCCCACCGCTCGATGGCCGCCCCCAGGGTTGCCAGAAGTCGCGCGTGGTGTTCTTCCGCCGATCGGAGCGCCCGCCGGGCTTCGTCCAGGGTGCCTCTGCCCGCTGCTTCGGCCCGGTCGTACGCGGCGGCCGTCTGCGTGTGTGCCTCGTACCCGGCGCGAGCCGTCTGCTCCGCTTCGGCCAGCAGCCGGTCCTCCGCCTGCCAGTCGCGCTGTGCCGCGCCGAGTGTGAAGATGCCCGCGGTCAGGCCGGGGCGGTGCCGACGGTGCTCCGCCCTTCGGTCCGCGGGGCCTGCGAGGTCCCTCTGCGCCCTGTCACGAGCCGCGCGGGCCTCCACGGCCGGTTGCCGAAGTGCTTCCAGGTTCTGCTCGGCGCCGAGTACCGCCTCCTGGGCGGTGGCGACGGCCGCATGCGACCCGTTGTGGTTCAGGAGTGCCTCATACGCTCGCTGCCGCTCGTCCTGCAGGGCCCGCACCGTCTGCCGCGCGTCCCGGAAACGGGCGACGGACTCCCGCCAGCACATCGGGTCGAAGCCGCGTGAAGCTGCCGCCTTCAGGACGTCCCGCATGCCCTCGCCACGCTCGGCCCGTTCCTCGCGCGGCGGGCCGAACCAGTACTTGTTGCGGAAATCCGAACGGTTCCCCTTGTTGCCGAGCTTTGCGGCGAGGGTTCCCCACGACGGTGCGCCGTCCAGGAGAAGGCGTCCCTGTTCCGGGAAGAAGGACGCTGCCTCCCGCCACTCCGCAGCGACGGATTCGAGTGCCGGGATCTCGTTGGAGACGTTCTCGACGGCACCGTTGTTGGCCGACGCGATCACCATCTCGTAACCCGTCAGCTCCGGTTCGAGCGGGGCGACGGACCGCTGGTAGGTGCCGGTGCTCCAGCGGTGCGCCTGGCCGGTGAACGCGTCCTCGGGGCGCCGCAGTTCGGACAGGCGCTCGGCCCGCATGACCAGTACGGCGGCGATGAGGTCCCGCAACTGTGTGGTCTTGCCCGTACCGGGCGGGCCGTTCACCGCGTACAGGCCGTCGGCGTCGGTGAGCTGCTCCACGATCCGGTCGACTGCGAACTGCTGGCTCAGTACCAGCGGGTGCTCCGTCTTCGCCGGCCATCGTCCGAGCGGGAAGCGGGCCGGCTGAACACCGTCGAGTACCGCTCCGGGCTCGTGCTTGAGATCGATGCGCGTACGGCCGCGCAGCAAGGCCGAGGCGGTCAGGTAGTCCCTCAGTGCGGGCCCCGGCTCGTCCTTGCCGAGACTGTCGGCGACGAGGCCGAGGTCCGCCGCGATGAAGCTGTTCAGGAAGTCGGATCCGCCCGACCGGCCGGCCTTCCGCCGGGACACGGACCTGCACTGGACCCGAATCGTCTCCGGCCGCAGGTCGTCGGTGACACCGAACTGTTCCGCGACCCAGCGGGTGACGGCCGACAGGTCCCGCACGGTCAACGGCTTCTCCCCGAGCCGGGGCGGAGCCCCGTCGCCGTCCGCCGCATCGGCCGCGTCGCCCTCGTCCGGCGGGCTCCCGTCCAGCGACTCGTCCTCCTCGCGCCCGGCGGAACGCCCGGTGGAGCGCCCGGTCGAACGCCCGGCATCGCCGTCGGTCACCGCACCGACCGCGCCGGACAGGGCACCGGCCGCCAGATCACCGAGCACCGGCCCGAGTACGGCGTTCAAGGCGCCGCCGACCGCGCCGGTCGTGATCTCGCACAACAACCCCGCGAAGGGCCGCTGCCGCCGCCCCGACGCCGTGTCCGCGATCGTCACCCTGCCGTCGCCGACACCCAGCACAACGCCTTCGCACGCGTCGGCTTCCGCCTCGAAACCGTCGAGCCATCCCTGGGCCCCGGGTCCGGGCTTACGGCTGCGCCCCGTCGCCCAGGCGCACGCGGAGAAGGTGATGGAGTCCTGGACCAGCAACCCTTCATCCGTGACCTCGAAGGCCAGCAGGGCACTGTCGCCGTCCACACGGCCGTCGTGGTCCTCCTCGCTGTCGCCGAAGACATCGAGCAGGACATCACGGACGGACGCCACCGGGTACACCCCGCAGTAGACGGTGTGCTGCCTCACCATGTTCCGGCCCGGGTTCCGCCGCCGTACGGGATGCCCCTCCTCCCACGGCAGCGGGTTCCCGGATTCCACGGGGTACATGCCCTTCGGCGGCGAGGTCCTCTCCACCTTCTGCGGGCTGAACATCTCCACCGCGCGCCAGTAGCGCACGATGTCCGCCCTGCGCCGCCGCTCACTGCTCGCCGCCATACGGCCCGCCCCCTCGTTCCGGTCCGCCAGGAACGATCACCTTAGCCAGCTCCGTGAGCGGTGCGGAGTGGGTGGTGGCGCGTATGCGACCTCGAGCCGGTGTCCACCGTGCCGTCGGCGGCGAACGGCGCCGTGCGCTGCCGGGCACCGAGCTCCGAGCTCCGAGCTCCGAGGGAAGTCCGGGGACGCACCGTGCCCGGCGCGGCTCAGGAGGTCGCCGCCTTCACCTCCGCCTCGGCGGCCGCCTTGTCCAGTGCGGCGAGTACGGTCCCGGGTTCGCCGCCCTCCATCACGGCCCGGCCCACATCGGCACGGATCGTCTCCCTGACGGCGGGCCAGGACCGCATGTTGACCGGGGCGAACTGCGCGTCCGACAGCTGCTCGACGAATGCCGACAGCGGCTGCTCGGAGGGGTTTCCGGTCGCCGCGTCGGACGCCGAGTACGTCACGGGGAGCGCGGACTGGCTGCCGCCGTAGGCCAGGGCGGACTTCCCGCTGTAGAGGAACGAGAGGAACTTGCCGCACTCCTCGCGGTGGCCGCCCCGCTGGAACGCCATCAGCCAGTCGCTCAGCCCCAGCGGGACGGCGGCCCCGCCGTCCTTCTTGGGGAACGGGGCGTGCGCGTAGGGGACCTTGGCCTGATCGGCCGCGCCCATCAGCACGGGGTGGGCGATCAGCATCCCGATCTCGCCGCCCAGGAACTGCGCGTACGCGTCGGTCCGGTTGAGCTTCGCGGGGGCGGCCCCGGCCAGCCCCTCCCCGACGAACTCGTCCCGCAGCCAGGTCAGGGCCTCGGTGTTGGCGGCCGTCGCGAAGTCGTACTGTGCGGTGTCCCCCATGTAGCCGCCGCCGGCCGCGAGCAGCCAGGACAGTGCCTCGTCGTCGGCCGCCTCGGGTCCGAACTGGAGCCCGTACGGCGTCTTCACGCCGATCGACTTCAGTGCCCGGGCGGCCTTCCGCAGCTCGTCCCACGAGGTGGGGGCACCGCCGACGCGCGCCCGCCGGAAGAGTTCCTTGTTGTAGAAGAGCCGGGGGGTGCTGGCCAGGAAGGGGATTCCGTAGGTGGCGCTGTCGACCGTGCCCGCCTCGGTGAAGGACCGGATGAAGTCGGCCTGCGTGACGATGTCGAACAGCTTGGTCATGTCGTGGAGCAGACCGTCCTCGGCATAGGGCGCGAAGATGTTCGACTGCGCGATGTCGGGCGCCCGGCCCTCCTCGACCCGGCGGGCGAGCGTCCGGTCGATCTTGTCGTACGGGACCCGCTCCAGGTTGATCCTGATGCCGGCGTGCTGCTTCTCGAAGGTGGAGACGACCTTGTCCCACTGGTCGCCGATCGAGGCGCCCACGCTCTTGTCGTAGCTGGCCACGAGGAGATCCAGCTTCACGTCCTCGCGCGTCTCGCAGCCGGTGAGCCCGAACGCCGCCGTGGCGCCGGCGAGGCCGGCCGTCTGAAGAAGGAACTGCCGCCGACGCACCGCTCTTGCCACCTCTTGCTGGTTCACCACATGCCTTTGTGGCAGATTCTGCCACATGGGCAGTTGACGCCTGACGGGCGGAGTGGCTCCAGGGCATACCCTGGCCCGCATGCAAGGTGGCTCTCTGACGGAGCGGCGCAAGGCCGCGACCCGGCTGGACATCGCCCGTACGGCGGCGGCGCTCTTCGTCGAGCACGGCCTGCGGGGCACCCGCGCCGAGGACATCGCACGTGCCGCAGGCGTCGCCCCGCGCACCTTCTACCGCTATTTCGCGACCAAGGAGGAGGCCATCACCCCGCTGCTCGCCGTCGGCGCCCGGCAATGGGTGGAGGCGGTGCGGGACGCGCCGGGCACCCTGTCGGTGCCGGACGCGCTGCGGCACGCGGCGGGGCGGACACTGGCCCCGGCCCCCGGTGACACGGCGGCCTCGGAGTCCCTGGAGTGGGTGCGGTCGCTGCTGCGGATGGCGGCGGACAGCCCGGCCCTCCAGTCGGTGTGGAACGACGCGTGCCACGACGCGGACGCCACCTTGGCGGCGGTGCTCGCGGCGCGCGCCGGGCTCCCGGACGGGGCGGGCTCGCTGGAGATCCGGCTGACGGCCGGGGTCGCGGGCGCCGCGGTGCGGGCCGCGGTGGAGACCTGGGCGGCCGGCGACGCCCCCGCGACGGGCCCGGAGGGGCCGGCGGCACTGGCCGAACGCTGTCTGACCTCGGCACAGGGCGTGCTCGGGGGCGTCTGATCCCGGCTCCGCCGCACGACCGGTCCGCGGGACCCGCCGGAGCCCCGCGGACCGGCGGGCCGGCTACTGCCGCCGCTTCTGTCCGGAGAGGCCCTGCTTCAGGCCGGTGTCCAGGGCGTTCATCAGGGTGCCCTGTGCCGTGTCACCCGACATCTCCCAGATCATCACCCCCAGCAGCCCCTTGGACTTCACGTAGTCGGTCTTCTTGCCGAGGGACCAGGTGTCGTCGAAGGACCACCACTGGTTTCCGGTGTAGCCGTACGTGGAGACCGACTGTTCGTCGTGGTGCACCGTCATCGTCGGGTACGCGCCGATGAGGTTGGAGTAGCCGCGGTTGCCGGCCTCCTCGGCGAACTGCCCGGGGGCGGCGCCGCCCGCGCCCTGCCATTCGCCCGCGACCCCGCCGTCGGTGACGTTCTGCCAGCCCCGGCCGTAGAACGGTATGCCGAGGGTCAGTTTGCGGGGTTCGACGCCCGCGTCGGTGTACGCCTTGATGGCGGTGTCGGCGCTGAACCGGGTCGTGTAGGGGTCCTGGTCGTCCGGGTAGAGGTTGGCCTGGTGGCCGGTGCGGTCGGGTTCCCAGGAGTTGTCGCTGCCCGAGCCGTGGAAGTCGTAGCCCTGGACGTTGGCCACGTCGAGCGAGTCGAAGACCTTGGCCAGGTCCCAGCCGTCGCCGATCTTCTGCGGGTCGGCGGGGGTGAAGGCGGTGAGGAGCCGGTGCTCGCCGCCGAGGGCGTCCAGCTGCCTGCGGAACTCGGCGAGCAGCAGGGTCAGGTTGTCCTTGTCGTCGGGCGAGTAGTGGTTGCCGGGGTGTCCGGTGCCGGTGCCCGGCCACTCCCAGTCGACGTCGAAGCCGTCGAAGATGCCCGCGGCGACCCCGGGGCCGCCCGCGCCGTTGTATTCGGGCAGGTTGCCCTTGATGTACATGTCGATGCAGGAGGAGACGAACTTCTTGCGGGCCGCGTCGGTGGCCGCCACGTCGGAGAAGTACTTCGAGTACGTCCAGCCGCCGAGCGAGACCACGATCTTCAGGCTCGGGTTGAGCTTCTTCAGCTTCTTCAACTGGTTGAAGTTTCCGCGCAGTTTGGCCCATCCGTCGTCCGCGACGCCGTCGACGGACTGGGCCGCGGCGAACGGGCGGGCGTAGTCGGCGTCGGCGTCCCCGGCACCGGTGCCCTGTTCCGGGTCCTGGGGGTCGGCGGTGGTGCCCTTCGTGACGCCGTTCAGGCAGGTGAGGTTGTCGGGGTCGATGTTGGCGAAGGCGTAGTTGATGATGTCGAGCTTGCCCGCGGCCCCGGAGTCCTGGAGGTTCTTGACGAAGTACTGGCGGCCGTAGATGCCCCACTGGACGAAGTAGCCGACCTTGGCGTAGTCGCCCGCACCGACGATGTCGTCGGTCTTCACGGTGAGCGCGGCACTGGCCGGGGAGGCGTTGTCCGCCGCGTCCCGCGCCTTGACGGTGAAGGTGTACGAGGTCGAGGGCGAGAGTCCGCCGATGGTGGCGGTGGTCGTCGTGCCGGAGACCGTGGTGGCGAGCAGGCCGCCCCGGTAGATGTCGTACGCGGCGACCCGCTGGTCGTCCGTCGCCGCGTTCCAGGCCAGGGTGACGGACGAGGAGTCGGCGGCCGTGGAGCGCAGCGATCCGGGCGCGGTGGGCGGGGAGGTGTCGGTGGCCGGGTCGACGGTGGTGACGGCGAGCGGCGCGCTCTCGGCCGAGGTGTTGCCACGGGTGTCCTTGGCGCGGACGGTGAACGAGTAGGCGGTGGCCGGGGTCAGGCCGGTGACCGTGGTGGAGGTGGCCGCGGTGGCGGACCCCACCACCTCGCCACCGGCCAGGACGTCGTACGACGCCACGGGGAAGTCGCCCGCCGCGGCCGCCGTCCAGGACAGGGACGCGGTGCGGGCGGTGACGTCGGCCTGCTTCAGCCCGCCGGGCACGCCCGGCGGCACGTCGGCGGAGCCGTCGCACTTGTCGCCGTTGATCCGGCAGCCGGTGGGCGCGGTGACGGGGCCCTTGGCGACGAACCAGAAGCTGTACGGCTCACTGGTGCCGTGCGCGGCGACCGTGCCGTTGTAGTGGGCGTTGGCCGCGGTGACGTGGCTGCCCCGGGTGGTGACGGTGCCGTTGTAGGAGGTGTCGATCGTGACCCCGGCAGGCAGGTCGAATTCGAGTTCCCAGCCGGTCACGGCGGTGTCGGTGTCGTTGTGCAGGACGTAGGTGCCCTTCCACCAGGAGCCGTTGTCGGCCGAGGTGAAGGTCGCCGTCAGCTTGCCCGCCGCGTGCGCGGGGGCGGCCTGGAGCGAGAGCAGCGCGAGGAGCAGCCCGAGGACGGCGACGAGCGCGGTGGCCGTTCTCCGTCTGAGAGTCATGTGCTCGAACATGGTGTTCTCCCATGAGGCAGGGACCGGTGAGGCGGTCCTGAGAGGGGAGCCGGATTCCTTGGTGCCATGGAGCACAGGGGAAACTAAAAGGTCTGGACCAACTCGTCAATAGGTACAGACCAATCACGGGTAAAGCCTCCGCCCGCACCCCCGGCGCGCCTCACCCCCGTACGCCTCACTCACCCTGCGCGCCCCACTCCCCCGTGCGCCTCACCCCGTGCGCCTCACCCACCCCGTGCGCCTCACTCGGCTCACTCACCGAGGACGATCGTGCGCTGGGCGGAGAAGTCACCCCACTTCCCGTCGGGCAGCTTCGCGCGGATCTTCAGCGAGTAGCGGGTGCCGCGCGGGTCGCCCACGGTGAGCCGGTAGCTCGCCCGCCCCTCGGGCGGGGCCCCGCCCCACACGATCGTGGTGGTCGGCCGGCCGTTCATGAACAGCTGGTACGCGGGGATCTCCCCGCCGGTCTCCGGCTGCTCCCAGTCCAGGTCGATGGCGTACTCCTCGCCCTGGGCACGACTGTCGACCCGCAGGTCGGTGGGGGCGGTGGCGGCCGGGGCGCCCGGGGCGGACCCGGTCGTGAGGTCGACGGCGTTGCTGTCCGGCGAGGAGATGTCGGCCGCGTCGCGGGCCCGGACGGTGAAGGTGTAGACGGTGCCGGGGCGCAGTCCGGTCAGATGCGCGGTGGTCCGGTCGCCGGGCACGCTGTGGATCCGGGAGTCCTCCTGGTAGATGTCGTACGAGGTGACACCGACGTCGTCCGTCGAGCCGCCCCAGGAGAGGTTCACCGCCCGGCTGCCGTCCACCGTGCCGCGCAGCTTCACCGGGCGGGTCGGTGCCTTCCGGTCGGCGCGGGCGGCGGCGGGCGTGGTGACGCGGGCGGCGGCACCGGGCGCGGAGAGGTTCCCGGCGGCGTCACGGGCCCGGACGGTGAAGGTGTGGGCGGTCGACGCGGTCAGCCCGTCGACATCGATCATCAGCTTGGCCGCCGGGACCGACTTCACCCGCTTCCCCTCCCGGTAGACCTCGTAGCCGGTGACCGCCCTGTCGTCCGAGGCCCGCTCCCACATGACGTGCACGGAGGTGGCGCTGCCGGCCTGCGCCGTCACGTGACCCGGCGCCGTCGGCCGCTCGGTGTCGGCCTCGGGGGCGGATTCGCAGGCGGTCAGCGCGGCGAGCAGGACGACGGAGCAGGCCAACGCGGCGGTTGCGTGGGGGCGTTGCACGGTTGCGCCTTCCATCCGGGAGCAATGGTCCAGACCTGTATCGCACGACGTGGGGGTCGCCGACAAGAGGACGGATCGGAACGTTCCGCAATGTGCCGGTGTGACCGTGCGTCCCGCGGGGCGGGGCGGGGCGGTGGCGCTCCGCCCCGCGGGGCCGTCGTGCCGTACGGTCGTCCGATGCTGTGCATACGAGGAGTCGTGCTGCCGGAGCGCGAGGAGCGCACCTTCCTGATCGACGGCGAGGTGCTCCGCGCGGGCGGCCCGTCGGGCGGCCTCTCGGGCCGGGACGTGGAAATGGTCGTGGACGGCGGCTGGTTGCTGCCCGGCCTCGTCGACGTGCACACCCACCCCGGCACGACGGACCCCCGTGTGCCCTTCGACGAGGGGCTGCTGCGGCGGCAGTTGGTGGAGCACCGGGACGCCGGGGTGCTCGCGGTGCGCACCCCGGGCACGGCGCGGCGGATGCCCGGCTGGGTGGCGGAGGACCCGGAGCTGCCCCGGGTGACGTCGGCGGGGCGGTGGCTGGCCACGCCCGGCCGGTTCTTCCCCGGCTTCGGACGGGACGTGAGCGAGGCGGAGTTGGTGCGGGCCGCCGTGGAGGAGGCGACCGCCTCGTCCGGGTGGTGCAAGGTCGTCGGGGACTGGGCCGCCGACGAACCCGCCGTGCCGCTGCCGCTGTTGACCTCGGTGGTGGAGGCGGTGCACGCGGTCGGCGGCAAGGTCGCGGTGCACTGCCAGACCTCCGAGGGCACCCGCAACGCCGTACTGGCGGGCGCCGACAGCCTGGAGCACGGCATGCATCTCGATCCGGCGCTGCTGGACCGGATGGCCGCGCGGGGCACGGCGTTCGTGCCGACGCTGAGCGTCTTCGCCGCCGGGGTGGACCGGATGCGGGCCCGGGAACCGAGCGTGCGCCGCGATCTGTGGCTGGCCGGGTGGGACGGCATGCTCGACAATGTGCGCGCTGCCCACGAGGCCGGTGTGACGGTGCTGGCGGGGACGGACTCCTTCCCTTGCGGGACGGTCGCGGGCGAGATGGAATGGCTGGTACGGGCCGGTCTGCCGGCCCGCGCGGCACTCGGTGCCGCGTCCTGGACGGCACGGGCCTGGCTCGGACTGCCGGGCCTCGTGGACGGCGCGCCCGCCGACCTCGTCGCATACGCCACCGACCCGACCGAGGACCCTGCCGTGCTGAACCACCCGAGCCGGATCGTGCTCCGTGGACGCGTCGTGCGATGAGCGATGAGTTCGGGGCGCGGGAGAGGTCTGCACTGTATGGACACGCACACCGAGACGATCCCCACGATCGACCTGGAGCCCGCCGCGCGCCGGCTCGCCGCCCTGCTCGGCGGCATCGACGACCGGCAACTGGGCGGTCCGACGCCCTGTCCCGACTACACGGTGCGCGAGCTGCTCGCCCATGTGGTCGGGCTGAGCGCCGCCTTCCGCGACGCGGCGCGCAAGGACCTCGGGCCGACGACCGACACCCCACCGGCCGACGCCCCGCCGGTGCTCCCCGACGACTGGCGCGAGACACTGCCGCCGCTGCTGGACGAGCTGGTGGCGGCCTGGCGCGCCCCCGACGCCCGGCAGGGGATGACCAGGGCGGGCGGGGTGGATCTGCCGGCCGAGGTGGCGGTGGTGGTCGCACTGGACGAGCTGGTGATCCACGGCTGGGACCTGGCCCGTTCGACCGGTCAGGAGTACGAGCCGGACGAGGCGAGCCTGCGCGTCTCGCTGGCCCTGCTGACCCCTGACGACGACGCTCCCCGCCCGGAGGAAATCTTCGGTGCCCCGGTCCCCGTCCCGGCCGACGCGCCCCTGCTCGACCAGACCGTCGCCATGAGCGGCCGCCGCCCGGACTGGCGGCCGGGCACCTGAGCCACGCCGCCCCCGCACCGGACCACGCCCGGCACGGGGACGCGGTCCGACGCGGTCGCGCCCGGCGCGGGGCACGGGCGCGGTCCGGCACGGGGCGCGATCTCGGCCCGGCACGGGGCGCGGCCCGGTGCCGGCGACGGTGCGCCGGTCGGTCAGCCCAGGCCGCGCGCCACCTCGCGGGCCTGTTCCCGCAGCTGTTCGTCGGCCGGGCATATCGCCGGTTCCACGCCCGAGGACCGCACCCGGAGGTCCTGTTCGGCCAGGGCCGTCAGCCGGCGCCGGTGGTCGTCGGTGAGGGCGGCGGGGCCGAGCAGGGCCAGGGCCTCCAGCGCGAGTTCCGCGTCGGCGTCCGCCTCCGCGGAGTCCAGGAGCAGACCGGCCGTGCGTGGTCCGTCGAGGGTTTCGGGGGCGATCGCGTGCAGGGCGAGCACCGCCGCCGGAACGTGCGCAGGGTCGGTCAGCAGCCCCTCCAGCGCGGGCACCAGCGGCCGGGCCGCCCCGCCCATCGCGGCGGCCGCCCGCGCGGCCCGGCGGAACGTCCAGCGCATCCACATGTTCCCGGTCTCCGCCAGCACACCGGCCAGCACCGGCACCGCCTGCGCGGTGTCCCCCGTGATCCGCCACAGGGCCGACGCGACCGCGATGTCGCAGTCCATCCGCGAGGTGGTGCGGCCGCTCCCGAGGTCGCTGAGCGCGGCCCGCAGGGCCGGTACCAGCTCCAACGCCTCCGCGCCCAGCCCGGCGGCGAGTTCCGCGGCCTCCTGCACGTCGTCGCCGTCGGCGAGGCACGTGGCGACGGCCGTCCTGAGCGGCCCGGTCTCCCCTGTCAGTTCGCGCACCGCCTTCGCGGCGGCGAGCCGGCCGTTCCCCGGCCCGGAAGCGGCGGCGGTCAGCAGCCGTGCGGTCTCCGCGCGGTGTTCCGGCGGGCAGACCGCGACCAGCGTCCTCGGCACGGCCGCCGGGAAACGCGGCAGCACGGACCGCAGCTCGGGCAGGGCGGCCGCCGCCCCGCTCCCCCAGGATTCGAGCAGGGACAACAGGTGAACGGGCTCGTTGCCCTCGATGTCCTCGGCGGCCAGCCGGACACGGATCGCGGCCAGCAGCGCCTCGTCGCACGGCAGGGGCCGGATGCCGACCACCACCCCGAACAGGGGGCCGCCCACCGCGCGAAGTGCTCGCGGGCGTCGTCCCAGGTCACGAGCGAGGAGCGGCGCCGCCAGATCGGGGGCCACGAGGACGAGCGTCTCCAGGGCGCAGTCCGCCGGATCGCCCTCGCCCCCGGCGATCCGGGCCAGCTCCGGGGCGGCCTCGACTGCGTGCGGTCCCAGCTTCTGGAGCAGCGAGTACGCCGCGGGCAGTGCGTCCGGATCGGCGACCAGCGCCGGTACGGTGCCCGCCAGCCGGTCCGGGGCGCTGCGCGACAGCAGACAGGCCTGCTCGGCCGCCCACAGCGCCTCCGCGCGCGCCTCGGGATCCGTGCTGCGCAGCGCGGCGTCCAGCAGCGCGTACGCCGCGTCCCGGTCCGCTTCGGTGTCGCGGAGCAGCAGCGCCTCGACGACGTACTGCAGGGGCTCGTTCCGCTCCTGGTCGAGGTGGTCCACGACCAGCCCGTCCGCGGGAAGCAGGGACAGCATCGCCCCGTGGTGCTCGGGGCCCCAGGGCAGGCCGCCGTCCACGCAGGCCAGCAGGGCCACGACGCGCACCTCGTCCGGCTCCTGACCGCCGATGGCCTCGCCCGCCGCGGCGGCGGTGCCCGCCGGGTCCAGATGGGCCATGGCCCCGATCAGCTCGGCCCGCACCCGCGGGTGCTCCTCCGTCCCGCGGCGCCGCCGGAGCACCGGCAGCACCCGATCGGCCGCACCGGTCATCGCGGCGGCCCACACCGCGGCGCACCGGAGCCCCGGTTCCCCGGCGTCGACCGATGACAGGATCAGCGGCAACCGGTCCACGACGGCCGCCCGGCAGGCGGCCTCGTCCGTGTCCCCGTCGTCCGCACCGCCCTCCGCTATCCCGCCGAGGAGCACCAGCAGGTCCTCGGTGCGGTACCCGGCCCCGGCGAGCCGTGCGAGGTACGGGACGGCGTGGGCCGTCGCCCCGTAGACCGAACCCTGGTGCAGGATGGCGGAGTACAGCTCGGAGACCGCCTCCGCCGCGGCCTCCTCGTCGTCGCCCGCGAGCGCCCGCAGGTGCCCGGGAACGTCGGCGGCGCCGCCGTAGGCGTGCTGCAACTCCGCCCAGGGCTGCGCGTCGACGTCGGCGAAGAACAGTTCGAGATCCATGCGACGGATCATGGCATCCGGCACTGACACCGACGCCGGTGCCCGGGTTCCGGTGGGGGCGGGCCCGCTCGCCCGCTCCCGCGCCACGGGGTCAGTCGGTGTCGAGACCGTCGATCAGGCGGTTGAGGAATCGGGTGAAGGTGGCTTCGGGGGTGAGGGGGCGCCCGGGGGCGGAGAGGGCTTCGGCGAGTTCGGGATGGCGGCCGTCCGCGGCGACGGCGGCGAGGTAGCGGGCTTCGGCCGCGGCCCGTTCGGGGGACTGCGAGGCTGCGGCCTGCGCGATCTCATGGGCGACGTGTCCGGCCACGAACGCTGTGAGTTGGGCGAAGACTTCCAGCTTCGCCGTACCGTCCAGCCCGGTGGGCCGTAGCGCGGCGAGCGCGTTTTCCAGGAAGGCCAGGGTGTTGGGGCCGGGGACGCGCCGGGTGGCCAGCACGGCGGGCAGCCAGCGGTGTCGCAGCATGAGGGCGCGCTGGAGGTGGGCGATGGCCTTCAGGTCGGCGCGCCAGTCGCCGGTGGGTGTGTCCGTGGTCGCCAGTTCGCCACTGACGTGGTCGACCATCAGCTCCAGCAGCGTTTCCTTGTCGGGGGCGTAGCTGTAGAGCGACATGACGCCGGCTCCGGCCCGTGCGGCGACTTTCCGCATGGTGACCGCTTCGAGCCCCTCGGCGTCCGCCAGGGCGACGGCCGCCGCGGTGATCGCTTCCCTGCTGTAGGCGGGCGGGCGGCCCCTGCGCGGCCGGTCGGAGGCCAGCCAGAGCTGCTGGGGGTCGACGCCCGGGGCGCCGGCCCCTCCGTCACGGGACATGGTCCACGCTCCTTTCTCGATCGGCGGCCCCTGCCGGGGCCCAGTCAAGCATCCCTTATTCTCGTACATCGTACGGAAACCAAGGAGGGAACGATGACGTCACGCACGCACGGTTCGGTGCCGAGGCCGACCTGGGCACCGCCTTCCGGGAAACCGCCCCTCGCCGCACGGATGATGAGAGCGATGTGGCGCCGTCTCCCGGCCGGACCGCACGATGTCGGGTGGGAGCCGGGGCTGGCGGTGCCGGCCGCCGACGGCAGCCCGCTGATCACGGACCACTACTTCCCGCGCACCGAGGGCGAATTCCCCACCCTCCTGGTGCGCTCGCCGTACGGCAGGGGCCTGCCGTGGTCCCCCATGTACGGCCTGCTCTTCGCCGAACAGGGCTTCCACGTGGTCCTGCAGAGCTGCCGCGGCACCGGCGGCTCGGGGGGTGCGTTCGACCTGTGGCGCAATGAGACCCCGGACGGCCTGGCCACGGTGTCCTGGCTGCGCGAACAGCCCTGGTTCAACGGCACACTGGGCACCGTCGGCCCCAGCTATCTGGGCTACACGCAATGGGCCCTGGCCGTGGACCCGCCGCCGGAACTGAAGGCGATGGTGGTGCAGGTGGGCCTGCACGATCCCTACGCCCTGTTCCACGCGCACGGCGTGCTGCGGCTGGAGACCGCACTCGCCGTCGGCGCGGGCATGACCTACCAGCACCAGGGCATGGCACCGTTCCTGGGGGCGACACTGCGCCTGCAGCGGCGGCTGCGTGACGCCATCACCGCGCAGCCGCTGCGCGGGGCGTACACATCGGCGCTCGGGGGCGAAGTGCCCTGGCTGGACGGTGTGATGACACACCCGGACGCCGAGGACGCCTACTGGCACGGCGCGTCCCTGGCCGAGGTGGCGGAACGACTCGACGTGCCCACGGGCCTGATCACCGGATGGCACGACGCGCTGGTCGACCAGACCTTCGAGCAGTACGACCGGCTGCGTCGGGCCGGATGCGAGACCGCCCTGCTCGTCGGCCCCTGGACCCACACCTCCGCCCTGCAGCAGGGCTGGCCCGAGGTGTTCGCCGAGAGCCTCGCCTGGCTGCGCGCCCATCTGGGCGCCGACCCCTCCGGCCTGCGTCCCACGAGGGTGCGCGTGCACATCGGCGGCGAGAACGCCTGGCGGAACCTCGACGACTGGCCGCCGGTCACGGCCGTCAGCCCGTGGTTTCCCACCGTGCAGGGACATCTCACCCGGCAGGCTCCCGCGGACTGCACGCCGCTGACATCCTTCCGCTACGACCCGGGCGACCCCACCCCGTCCCTCGGCGGCCCTCTGCTCTCCCGCACCGCCGGTCCCCGCGACAACAGCGGCCTGGAGGCCCGGGAAGACGTGCTGACGTTCACCGGCCCACCCCTGGCCGAGCCCGTGGACATACTCGGGCCGGTCTCGGCGCGGCTGAGCGCCTCCACGGACACCGGTCACGCCGATGTCTTCACCCGCCTGTGCGACGTGGATCCGCAGGGCCGCTCCGTCAACATCTGCGACGGGCTGGGCCGACTGCGGACGGACGGGCAGGAGCCGTCGCGGATCACCGTGCCGATGAGCTCGACCGCCCACAGGTTCGCCGTCGGCCATCGCATCCGCTGGCAGATCAGCGGAGGCGCCCATCCGCGCTACGCCCGCAGTCCCGGCAACGGGGAGTCACCGGTGGACGCCACCACCTTCACACCGGTGCGCATCACGCTCCACACGGACTCGGCGCTGATGCTCCCGGCGCAGGCCCACGGCTCCGGGCCCGCGGCGAACGGCTGACCGGCTGACCGGCTGACCGGCCGGACCCGACAGCCGGGTCACTCCTCGGCGCCGCCTTCGCCGTCCGGGCCGACCGCCTCCGGGGTGCGCAGAGCGCGCCGGGCCGGTCCTCCCGCCCCGGCCGGTACACCCGCACGACCTCTCCGCGTTCGCCGCGACGTCGGCACCAGCGCGAGCACGGGATCGGCCCGCCACCCGCGCACGCCGGTGCGCACATCGTGTGAGCTGCACTTTCACTGCTGCTCGAACGACGTGTCCGGCCCGTGACCGGACGGTCCGCGACCGCGTTGGGGTCGACGGACGGCTCGCGCCGACGCGAGCCGGAACACGGAGGAGAGAACCGCATGGTGAAGAAGATGATGCTGGCCGCGACGGTCCTGGCGGCCGGTCTCGGGCTCGCCCTGAGCCCCGCCGCCCAGGCCGTGCAGAGCCCCGTCGCGGCCCAGGCCGCGAAGGCTGCCGCGGTGGTCTGCACCGTCAACGACAACGGGGTGAACTTCCGCGGCGGACCCGGCTCCGACTACCCGGTCCTGGGGCAGGTGAACCGGGGGCAGAAGCTCAACGCCCGCGGCCAGGAAGGAAGCTGGGTCATGGGCGACCTGTGGGGCGGCCCCACCGGCGTCTGGATCCACGCCGGCTACCTCGACTGTTGAGACCGGCGCACCCCGGTCCGCACCCCGACCCCGTACCGGTCCCGGGCTCCGGCCCGCCACGGCCCCGCACCGCGCCCTTCGCGCGGTGCGGGGCCGTTCCGCGTTCCGCGTTTCGGGGGAAGTTCTCAACTTCCCCCCTGTCGAGGGGTGTACGACCCTCCCTCCATCCTGATAGGAAAGCTTCCTAACAGACCGACGGAACGAAGAACTCCCTCTGGAGGACTCTGGTGCACGCTCCCCATAAGCGCGCCGCACGTCGCAACGCCCGTCCCGTGCGCATCGCGGTCGTCGCGCTCGGGCTTTCCCTCACGGCGATCCCCGTCGCAGCCCACGCCGGTGCCCCCACGCACCAGGCACAGCAGTCCTCGGCGGTGGTCCGGCCGGCCGCGACCGTCGCCGCGGCGACCGGTCTGGACGACCCGGCGAAGAAGGAGATCGCCATGCAACTGGTCTCCAGCGCCGAGAACTCCTCCCTCGACTGGAAGGCCCAGTACAAGTACATCGAGGACATCGACGACGACCGCGGCTACACCGCGGGCATCATCGGTTTCTGCTCCGGCACCGGGGACATGCTCGACCTCGTCGAGCTGTACACCGAGCGCAAGCCCGACAACGTCCTCGCGAAGTACCTCCCCGCGCTGCGGAAGGTCGACGGCACTCCCTCGCACGAGGGTCTCGACCCGAACTTCACCAAGGACTGGGTGAAGGCCGCGTCCGACTCGGCGTTCCGGAAGGCGCAGGACGACGAGCGCGACCGGGTGTACTTCAACCCGGCCGTCAAGCAGGGCAAGGCCGACGGCATCGGCACGCTCGGCCAGTTCGCGTACTACGACGCCATCGTCATGCACGGCGACGGCGGCGACAGCACCGGCTTCAGCTCCATCCGCAAGCGCGCCCTCTCGAAGGCGAAGCCGCCGTCCCAGGGCGGTGACGAGGTCACGTACCTCAACGCCTTCCTCGACGCCCGCGTCTGGGCGATGAAGCAGGAGGAGGCCCACGAGGACACCAGCCGGGTGGACACCGCCCAGCGGGTCTTCCTGAAGAAGCGCAACCTGAACCTCGACCCGCCGCTCGACTGGAAGGTGTACGGCGACAGCTTCCACATCGGCTGACACGTCCGGACCCCATGACCGTGGCGCGTACGGCGGCACCCGCAGGTGTCGTCGTACGCGCCACGGCGCCGTACCGGGTCGTGCCCGTGTCGCCCCGGCCCGTACCGGCCCGGGGCGGACCCGATCGGGTCAGTGCGCGCCCACCGGGGCCGCCACCGACCGGTCCCCGTCCCGCTCCGGCGCCTCCGCGTCCGGCTTCCGGCCGAGGTGGTTGAAGGCCAGGTTGAGCACGATCGCCACCACGCAGCCGGTCGAGATCCCGGAGTCGAGCACGACGAGCAGGTCCTCGGGGAACGCGTGGTAGAACTCCGGCGCGGCGATCGGGATGAGGCCGACGCCCACGGCCGCGGCCACGATCAGCGCGTTCTCGCCCTTCTCCAGCGCGGCGGCCGCCAGGGTCTGGATCCCGCTCGCGGCGACCGAGCCGAACAGCACGATGCCCGCGCCGCCGAGGACCGGCAGCGGGACGAGCGCGATGACCGAGGCGGCGACCGGGACCAGCCCGAGGACGATCAGAATGCCGCCACCGGCTGCCACCACGAAGCGGCTGCGCACCTTGGTCATCGCGACGAGGCCGATGTTCTGGGCGAAGGCGCTGCACATGAAGCCGTTGAAGAGCGGGCTGATGGCGCTGCCGAGGGTGTCGGCGCGCAGACCGCCCTCGATGGTCCGTTCGTCCGCCGGCCGGTCGACGATCCTGCCGAGCGCGAGCATGTCGGCGGTCGACTCGGTCATGCAGACCAGCATCACGATGCTCATGGAGACGATCGCGGCGATCTCGAACTGCGGCGCCCCGAAGTGGAACGGGGTGGGGAAGCCGATCAAGTCGGCGTCCCCGAGGGCGCCGAAGTCGGTGATGCCGACCGGGATCGCGATCAGCGTGCCGATGACCAGGCCCAGCAGGATGGAGATCTGCTGGAGGAAGCCGCGCAGCAGTTTCCGCAGCGCCAGGACGATCACCAGGGTGACGGCGGCCATGGTGATGTTGGTCGTGGAGCCGTAGTCCGCGGCCTTGGCGTTGCCGCCCTGGGACCAGTTGAAGGCGACCGGCAGCAGCGACACGCCGATCAGGGTGATCACGGTGCCGGTGACGACGGGCGGGAAGAAGCGGATCAGTTTGCAGAAGTACGGGGCCAGCAGGAAGCCGAGCAGACTGGCGACGATGATCGCGCCGAAGATGACGGCGATGCCGTCGTGCCCCCGGTCCTTCCCGATCGCCACCATCGGGGTGACCCCGGCGAACGAGACGCCGTTGACGAACGGCAGCCGGGCGCCGATGCGCCAGAAGCCGAGGGTCTGGAGCAGGGTGGCGATGCCCGCGGTGAACAGGCTCGCCCCCATCAGGAAGGCGGTCTCCTTGGCCGTGAGGCCGACGGCGGGCCCCACGATCATCGGCGGGGCGACCACGCCCGCGTACATCGCGGCCACGTGCTGGAGGCCGCTGGTGAACATCTTCAGCGGGGGGAGCGTCTCGTCGACCGGATGTTTCCGGTCCGCCGAGGACGGCCCGGGGGCGGGGCCGGTGTCGGGTGCTGCGACTGCGTCGTTGTGAAACCTGGGCTTAGCTGCCACGGCGGTTCCTCCGGTCGGTTACACGCCTGGGGCGGCGTGGGTGTCAGGGAGGTGGTGCAAGTGGGGCGTTGATGCAGGTGGAACGTGACGTGCAGCTGGTGCGGGCAGCTTGGGTCGCCGGTGCGGCGGCGCGTGCGCGGGGCACGCTCCACCGCACCGGTTTGCCGTGGACCCCTTCGGGGTCCGCGGCGGCCGGTCGAGGGCCGTCCCCCTCGACCGGCCGGTACGGGGGGTTCCGGGGCGTCAGGCCCCGGCGGCGACCTGCGCGAGGCGGCGGGCCTCGTCGCGGGTGGCGCGGGCGATGGCTTCCTCGTCCGCGGTGATCAGGTGGTTGTCCTCGACGACGGGCCTGCCGTCGACGAGGGAGAGGGTGACGGGGGCGGCGGCGCCGAACACGAGCGCGGTCACCGGGTCGGCGATGGAGGCGTGGGCGAGGGTGTCCAGCTTCCAGAGCACCAGGTCGGCGAGCTTGCCAGGCTCCAGGGAGCCGATCTGGTCGGCGCGGCCCAGGACCTGGGCGCCGCCGTACGTTCCCAGGCGCAGGGCCTGCCGGGCGTTCAGGGCCTTCTCCCGGTGGGCGCCGAGGCGGTTGATGAGGAGGGCGTTGCGCAGTTCGGTGTGGAGTTCGCCGGACTCGTTGGAGGCGGTGCCGTCGACGCCGAGGCCGACCGGGACGCCGGCCGCGAGCATGTCGGGGACCCGGGCGATGCCCGCGGCCAGCCGGGCGTTGGACGAGGGGCAGTGCGCGACGCCGGTTCCGGTGCGGGCGAACGCGGCGATGTCGGAGTCGTTCATGTGGACGCAGTGCGCCATCCACACGTCGTCGCCGAGCCAGCCGGTCGACTCGAAGTAGTCGGTCGGGCCCATCCCGAACAGCTCGTGGCAGAACTTCTCCTCCTCCACGGTCTCCGAGCCGTGGGTGTGCATGCGCACCCCCTTGCGCCGGGCCAGTTCGGCGCCCTGGCGCAGCAGTTCGGTGGAGATGGAGAACGGGGAGCAGGGTGCGGCGGCGACCTGGGTCATCGCGTCGAAGGAGGGGTCGTGGTGCGCGTCGATGGTGGCCTCGGTGCCGGCCAGCGCGCCGTCGAGCGTCTCGACGGCGAAGTCCGGCGGCAGTCCGCCGTCCTTCACGCTGCGGTCCATGGAGCCCCGGGCCAGGGTGAACCGTACGCCCATGTCACGGGCGGCCCCGATGATGGCGCCGGACAGGTCGCCGGAGCCGCGCGGGTAGACGTAGTGGTGGTCCATGGCGGTGGTGACGCCGCCGCGGGCCATCATGGCGAGCGAGCCCTGCGCGGCGGCCCGGACCATCGGTTCGTCGATGCGCGCCCACGTCGGGTAAAGCGCGACGAGCCAGTCGAACAGGTTGTGGTCGGTGGCCAGGCCGCGGGTGATCCACTGGTAGAAGTGGTGGTGTGTGTTGACCAGGCCGGGGGTGGCCAGGTGTCCGGTGCCGTCGACGCGGCGCACGACGTTCTCCAGGCCCTCGGGTGCCCGTCCCGCGCCGACGGATTCGATGCGGTTGCCTGCGACGACGATGTGGCCCGAGGCGTACTCGGTGTCGTCGGCGTCGACGGTGGCGATCGAACAGTTCTCGATGACGACGCGTTCCACGCGCTCGGGGGTCGGCGTTGCTGCCATGGCGCTGCTTCCTTCTCTTTCCGGGGGTGCGGGCACGGCAGGACCCTAGGAGGATTTGAGTGCCACGGCCGGGCGGCCGTGGGTGCCGAGATGGTGGAAGAACAGGTTGAGCAGGACCGCGACGAGTGCTCCGGCGCTGATTCCGGAGCCCAGGACGGTCTGTGCCCAGGAGGGGAATCCCGCGTAGAAGCCGGGCGCGGCGAGCGGGATGATGCCCGCGCCGAGGGCCACGGCGACCAGGATGATGTTGGAGCTGTCGTCGAGTCCGGCCTCGGCGAGGGTGCGGATGCCGCTCACCGCGATCGAGCCGAACAGGACGACGCCGGCGCCGCCGAGCACGGGCATCGGTACGAGGGAGACGACCGCGCCGAGCACCGGGAAGGCGCCCAGGACCAGCAGGGTGCCGCCGGCGGCCGCGACGACGTAGCGGCTGCGCACCTTCGTCAGGGAGACCACGCCGACGTTCTGGGCGAAGGCGCTCGTCGGGAAGCCGCCGAAGACCGGGCCGAGCACGGTGGCGATGCCGTCGGTGCGCAGTCCGCGGGTGATGGTCCGGCCGTCGGTGGGCCGGTCGCAGATCTCGCCGAGGGCCAGCATTCCGGCGCTGGACTCGGTCATCAGGACGAGCATGACGATGCAGAGCGAGAGGATCGCGGCGGGGTGGAACTCGGGGGCGCCGAAGGCGAAGGGGGCGGGCAGCGCGGCGACCGGCGCGGACCTCAGCGCGGTGAAGTCGGCGAGTCCGAAGGGGATCGCGGCCAGTGTGCCGACCAACAGCCCCATCAGCAGGGCGATCTGTTTGAGGAAGCCGCGTCCGAACCGCTGGATGAGCAGGATGACGACGAGGGTGAAGGCGGCCAGTGCGAGGTACTTCATGTCGCCGAAGTCGGCGGCCTCCTTGTCGCCGCCCTGCGCCCAGGAGACCGGTACGGGCATCAGGGTGACGCCGATCAGGGTGATGACGACGCCGGTGACCAGGGGCGGGAAGAAGCGCAGCAGCCGGCCGAAGAACGGTCCGACGGCCAGGCAGAAGGCCCCGGCGACGATCACCGCCCCGTAGATCGCGGGGAGTTGGCGGCCGGGCGCGGTGGTCTCGGCGATGGCGAGCATCGGGGCGATGCCCGCGGAGGAGGCCGCGTTGACGAACGGCAGCCGGTTCCCGGCGAGGCCGCCGATGCCGAGGGTCTGCAGGAGGGTGGCGCAGCCGGCGATCAGGAGGCCGGCCGCGATCAGCCGGGTCATGCCCGCCGGGTCGAGGCCGACGGCCTGGCCGATGATGAGCGGAGGGGTGACGACGCCCGCGTACATGGCGGCGATGTGCTGGAGCGCGGCGGGGACGAGCCGCGCGGGGCGGAGCTTTTCGTCCACCGGGTGGACCGAGGTCGCCGGTGGGGTGGGGCACGGGCCGTCTGCTTCCGCCGGTCCGTGTGCAGGCTGTGCCATGAGGGTTCCCTCCGGTCCGGCCGGTCCCCGTCCGGCGGTGCGCTCGGGACGGGGACCGGCTCGGCGCCGCGTCAGAGGTTGGTCATGTCGACCGGGATCTGCGGCTCGATGCCGTCCCGCAGCACGGTGGCCTCGATCAGGCCGTACGGGCGGTCCGCCGCGAAGTAGACCTCGTTGTCGTTCTTGAGCCCGAACGGTTCCAGGTCCACCAGGAAGTGGTGCTTGTTCGGCAGCGAGAAGCGGATCTCGTCGACCTCGCTGCGGCTGTTGATGATGCGCGAACCCATCTGGTACAGGGTCTGCTGGAGGGAGAGGGAGTACGTCTCGGCGAAGGCCTGGAGCATGTGCTTGCGCACCTGCTCGTAGGACTTCTCCCAGTTCGGCATCCGCGCGTCGTCGCTGGTCCAGTTGTACCGCCACTTGGCGGACACCTCGGTCGCGAGGATGCGGTCGTACGCCTCCTTGAGCGTCGTGTACTCGTCCTTGACGTAGCCCCAGAACTCGGAGTGCGTGGAGTTCATCACCACGAGGTCCTTGAGGCCCGAGACGACCTGCCACTTCTCGCCGTCGAAGGTGATCTGGGTGGTGCGCGTCTCCTGGCCCCTGCGGACGAAGGAGTGCTTGACCTCGTCGGCGCCGATGAACTGCGAGTTGGCGTCGGAGGTGGCGATGCGCTCCCAGGCGTACTCCTCGATCCGGATCCGGGCCGTCCTGATCGGCTCCTGCGAGGTCACGAAGTGGCGGGCGAGGTGGATGCCGAACTGCTCGGCCGACTCGATGCCGTGTTCCTTGGCGAACGCGTACACCGTGTTCTTGGTGGTGTCGGTCGGCAGTACGTGGGCGTTGGAGCCGGAGTAGTGGACGTCCTCCATGTCGCCGGAGAGCGCGACGGAGACGTTCAGGTCCTTGATGTGGTGGGTGTCGCCGTCCCGCGTGATCCTGACGACGCGGTTCTCGGCCTTGCCGTACTGGTTCTGTCCGAGGACCACAGGGCGGGGCTGGTGGGGATTGACTGTCATGTCGGTGCTAGCTCCCTCGGTAAACGGAGTAGCCGAACGGGTTGAGCAGCAGCGGTACGTGATAGTGCTCGCCCGGAGTGACAGCGAAGGTGATCGCCACCTCCGGGAAGAACACACCGCTGTCCCTTACGCGGGGGGCGTCCTGCTGCGCCTCGGCTTGCTTCTTGCTGGCGAAGTACGTCCCGGTCTCGAATTCGAGCCGTACGTGGGTGGTGCCCTCCGGCAGTGCCGGCAGGTCCTTGCAGCGTCCGTCCGCGTCGGTCGCTGAGCCGCCGAGCGCCGTCCACGGTGCGTCGGCGCCGCTGCGGGCGGCGAGCGTGACGGTGACGGCTGCGGCGGGGCGGCCGATGCTGGTGTCCAGGATGTGGGTGGACACCGATGCGGTGGCGGAGGTGCTCAAGACCTTCACTCTCCTTCTGATGCGCGTTCTGCGGTACGTGTCCGGGGTGTTTCCGGGACGCGTCCCGTGTTACGTGTCTTCCGTGACGAGACGGGTGAGGCGGATGCGGTTGATCTTGCCCAGTTCGGTGCGCACCTGCTCGCGCTCCTGTTCGGGCGAGTTCCCGATCCGGGACTTCACCGCGTCGCGCATCTGCTCCCCGGTGGCCCCGGTGGCGCAGATCAGGAAGACGTGTCCGAACCGCTCCTGGTAGGCCAGGTTCAGTTCGAGCATCTCGGCCTTGAGTTCCTCGGAGGCCCCGGCCATCCCCCGCTGTTCGCGGGAGGAGGTCGGGTCCCCGGGCTTCGGGCGGCCTATCGGCGGGTGTCCGGCCATCGCTTCGGCCAGGTCCTCCGGGGCCAGTCCGGTCGTGGCGGCGTCACTGGCGGAGAGCATGTCCTGCAGGGTGGCGTACGGGCGTCGGGAGAGGATCGCTCTTCCCCATGCCGCACTGGCGCACACCTCGTGCAACGTGGTGGTGGCCTCGTCGTCCGCCAGGGTGTTGAACCGGGCGAGGCCCGGCGTGGAGCTCGAAGTCACGGGAGCCTCCGTGGCTGTTTTCGCTGTGCGTTTCTTCGCGCCGCGTCGGTCGGGCTGCGGATAGCTAACGCCCTCCACAACACCACGTCAACACTTTGTTGAAATTACGCGAACGTAAAAGGCCGCCGTCCGTTCCTCCGGACGACGGCCCCGCGCGATCCCGCACCGTCTTTGTTCGCCCACGGCCTCAACTACTCGGCTTTGGCGGCATTTTCCCTGTTCAGGTAGTTGTAGATGGTGAAGCGGCTGACGCCCAGCGCACTCGCCACGGTCTCCACCCCGTGCCGCACCGAGAAGGCACCGCGTGCCTCCAGACTCCGCACCGCCTCCTGTTTGGTCCTGCGGTCCAGCTCGGCGAGCGGCTTGCCGTGCCGGCGCTCCATGGCGGCCAGGATGTGGCCGAGCGATTCCGAGAGCTGGGGCAGCCGTACGGCTATGACGTCCTCGCCCTCCCAGGCCAGTACGACGTCGTCGGCCCGGGCCTGCTCCGGCACGAGCAGTTCCGCGCCCATGGCGTCGACGAGCGGCTTGACCGCGGCGACGAGCGGGTGGTCGGCCGGTTCGGTCACTTCTCGCCCTCCCCGATCACGTTGACCTGGAGCGACACCCGGGTGGCACCCGATGCCAGGGCTCTGCGCAGCAGGGTGTCCACCGCGGTGAGCACCTCGTCCGCGCCGCCCTCGGCCGTGTTGCCGAAGGGGCCGACGTCCACCGCGTCCAGGTCGGCCGTCTGGATGACCTCGCGGGCCACGACCGCGTGGGCGGGCGCCTCGTCGAGATCGAAGGGCTCGGTGGTGAACTCCACTCTCAAGCGCACTGTGCCTCCCTCATGCGCGCTCCGCGCCGCTGCGGAACCCGCGGTTCGGGCCCGACCCTAACGGACCCGTGCCGGGGCCGGGCGGCGGCGGTCCGGCCCGGTCAGCCCCGGCCCGGGGCGCCGCCCCCGTACGGCAGGACGCACACGGCGACCGGGGCCGCGAAGGAGTCCTCGGTGCGGGTCAGGCCGCCGGTGCGGGCGTCGACCCGGAAGACCGTGACGGTGCTCGACCGCTGGTTGGCCGCGAAGAGCAGCCGCCCGTCGGGCGAGAGGGCGGTGTGCCGGGGGAAGTCGCCGCCGACCGGCACCGTGTCGAGCAGCCGCAGCGCGGCCCCGCCGCCCTCGACCGCGTAGCGCGTCAGGCTGTTGTGCCCCCGGTTGGCGAGGTAGGCGAACCGGCCGTCGGCGGTGACCAGGAACTGCGCGGGGTAGCTGGTGCCGGGGCCGGTCCCGGTGGACTGCGGGGCGCCCGGGGACAGGGTGCCGGTGGCCGGGTCGTAGCCGCAGACGACGGCGGTGTCGTCGAGTTCGCAGGCCAGGTAGGCGAACCGGCCGCCGGGGTGGAAGGCGAGGTGCCGGGGCCCGGCCCCGGGGCGCAGCGACGCGTGGGAGACCCGGGCGAGCGTGCCGCGCTCCTCGTCCAGCCGGTAGGTGTACACGGTGTCGTTGCCGAGGTCCACGGCGAGGACGTGTCCGCCGTCGGGGGTGGTGACGATCTGATGGGCGTGCGGCCCGGCCTGGCCCGGGCCCGGCGGCGGCGTGTCGTGGGCGACCAGGTCCGTGCGCTCCCCCAGCGAGCCGTCGGCCCGGACGGGGTGCACCGCGACGCTGCCCGAGGTGTAGTTCGCGGTGAGCAGCCATCTGCCGGTGGGGTGGACGGAGAGGTGAGCGGGCCCGGCCCCGCCCGTGTCGCGCGCCCCCAGCACCCGGTGGGCGCCGTCGGGCGAGAGGGCCACGGCCGTCACCCGGCCCCGGTCCTGCTCGTCGACCGCGTAGACGGTGGCGCCCGAGGGGTGCATGGCCAGGTACGAGGGGTCGGCCACCCCGGTGATCACGGGTCCGGCGGTGATCGCCCCGGTGCGGGGGTCGTAGGTCGCGGTCCCGATGCCCGTGCCGCCGCCCTGGGCGGAGGTGTACGTGCCGAGCAGCAGGCGCGGGGCGGCCACGATGGAGAGCACCGTGGTGAGCAGCGCGTTGTTGAGGAGCATGCCGA